>CAYWON010000066.1:0-31564 GCA_964459885.1 uncultured Archangium sp.
CTTGGCACCATGCTTCATCCCTCGGGGTCGGCGCAGCCGATGAACATCTACTGACAGCGGCCGGCGAGGCACTGCTCGCCGGTGCCGCACGACGCGCAGGCATCACCGTTGAGGCCGCACGCCATGACGCCGGGGTTCGTCTCGCAGCGGTTGTCGGGCATGCAGCAGCCGAAGCGGCAATTGGTCGAGTCGCAGCTGATGTAGCGACACGCGCTGTTGACGCAGCGTTGATCCGTCCCGCACGACTGGCAGACGCCGCCGCCGGTGCCGCACGCGCGGTCATCACCGCCGACGAAACAGCGACCGAGCGGGTCGATGCAGCCCGCGCACGACGCGGCGACACACACGCCCGACTCGCAGCGTTGGTCACTCGCGCACGTGCCGCAGAAGCTCCGCGCCGGGCCGCACGCGTCGATGCCGTTGTTGGGCGCGCACGAGCCGTCGGGCAAGCAGCACGCCGATGCGCACAGACACTCAGTCGGTGGCCCTGCGTCGACGACGCCCGCGTCCATCACCGGCGCCAGCTCGCACTTCGCGCTCACGCAGCGCTCGGTGTTCTTGCAGCGCACACACGAGTTGCCGAAGTCGCCGCACTCCAGCCGGTCGGTGCCGGGCACACACTCGTTGCCCGCGCAGCACCCGAAGCACGTCGACGCGTTGCACGGCTTTTCACAGGCCGAGAGCAACATCAGGACAACAAAAGCGAACCACCGCATGGGCAGGCCAGTGTGGCACCGCGCTGGCGTGCCGTCGCGGGGCGCGGTGTAGTCCCCCGTCGATGAACCGGGTCGTCCTTGTCCTCGCGGTCTTCACCCTCGCCGGCTGCCGTTGCGACGGCGGCAACATCAGCGCGCGGTACGGCGAGCTGGTCTTCGTGCAAGGCGCCGAGCTGGTGAAAGACGGCGCGTTCAGCCCGCCGCCGGTCTTCATGGGCACCGAAGGCCAGAGCGAGGTGCCCGTGCGCAACCTCGGCCTCGAGAACGTGCGCATCGCCACCGTCACGCGCGACGAAGGTGACGAGGGCCTCTCGCTCGACGGCGCCATCGGTCTGGAGGTCGACGGCGACGCCGACGCCACGCTGCCGCTCGTCTTTCGCGCGCCGCAGGCCGCCGACGCCAGCTTGCAGGAGACCGTGCACACCGCGCGCTTCACGCTGACGCTGGAAGGCACGGCCGCCGGCAATGAAGTGCTGACGTTGACCGTCACCGCCACCGCCACCGCGCGCGACTGCTACGTGCCGCCGCTCGTGGAGTTCGGCCGCGTGCCGCTCGCCCACGCCGTCATCAAGCCGCTGCAGCTGGTCAACGGTGCGTCGCTGCCGGCGACGTCTACGTTCTCGAGCGTCACCGGCGCCGACGCCTCGGCCTTCTTCATCGACGGCAGCTCGCCGCTCGAGGTCGCGGCGAATGGCACCGCGTCGCTGCCGCTGCGCTTCTCGCCGTTGGAGGCCCGCGACTACGAGGCCAGCTTCACGCTCCAGCGCGGCGCGCTGTGTCCGTCGGGCACCGTCATCATGCGCGGCACCGGCGACGACGCCTCACTGGCGTGGACACCCGACCGGTTGACCTTCGGTCGGCTGCCGCTGGGCGAGAGCGCCACACAGGCCGTCACGTTCACCAACCAGTCGAACGCCGACCTCTCGCTGGACGTCGTGCTGGCGTCGACGGAGTTCCTCGTCGAGCCCGGCGCGCCCACCGTGTTGCCCGCCCACGGCAGCGCCGTGGTGCAGGTGACGTGCAAGCCGACGCAGCTCGGGCTGCTCACCGCCGAGCTGACGGTCAACCTCGGCACGGTGCCGGTGACGCCCGCACGCATTCCATTGACGTGTACCGGCGGCGGACCCCGCATTCGCGCGCAGCCCAACCCGTTCACCTTCGGCGCCGTGCCCTACAGCACCACGGGCGCGGCGGTGACGAAGCGACGGCTCATCGTGCAGAACGTCGGCACCGCGCCGCCGTCGCAGGGCGACACCAGCAACAACCTCTTCCTCGGTCGCAACGGCAGCCTGCCGTGGTTCGCCGTGGCGCCCACCAACGCCACCACGCGGGCGAGCGAGTTCTCAGTTGGCCTCATCACGCCGTACGACGCGACGAAGGGCGTGCCCGCCATCGCGGGTCAGAACTTCCTCGAGTTCGAGGTGACGCTGACGCCGCTCTCGGCCGGTGACCGCCGCGCCGACCTCCTCATCTATTCCAACGACAGCAAGGAGCCGGTGCTGCGCGTGCCGATGACGGCGTTCCCGCGCCTGCCGGAAGACTGCACCATCACCGTCACGCCCGACCGAGCTGACTTCGGTGGCGCACCGCGCGGCGCGACGCTGGTGCGCACGTTCCAGGTGAAGAACACCAGCCGCACCGCGGGCAATCAGTGCCTCATCAGCGGCATCGAGATGGCGCCCGGCTCGGACCTCGCGTTCACCGTGACCGCGCCGGCGACAGCGGCGCTCGTCATCCCCGCGGGCGCGACGCAGAACATCGTCGTCAGCGCCACGGTGCCGGGCGACGCGAACTTCGGGGCGTACCTGCGCGGGGTGCTGCGCTTCACCGTCGGCAACAACGGCGACAGCCGCGAGCTCCCGGTCGACCTGCAGGTCAGTCGCTGCCTGCTGGTTGACCCGCCGCTGCTCGACTTCGGCCTCGTGCAGGAGAGCTGCACGTCGGCCTCGCGCGCGGTGACGCTCTACAACACCTGTGGTGTGCCGCTGACGGTGTCGCCGGTGAGCACCGCGCCCGCGCCGTTCCGCATCACGTCGTCGCCGTTCGCCACGGACCCGCTGACGCTGCAGCCGGCTGAATCGGCGACGCTGTTGCTCGCCGCCGCGCCCACGGCCTCGGGCAGCTACGCCGACACGCTCGTCTTCAACACCGTCGAGAGCGGCGAGACGGCGCAGGAAGCGGTCGCCTTGCGCGCCACCGCGGACCCCGTGGGCTTCCAGCAAGACTCGTTCACGCAAGGCGCGAGCGCCGTCGACATCCTCTTCGTCATCGACGACTCGTGCTCGATGGCCGACGAGCAGGCGGCGCTGGCGAGCAACTTCGCCGCCTTCATCAGCGCGGCGACGCAAGGCGCGACGTCTGACTGGCGCATCGGCGTCACCACCACGGACCTCTTCGGGCAGCAGGGCGTCTTGCGTGCGGGCGGGCCGACGGTGCCCACGGTGCTGACCCCCACCACGCCCAACGTCGCGAGCGCGTTCGCCCAGAACGTCCAGGTCGGCGTCACCGGCAGCGGCCTCGAGCAGCCGTTCGCGGCGATGAACGCCGCCATCACCGAGCCCAACCTCTCGACGCGCAACGCCGGCTTCATTCGCACCGACGCCGCGCTGGCCGTCATCATCGTCACCGACGCCGTCGAGCAATCGCAGGGCACGCCCGCGTCGTACGTGTCGACGCTGCGCGCGCTGAAGAACAACCTCACCGAGCTGGTGAACGTGTCGGTGGTGGGCCCTTTCACCGCGAGCGGCGGCACCTGTTCAGTCGAAGGCGTCGACAACGGGCGCTACTCGGCCATCGTCAGCCTCACCAACGGCGCGCAGGCCGACATCTGCACCAGCAGCTGGGCGATGGACCTCGAGAACGTCAGCCGGTCGGTGTTCGGTCGCCGCCGCACGTTCTCGCTGACCGGCACGCCGCGCTCGACGGCCGACACGACGGTGACCGTCAACGGCATGCAGCAGTCCTCGGGCTGGCGCTTCGACGCGACGACCAACTCCATCGTCTTCACCACGCCGCCCGACGCCAACGCCGCCATCACCGTCGGCTACCGCACGGCTTGCTTCTGAAGCGCAGATTCTGCGGTTCGCCGACGACGTAAGGCTGCGAGAGCACGCGCGGGCATCGGTGATGCACGCAGATCGCTGACACACCTCTCTATCTGGAGGAAGCCATGCGAACCCTCGCCCGTGCCGCGGCGTTGTTGGCCTTCTTTCCCGCAGTGACGCTGGGCGCCGCGCCGCCGCCGCCCGAGCCACTGCCGTTGTCGTGTCTGCCCGCCGCGAAGCCGTTCTTTGCGCGCGCGTGGGAAGCGTTCAGCAACGTGCACCACGACGAGGCGCGCGAGTTGTTCGACCAGACCGTCGCCGTCGACCCGTCGTGCGCGTTGGCGTGGGCGTACGCAGGCTCGCTGACGCCCGGCGCGCAGGGCCGCACGCAGCTGACGCACGCGCGAGAGACGAGCGGCGCCGCGAGTGAGGTCGAACGGCTGCTCGTGCAGTCGCTGGAAGCGCAGCACGCGGGCGACCTCGAGGCCGCGCTGACGCTGGCGAGGAAAGCGCGCGACCTGCAACCGCAGGTGTACGAGCTCAACTTCATCGTCGCGCAGCGCGCGGGCGTGCTGCAGCAGTGGCCCGAGACGAAGCTGGCGGCGCAGCGCGCGACCGACCTCGCACCCGACCGCGGCGCGGGGTGGAACCTGCTGGGCTACGCCAACGTGGGCCTCGGTCAGCACGCGGCGGCGGTGAAGGCCTTCCAGCGCTACGCGAAGGCGTCTCCCGGTGAGCCCAACGCGCACGACTCGTTGGGCGACGCGCTGCTGGCCGATGATCGGCTCGACGAAGCGCGGCTCGCGTACCAGCGCGCGCTCGACGCCTCGGAAGGGAACTTCTGGGTGTCGGCGCACGGCGTGGCGACGGTGTCGGCGCTGCAGGGCGACTGGTTCAGCGCGCGCGCGGCCATCGAGAAGGCGCGGCGCTCGGCGCCGCAGCTCGACGACCGCCTGAAGCTGATGCAGTGGACCGCGTGGAGCTACCTCGCCAGCAACGAGCCGAGCGAAGCGCTGACGGCGCTCGACGACGCCGAAGCCGACGCGCGCCGCGCGAAGCTGGAGCTGCGCGCTGCCGAGGCGATGTTGCTCAAGGGCCAGTTCCAGCTGTTGCTGGGTCGCGACGCCGACGCGCTCAAGACCTTCACGGCGGCGGGAGGAAAGAAGACGCCGACGCTCAACGACGGCCAGCGCCTGGGCCTCGAGACGGCGCGCCTGCAGGGCCTCGCCGAGAGTCAGGCGAAGCTGGGCCGGATCGCCGCTGCAGAGAAGTCAGTCACGCAGCTGCGCAGCGTCGTCGAGGCGCGGCCCAACAACCTGACGGGGCAAGCCGCCATCGCCCACGCGCGCGGCGTCATCGCGCTGGCCAAGAAGGACCCGCGACTGGCGGCGTCGGCGTTCGGCGAGTGCGCGGAGGCGAGCGACACCTGCCGACTCGACCTCTCGCTGGCGCAAGACGCGGCCGGTGACCCGATACTGGGCGCGGCGACGCGGGCGTCCATCTTGCGGCTCAACCACCGGGCGCCCGACTACTGGTGGGTGCGGGTGCGCGCCGCCGTCGGCAACACCGCGCGGGCCACGCCGACCAACGCAGAAGAGCGACCGAGCTACTGAAAGCGGCTCGGAGCGGGCTGCCCTTGGGTACATTCGCCCGCTGTGAGTCTCCACGAGTTCCTCGACCTGGGCGTCCGCTGGGTCCACCTGATCGCCGGCATCATGTGGATCGGCAACTCGATGCTCTTCAACTGGCTCGACCGCAACCTCGAGAAGCCGCCCGAGCGGGCCAACGAGCCCGGCTACGAAGGCAAGATGTGGATGGTCCACTCCGGTGGCTTCTACGAGGTCGAGAAGAAGCAGCTGGCGCCCGGGCAGATGCCGGAGCGACTGCACTGGTTCAAGTGGCAGAACTTCACCACCTGGGCCTCGGGCATCGGGCTGCTGGTCGTCGTCTATTACATGAACGGCGGCGCGTTCCTGATTGACCCGTCGGTGAAGGCGCTCGGTCTCCCGCAGGCCGTCGGCATCTCGGTGGGCTCACTGGTCGCCGCGTGGCTCGTCTACGACGTGTCGTGGCGCGTGCTGGGGCCGAAGCTCCCGGGCGTGGCGGGCATCTTGTCGATCGCCATGCTGCTGGGGCTCGCGTTCTTCTACACGCAGGTCTTCTCGGGCCGCGCGGCGTACCTGCACGTGGGCGTCTTGTTGGGCACGGTGATGACCGGCAACGTGTGGATGGTCATCGTGCCGTCGCAGCGCAAGCTGGTGGCCGCGACAGAGTCAGGTCAGGAACAGGACTTCGCGCTCAACAAGAAGGCCAAGCAGCGCAGCATCCACAACAACTACATGACGTTCCCGTTGCTCTTCATCATGTTGAGCAACCACTTCCCCAGCACGTACGGCCACCCGCACAACTGGCTCATCCTCTTCGTGTTGATGTTTGCGGGGGCGGGCATCCGCCACTTCATGAACATCCGCTTCACGATGAAGTCGACGGCCGCGTGGCTGGGGCCCATCGTCATCATCGGCGCGCTGGCGACGACGCTGCTGTTCGTGATGACGGCGCGGCGCACCGAGGCCGCCGTCAACGAGCCGCCGCCCAGCAACGGCGCAGCGGCGCCGGTGAAAGAGAAGATCCACTTCGCGCAGGTGCAGACCATCATTCAGGCGCGGTGTACGTCGTGCCACGCGGCCAAGACGACGGAGCCGATGTTCCCCGTGGCGCCGAACAACGTGATGTTCGACACGCCCGCGCAGATTCAGACGCTGGCGCCGCGCATCAAGGAACGGGTGTGCGTCAGCCGCACGATGCCGTTCATCAACAAGACGGGCATGGCGGACGAAGAGCGTGACGTGCTGGGTCGGTGGGTCGACGAGGGCGCGAACCTCGACTGAGGAGTTCCGCACGATGACAGGCGACCGGCTCGTGCTGTGCGTGTTCCTCGTCGCGACTGCCTGCAGCAGGGACGCGCGCCTTTGCACAGAAGACCCGTCGTCGGAGCTTCGATTCAGGGTCGACAGCATCGGCATGATCGGCTCCGAGACGGAGCTGCTCGTCGAGAGCGGCCACGCGCTCCTTGTCGTGTCTCCGTCCTGCGACTTCTTCGTCAAGACGACGAGCTTCGGCGACGTGACGCAGGGCCGGTTCACCGAAGAACAAGCGGCCGAGCTGGCCGCGAAGCTCCGCCTGGCGGACTGGCCTGGCGGCGAAGCGCGCTACCAGACCAACCTCTGTGATGGTCCGGTCGAGACCTACCGGTTCGACGCGAGTCGTCTGGTGGTCGGCTCGTTGTGTCACGGCGTCAATACGGCGGAGGGCGTCGCCTGGCTGCGAAGCAGCGTGCGTTCTGAGCTCGCGCCTGTCGCGGCGCTGGGCACCAGGCTCCGGTCGCCAATCAAGTACGTCGTGGTGCGGAATGAACAAGGCATCGACGCCTCGCTCCCTGAGTACCGGAACCCGCAACGTTGGCCGCTGACGTCCCGTCTCAGCGAACTGGCCCTGCCTCCGGGCTCCTCTACCGCCGGAGCCGGACGACTCGCTGACGGTGCCGATGCCGACGAGCTCGACGCGCTCCAGACGCTCTACAGGGACGGCGTGACCGGCGACCCGTGGTCTCACTTCGTTCCGGTCGAAGACCCGACCGGCATGTACCGCTTGTATCTCCGGTCCGTGTTGCCCTTCGAAGACGCTGACGGCACGTGGAAAGCGTTCTGATCGAGCCAACAGCGAGAACGGCTCTTCGCTATTCCGGTTCGAGTGAATGCGCGGTGTCGCGCACACGCTCGTGCGCAGCCCGTCATCCACCGTCGCGCCGCCGTCAGACGGCGAGCTGGGTCGCAAGGCGCTCGAGGTGCTGCAGCGCCTGACGCACGACGCCCGCGCGCTCAAAGACGAAGGGCCGCTGGGGGAAGGCGGCATGGGCGTGGGGCACCGCGCGCGGCAGGTGTCGCTCGACCGCCGCGTGGCCATCACCCCCTGCGAAAGCGCGCGTGCAGGTCGTAGCTTTTTCCGTGTGCGACCCGTCGACGAGTCGTTAGTGGAGAACCTCTGTGCGTCTGCGCCTCCCCCCTCAACGTGCGTCGAAGTCTCCGGCCGCTGGGCTGGCGATGCTGCTCGCGCTGACGCTGGTGACGCCGGTCGTTGAAGCCCACGAGGTCGAGAGCGAGCGTGAGACGGCGCGCGCGACGAAGCAGGAGCGCCCGGCCTTCGCGCTGCCCACCGCGCACGTCGAGCGGGCGACCACGCCGGTCGCTGACGGGCCGCGGTTCGTCACGGCGCTGTCGACCGTCGAGTTCGCCGCGCCGCCGGCCTTCACCGCGCCGCGAGCCGGGCCGGTCGAGCGTGGCGCCTGGCGTGGCGTGAAGCACGCGCGCTTGAGAGCATGTCCTCCGCAGGGCCCGCCGTCGTTCAGCTGAAGCTTTCGTCTCGCAGCACAACGCTTCACGCCGTACTCACCTCGCGGTCTTTCATGATCACCGCTCACGACTTCCTCGTGACGCTGGCCCTCGTTCTCGGAGTCGCCGGCGTCACCACCATCGTCTTCAACCGGCTCAAGCAGCCGGTGGTGCTGGGCTACATCGTCGCCGGTCTGCTCGTCGGGCCGCACGTCAGCTTCATCTCGACGGCCGACGCCTCACTCATCCAGGCGCTCTCGGAGCTGGGCGTCATCTTGCTGATGTTCGCGCTGGGCCTCGAGTTCCGGCTGGGCGCGCTGATGAAGGTCGGCCCCACGGCGTTGCTGACGGGCCTGTTCCAGTGCAGCGCGATGATCTGGCTCGGCTACATGACCGGCCGACTCTTCGGGTGGACGCAGCTCGAGAGCGTGTTCCTCGGCGCCATCATCGCCATCTCGAGCACCACCATCATCGCGCGCGCCTTCGAAGACCTGAAGGTGAAGGACCCCGTGCGCGGCATCGTGGTCGGCGTGCTGTTGGTGGAAGACCTCGTGGCCATCGTGCTGATGGCGGTGATGACGGCCGTGGCGACCGGCGCTGGCGTGTCGGCCGGTGAGCTGGCGCTGACGCTAGGCCGCCTCGGCGCGTTCCTCTCAGCGCTCCTGGTGGGCGGGCTCCTGCTGGTACCGCGGCTGATGAAGGTGGTGATGAAGCAGGGCCGCGACGAGATGGTGGTGGTCTCGGCCGTCGCGCTGGCCTTCGGCTTCTCGCTGCTGGCCAACGCCGCGGGCTACTCGGTGGCGCTCGGCGCCTTCATCGCGGGCTCGCTCGTCGCTGAGTCCGGCCACGGGCACGCGGTCGAGCACGCGATTCGCCCGGTGCGCGACCTCTTCGCCGCGGTCTTCTTCGTGTCGGTGGGCATGCTGCTGGACCCCGCCGCGCTGCTGCAGTGGTGGCCGCACGTGCTGGCCGTCACCGCCGTCGTGGTGCTGGGCAAGGTCATCGCGGTGTCGATGGGCGTCTTCTTCACCGGCAACGGCGTCAAGACGGCCGTGCAGTCGGGCCTGAGCCTCGCGCAGATCGGCGAGTTCTCGTTCATCATCGCCACGCTCGGCCTCTCGCTGAAGGCGACGGGCGAGTTCATGTACCCCATCGCGGTGGCCGTCTCGGCGCTCACCACGCTCATCACGCCCGCGTTCATTCGCGCGTCACCCGCCGTCGCCGCGCGCGTCGAAGGCGGCCTGCCGTCGCGGCTGCAGACCTGGGTGGCGCTGTACTCGAGCTGGTTCGAGCGCCTGCGCACCGCGAAACCGACCAGCGAGGCTTCGCCGGTACGGAAGCTGGTGCGGCTCTTGTTGGTCGACGTGGCCTGCATCATCGCCACGCTGCTGTGCATCGCGTTGCTCTCTCCCAAGCTCGACGGCGTCAGCTTCTGGGCGGTGCTGGCCTTCGGGTTGGCGGTGATGGGCACGCTGGGCGTCGGCCTCACGCGCGTGCTGCGGGCGCTGGGTGACACGCTGGCGCAGCGTGCCCTGCCCGTCGCCGGCCGGGTCGACCTCGCGCGCGCGCCGCGCTCTGCGTTGTCGGCGCTGTTCCGCGTCATCGTGGGCGTGTCGGTGATGGTACCCGCGCTGGCGCTGCTCTCACCGTTCCTCCCGCCAGTCTGGGTGGCGGGCACCGCGATTCTGCTGCTGCTCGTCTTGCTGGGCACGTTCGCCCGCCGCGCCGCCGACTTTGAAGGCCACCTCCGCGCCGGTGCGCAGGTGGTCGCCGAAGCGCTCGCGCGCGGGCAGGCGCCGCTCTCGTCGAAGCCGACGCACGACGCGAAGCCGCCAGACGATCAGCTCACGCTCGTGCGCCAGCAGCTGCCGGGCCTCGGCGAGCCGGTGTCATGCGGCGTACCCGCCAACAGCCCGGTGCTCGGCAAGTCGCTCGCGGAGATCAACCTGCGCGGGCTGACGGGCGCGACGGTGCTGGCGATTCACCGTGGGCAAGGCGACGTCGTGCTGCCCACCGCGAGCGAGCGGCTGTCGGAAGGCGATGTGGTGGCGCTCGCCGGAAGCACCGAGGCCGTGGCCGCGGCGCGCGCGCTGCTGTGGGGCGAGCAGACGCCTGAACCGACAGCGGCTTGATTGCCGTTAGAACGGCACGCCGCTACGTTCGAACGCATGAAGAAGCGGCTGACGAAGATCGGAAACAGCCTCGGGGTGGTCCTCGATCGTCCACTCCTGGACCAGCTGGGCATCGACGGCGACACCGAGCTCGAGATCTCCACCGACGGCTCGGTCGTCCTCATCTCGCCCGTACGCAGCAAGCGGCGTGACGCGAAGCTCAAGAAGATCTCAGACCGCGTGTTCGACACCTACGCGGGCGCGTTCAAGAAGCTCGCCGAGTGACGACCGAGTTCCTGGAGCTCGACGACGTCCTCGCCCTCCACGCGGAGAGCATTCGCCGCTTCGGTGGCTCCAGCGGCTTGCGCGACACCGCGATGCTGGAGTCGGCGCTCGCGATGCCCCGCGCCACCATGTTCGAGCAGCTGCTCCACCCGTCTCTCTCGGAGCAGGCCGCGGCGTACCTCTTTCACCTCGTGAAGAATCACCCCTTCGTCGACGGCAACAAGCGCACTGCGCTGGCGGCGGCGCTCGCGTTCCTCGGCATGAACGGGCACTGGGTGAAGTCCACCAGCCCAGAGCTGGCGCAGTTGGTGTTGGACGTCATCGAGAAGGGCGTCACCAAGGCCGAGGTCGCGGTGTTCTTCCGCGAGCGCCTCGAGCCATGGGACTGACGGTCTCCGCGGGAGAAGGCGACACGGAAGTGCGCCCCCTCAAAAAGAACCCGTGACGACGTCAGTATGGTCGGAGCATGCGCACCCGAACGCTGCTCGCCGTCGCGATGTTCAGCTGTACCGCCGCGTGTACGTGCGGGCCGCAACCGGGACCTGACGGCGGCAGACCTGAAGACAGCGGCGTGGTCGTCGACGCCGGGACCGACGCCGGCAGCTACGACGAGTTCGACGCGTGGCGCGAGCTGCAACAGACGCTGCGCCAGAGCCCTGACGCCGTGCCCGCGCGCGCCCGTGCGCTGGTCGCCGCGCACAACGCGCAGGGGCTCTTCGAGTTGGTGCGGGACGACGTCGCGATGCTGCCGCCCTCGCTCGTCGACAGCTACGGCGCAGGCGGCGTCGTGCGTTGGGGCGCGCGGGCGACGTTGCGCGGGCAAGCCGGCACGCCACGCGAACGCGCGGAGCTGCTCGCGCAGCTGCTCACCGAGGCTGGCTACCCAGCCGACGTGGTGGTGGGCGCGCCACCGACGGGCGTGACGCTCAGGCCTTTGCTGGGTCGCAACGCGCAGCGCACGGTTGAGTGGGCCGCCGACGATGCGGCGTACGCACGCTGGAACACCGCGCTGCCGCGCAAGCCCGCGCCCTGGGGTGACGGCTTCGCGCTGCTCGACGCCGACGGTGGCGTGCGCGCCCGCGTGTTGAACGCCATCACCCCGCTGCTGCCCGCTTCGCCGACGCCCGCCGGGTTCGACCTCGCGCTGGCTGAGGTGCCGCTGGTGCGCTTCACCGATGACGCCGGCACGCGCTACGCGAACCCCAACCTCGACGGTGTGGCCTTCGGCGAGAGCGGCACCGTGGGCACGCCGGTCGACCCGCCCGCGCCATCGGGAGAGCACAGCCTGCGCGTCGTCATCTCGGCCGCGCGCAGCGACAACCCGCGTGCACCCTTCCCGCTGCTCGAGAAGACGTGGAACGCGTCAGACGTCGCGGGTCGCACCGTCACCGCCAGCTTCGTGACGCCGCTGACGCGCGCCGAGGCCCGCCGCACGCTGGTGAAAGACGCGCCGGCCTTCATTCCGACGCTGCGGGTGCGCGGCGACGGCCTCGACGAAGCCCAGAGCGAGGCGCTGTCGGCCGTCGGCACGCCGATGCTGCGAGACGGCACGCGCGTCTTCTCCGCCGACGGCGGTGGGCTCGTCATCGACGGTGAAGTGCTGCCTCCGCCCCCGACGGCCGCCGCAGCGCTGAGCTCGGTGGCATCGCTGACGGTCGAAGCGAGCGCTGTCGCGTGGCCCGACGTGGAGCTCAAGGTGAGCGCGCGCACTGCGGCCGACATGAAGGTCCCCGACCTCGCGTCAGACGCGTTCGTGGTGCGCGAAGGCGGCGAGCGCGTGGTGGCGACGTTGCGGCGCACGCGCACTTCGGTGCCGCGCGTGGTGCTGCTGTTCGACCGCTCGTCGTCGATTCCACCCGAGTTCCTCACCGGCGCGCCGACAGTCGGTCACGACATCGCGCAGGCGGTCTTCACGCAGTTCCCCGGCGCCGAGGTGCAGGTCGCGGCCATCGACATCAACCGGCCCAACGTCGCCGGGCCGTTCGTCAACGACCTCGCGTCGGTCGACGCACAGCTGGCGACGCTCAGCGGCACCGGGTCGGAGGTGTGGACCGCGCTCGACGCGTTCACCGACGTCGGCGCGAGCTGCGTCGTCGTCATCACCGACGCGGACGCCAGCGACACGTTGAGTGAAGAGATGTCGCGGCGGCTGGTGCGCGGGCCGCCCGCCGTCGTGGCCGCCGTGGGCACGGTCAACGCCGTCGTCGCGCAGCGCATCGCGGCGCTGACGCGCGGTCAGCTGATGGAAGGGCTCACCGCGAGCAGCATCGCCACCGCCGTCACCGGCTACCTCGCCGCGCAGCAGCCGTGGGACTACCGCATCGTGTACCGCGCGCCGGCGACGGGCCCGACCACGCGGCAGCTCAGCGTCTCGCTCCGCGCACCCGGCACGGCCACCACCGCCGCGAGCTACGACGTGCCGACTGTCCCGGTGACGCCAGCTGCCCTGAGCGCGCTCTACCTGACGGTCGAGACCAATGGCCGCAGCGTGACGCGGTTGCTTGCCGGCAGCGCGGCGGCCACGACAGCGGACGTCGACGCCGTCGAAGGTGCGCTCTTTGGTCGCTTCGTGTTGGGCGTCGAAGCCGGCGCGCCGTCGCTCTCGACGATGTTCGACGACATCCTCACCGAGCGACTGGAGAACGAGCGCGCCTTCGACGCGCGACGCGCTGGCGACGCCGCGGCCCTGGCCATCGCGCGAGAACAGAGCTGGTGGCGCGTGCCGCTGAAGCTCCGCTACGGCTCGCTGCCGCTGCCGGCCAGCGCCTCGGGAGACGACGTCACGTTCGTCGACGGCCTCACCGTCACGCTGCACGCCACGCTTCCGGTGTTGGACACGAAGGTGGTCCGCCGGTTCGACCTGCTGCCGCTCTCACCGCGTCGCACGCTCGTCTTCTCGGGCAGCGCCGACCCGTTCGCGCTCACGCTGCAGCGCACCGCCGCCCTCGCCGCGTGGGAAGCCACGTTCGCGTACAACACGCTGCCCGCCCTCGAAGGCAAGACGCTGGCGTTGTTCGACGCGACGTCCATCGAGACGCTGGGCCCGCAGTGGCTGGGCGCCGCGTACCCGACGTACGCCGACTACCACCTGCTCGCGCCGGCCGACGGCAGCGTGGTGGCGTTCTGGGCCGTGCACCGCGAGACGGGCGAGCTCATCGGCGTGCGACCCGAAGGCGGCGTGGGCTCCGACGAGAGCACCGAGGCGCTGGTGAACCGGCTGCAGCTCATCCTCGACGCGGCGGGGCGTGCGGGCGAAGCGAGCGGCTACAACGGCATCAAGGTGTGGGCCGACCTCGAGTCGACGAAGGTCGAGCTGCTCGGCGGCGTCATCATGCTCTTCGAAGGCGAAGGCACCACCGACGACATCCTCGGCAGCCTGTGTGAAGCGGCCGCCGACGCAGCGGGTGAAAACGTCCCGGGCTGGGAAGCGGCAGGCATGGTGCCGGACGACCTTGAGTCCATCTACCGGACGGGCGAGGTCTTGACGGGCCACGACATGCCCGACGTGCCGGGACCGTCGTCAGTGCTGTGCGACGCGCTGCTCGGCGACTGACGCGTCAGTTGCTCTGCTCGAACGTCGCCACACCCGCGGCGCCCGCGAGCTCGTCGGCCTTCGCCTGCGTCATCAGCTCGAGCGACGCGGTCGAGCCCTTGAAGTGCGCGTTGAAGAACGCGACCGCGAAGTGGTTGATGAGCGGCTGCGCGACGCTGGCGGCCGGCGCGGTGGGACCACAGCCGTCTTCGAGCACCTTCTTCACGTTGGCGCCGGGGATGTCCAACTGCACGCGGTCGGCGATGGACGCGAGGTCGAACCCGCAGAGGTCAGAGAACGTGAAGTGCCCGCCCTTCACGAGGTCGAGCAGCGACCACGGCTTTCCGGTCTTCGCGACCTCCACCATCGTGGGCACCACGTTGGTGTCCCACGGCAGCGTCTTGTCTTCGTGCGCCGCCTGGATGTGCATGGGGATGGAAGGGATGCCGACGCCGAGCCACGCCACGCTCGCGTCGAACGGCGCCTGCGGCACGATGATCTTCACGCGGCTGTCCATCGCGGCGACGCGCATCGACGTGATGGCGCCGAACGAGTGGCCCGTGACGCCGATGCGCTCGAGGTCGACGAGGCCGTAGAGCGGGTCTTCTTCCTTGAGGCGCTCGAAGCGGTTCAGCAGCACGCGCACGTCGTCGGGCCGCGTCTCGATGCCGACGGTGACCTCTTGCAGCTGGCCGCGCACCACGTCGTAGAGCGTGCCGCCTTCGTGGTCCGTCGAGATGACGATGTAGCCGTGCGAGGCGAGCAGCACCGTGTAGTACGTCGACTGCCAGCGGATGGCCGCCTGCCCGTGGCTGAAGACGATGAGCGGGAAGTTGCCGTGCGCGCGCGTCGGCTCGGCGTCACGCACCGCAGCGGTCTGCAGCAGCGGAATGGTGCCCACGCCGATGGCCGCCTGCTGCTCGGGCGTGAACTGCTCGAGGATGTCGTA
The DNA here is from genome assembly GCA_964459885.1 of uncultured Archangium sp. GTDB lineage: Bacteria > Myxococcota > Myxococcia > Myxococcales > Myxococcaceae > Archangium_A. Next base: position 15,026 of record CAYWON010000066.1, read on the forward strand.
GGTGACGGTCGGCTGGCCGCGGCTGCTCTGCACGGCCGGGTACCAGATCTCCGTCTTCATCAGACGCGGTGAGCCGTCAGGCTTGCGGCGCCCGGTGTCTTCGTAGACGACGGTGCGCACGCCAACGGCGAACGGGCCCATCTTCGCGGGGTCGGGCGTCGCGGTCTCGGACGCCTGCTCGAAGGGGAGCGGGTCCATCGGCGGCGGTGCACAAGACACGACGAGAAACGAGACAAAGAGCGGCGACGCGCGGAACATGGGCGCGCGTCCTACATCAACGCCCGCGTCAGGTCTTCACGCCGGCCGCGACACAACCGTATGAGTCCGGAGCTTCTCGCTGCACTGCGTCGCAACGCCTCGCCGCTGCCCTTCACCAGCGTCGTCGCGCGTGACGGCGACGACGGCCCGCTGCACATCGCGGCGCTCCGCGGCCACGTCGACGACGTCGTGCTGTTCCTCGCGCACGGCGCGCCCATCGACCAGCCCGGTGACATGGGCTTCACCGCGCTGCACTACGCCGTGCAGTGGCACCACGTCGCGCTGGTGGAGCTGCTCGTCGCCAAGGGCGCAAGGCGTGACGTGCTCAACGAGTTCGGCGACACAGCCCTGTCGCTTCTGCTGAAGGCACGCGCACTGCTGCCTCGCAGAACGTTCACCGCGCTCAAGCAGCCGCTCACGCGGCGATAGAGCTCAGCTGCCCAGCGGCGCCTGCACGTCGTCAGCGAACACCGCACGGAACCACGCGCGCAGGCCCTGCAGCCCGCGCACGGCGGCCAGGTCTTCCACCGCGAGCCCGCCGAGCGCGTTGGCGATGTCGACTTCTTTGCTGCGGCCCCGCGGCGTCAGACGAAACGCCACGCGACCGAACTCGTCGAGCAACACCGGGTGCAGCAGGCCACGCTCGACGCGCAACGTCGCCGTCACCGCCACGCGCCGCGGCATGAGGAACGCGCGCCGGTAGTGGAACACGAGGCCGCCGGCTTCGCGCCGCAGCCAACCCGTGGTGCGCACGGGAAGCGCCAGCCCAGCGCCAGAGAACGCGAACACGCCGCCGTCTTTCGCCGGGTCAATGCGCGAGCGCACAAAGCCCGTCGCGAACGACCAGCCGAAGCGCATCCACCGGTACGAGTAGCCCGCCGTCAGCAGCGCCAGCAGCACCACGAACCCGCACGCCACGGCGCCCACCTGCGGCGCAAAGCGCGCGAGCACCGCGAGGCCGATGAGCAACGACAGCCGCAGCAGCTTCAGCAGGTTGTCCACCACGCCGAACGGGCTCAACAGAATGAGCACGTTGATGGTGTGCGACGCGAGCCAGACGCTGCCGTAGACGACGGTCGAGCCGATGACCGCGAAGGACCACGAGAGCCACTCGGGCATCGCCACGAAGGCCGGCGCCGAGTCAGCCGCCCACGCGGTGCTGATGAAGAGGCCCGACACCGCGCGCGCATCGACGCCCTGCATCGCGTGGTGAATCGCCGTGGCGAGCGCGCCGATGGCCAGCGGCGACGCGATGACGCCGGACACCTTGTTCTCGACGAGCTGCAACACGTCGAGCGGCTTCTTGGCGCCGGGAATGCGCGCGATGACGGTCTCTTTGAAGAAGATGAGCAGCAGCAGGAACATCGCCGGGCCCCAGCACCAGGGCTGCGCGTAGAACGCCAACTGCGCGCGCTGCGACGGGTCGGTCTGAAACCACTTCCACGCGCTCAACGCCGTCAGCGACAAGAGCGGCGAGATGGCCAGCTCGGTGGTCTGCGAGAGCGCCTGCGACACGTTGAGGCTGTCGTCGGTGAGCGTCGTCAGCTCGCGCTCGAGACCCGTGGGAGCGGCGCTCGCCACGCACGACAGCAGCACCACCAGGAGAGGGACGCGCATCGGTTGCTGCAGACTACGCGCTTCCGCGGCGATTATTTCGTCGCACGTCGCGTGACGAAGAACGCGCCCAGGCCCAGCACCGCCACCGCCGCGACCCAGCCCAGCAGCGACGGCGACCGCTTGAAGCCCGCGAAGAGCATCCACCCGGCCGACACGACGTAGACGGCCGCGCAGCCGAGCGCGACGGCGCTGACCTTCGTGCCGCGCGCGCGCGCGATGAACAGCCCGAGCACCGTCAACGCCGCGAACAACACGAGGATGGCGCCGACGTTCGACAAGACGCCGCGCACGTCGTGGGTGAACAGCAGCAGCAACGCCAGCCCGCCCTGGAGCACGACGGCGGCGCGCGGCGGCTGACCGGCTTCGCCACCGAGCGCCTTCGGCAGAAAGCCGTCTTTCGCCATCGCGGCGTAGACGCGCGGGCCCACCAACAACATGGCGCTCATCGCCGAGCTGAAGAGCAGCAACATCACCGCGCTCATCACCTTCGCGGCGGTCGGCCCCAGCAGCGTCGCCATCACCGCCTGGCCCAGCGTGACCTGGTCGTACTGGCCCTGCAGCGTCGTGAAGGCGTCGTAGTTGAACACCACCGCGCCCTGCGACGGCGTCAGGTTGGCGACGAAGATGAAGTTCACCACCAGGTACAGCGCGCCCACCGCGAGGCAGCCCAGCAACATGGCGCGCGGCACCGTCTTGTCGGGCTGCTCGAACTCGTCGGCGGCGTACACGGCCGCGTTCCACCCGGAGAACGCGAAGGCGATGAAGAAGAGGCTGCCGAGCAGCTCGGCGGTCGGGCTCTCGGCCGGCGACGGAGGCGTCCACGTCGGCCACGCAAGCGAGCCCGCGCTGACGCCCACGGCGACGAAGCCGACCAGCAGCAGCACCTTGAGGCCCACCAACACGTTCTGCACGCGCGTCGAGGTGTGCAGGCCCCGCGCGTGCACCAGCGTGAGCAGCACAATCAACGCAGCGCCCACCAGACGCGGCTCGAGCGACGGGAACACCGCGCGCGCGAACGCACCGGCGGCCAGCGCGTCCAACGCGGTCGGCGCCGAGAAGCCCACCAGCAACGACGCCCAGCCCGCGAGGTAGCCGAGCGACGGGTGCATCAACTTCGACAGGTAGCGGTACTCGCCGCCGCCTTCGGGCACGAGCCGCGCCACCTCGGCGTAGGCCCGCGCGCCGCACAGCGCCAGCGCCGCGCCCACCACCCACGCCAGCAGGATCTGCCCGGGCGACATCGCCTGCGCCATGAAGCCGGTGGAGAGAAAGACGCCCGCGCCCACCATGTTGGCGACCACGAGACCGATGCCGGACTTCAAGCCGAGGGACGCCACGCGCGGCGGCACATAGTCGCTTCGTGGCAGGCATTCACCTTCCTGCTAAGCGGCGCGCCGTCCCCATGCTCTCTGCCCTGCTGGCACTCGCGCTCTCCCAGACTCCCGCTCCCACCTCCGCCGCCCTCGATTTCACCGACGAAGCGAAGCTGCTCTACCGCGTCGTCGCGTGCGGCAACGACGCCCCGCTGCCCGACGGCATCGACAAGAAGGTCGTCGACGAGCACTGCGCCATCCTCGCCAAGCGCATCGGCAAGTACCGCGACACGTGGGTGAAGGAAGCCCAGCCGTTCATCGCGCAGCTCAAGCCCGCCGGGTTGCCGACCACCGTCGTCTACCCGTTCGGCGGCGGCGACCTCATCTCGGCGATGAACACGTACCCCGAGGCGAAGGAGTACAACACGATGTCGCTGGAGCACGCCGGTGACCCGCGCCGCATCAAGGGCATCAAGTCGGCGCAGCTCAAGGCCTCGCTCGCGCTCATTCGCGCCACGTCGGCGGGCCTGCTGACGGCCAACGACTCGAAGACCGAGAACCTCATGAAGGGCCAGCGCGGCGAGCTGCCCGGCCAGCTGTGCTTCTTCCTCATCGCGCTCGCGGTGCACGGCTACGAGCCGGTGTCGCTGCGCTACGTGAAGACCAACCCCGACGGCACGCTGCGCTACCTCGCGCAGACCGAGCTCGAGTCGCTCGAGAAGAAGGAAGCGAAGCTGCTGCACAAGGTGTGGGTCGCGCCTGATTTCTCGGAGGCCTTCGACAACCTGGAGCTCGTCGCCGTGAAGAAGGGCGGCACGGAGCGCATCACGCACCGGCACTTCGCGCAGAACCTGTCTGACGACTTCTTCGGCAAGGACGAGGGCATGAAGAAGTACCTCGACGCGCGCGGCCGTATCGTCGCCATGACCAAGGCCGCCAGCTACCTGCTGTGGCGCGACGCGTTCAGCACCATTCGTGACTACCTGTTGAGCCACATGGTGTTCATGGTGAGCGACTCGACGGGCATTCCGCCGAAGTTCGCCACCGCCGCGGGCTTCACGCAGGAGACGTACGGCAAGTTCGCCGAGTCGTTCCTGGGCGCCAACGCCGAGTACAACCGTGACTTCGTCAAGCTCTGGAAAGACGCGAAGCCGCTGCCCTTCCGCTACGGCTACCTCGACAAGAATTTGAGCAAGCACATGTTGGTGACCAAGAAGAAGGAGTGACGCTCGTCCTCGCCATGCTGTTGGCGCAGCTCGCCGCGGACGCCCCGACGCCCGCGCAGGCGCTCATCGGCCGCACCACCGCCAGCGAGTACGTCGACGAGCTGCTCGATGACGGGCGCTACGTGCGCTTCGGCACCGACGACGCGGGCCCCGTGCACGTGTGGCAGCCGCGAACGCTCAAGCGCGACGGCGCCATCGTCATCTACCTCCACGGCTTCTACACAGACGTCGACGCGGCCATTCGGGAGCACCGGCTGACCGCGCAGTTCCGCGACTCCGGGCGCAACGCGGTCTTCGTGGTGCCGCAGACGCGCAGCGGGCGCACCGACGCGCTGTCGTGGCCTGACGTGCAGCAGCTCCTGGCGCAGGTCGAGCGGCGCACGAAGGCGAAGCTGCCGACGGGGCCCATCGTGCTGGTGGCGCACTCGGGCGGCTACCGCGCCGCGGCGGGCTGGCTGGGCGAGCCGCGCGTGAAGCAGGTGCTGCTGGTCGACGGCCTGTACGGCAACGAGAAGGACTTCGAGGCCTGGCTCGATCGCGGCGAGGGCCGGCAGCTGGTGCTGGTCGGCTACGACACGAAGCAACGCGGCGAGTGGCTGGCGAACAAGCGGCGCGCGGTGACGCTCGACGTGCTGCCGTGGCTCTACGACGAGCTGCCAGCGTCGCTGCGCAAGGCGCCGGTGGTGCACGTGCAGTCGGAGCGGCTCGACCACATGCAGCTGGTCACCGACGGGCGGCTGCTGCCGTGGCTGCTGCACACCTTCCGGTAGACGTTTTTCACAAAGCCTCCGCGCGCCCGTACAGTGCCGGGCATGCGAGCCGCGCTCCTCACCTGTCTGTTGCTGGGCCTCACCGTCTCGGGTTGCAAGAAGAAGACGAGCGCTGAGTACTACCGCCTCGAAGGCGAGCACTCGGTGCTGGTGACGCGTGACGGCGAGGACGCCTACGAGTCTGCCGAGATGGAGACGATTCTCACCGGGCTGCGCGCCGTGCCGGAAGACGCCGTCGAGAAGCCCAAGGCCGACGCGCTCATCGCCACCATCACCGCCGAGCAGGCGCGCCTGAAGAAGGAGGCCGCGCCGAAGAACGCCCCGACGCCGACCGAAGACGTCAACGCGCGCTACGAGGCGCTGAAGGCCGCGCGCATGGAAGAGCTCGAAGCCGCGGACGCTGGCGCCACCGACCCTGGCGTCGACGCAGGCCCGCCGGAGCCGTGGAAGGGCATGAGCGAGGCCGATTTCCTCAAGCTGTACGGCGAGTGCTTCACGCGCGGTGAGCCGGTGCCGATGGGTGACGCAGGCATCGCGGCGTCGCAGCAGGTCAACGACGACGCGAAGTGCCAGGCGAAGCACGGCACTGCGGGCGCCACCACGCGCTGGCTGTTCCTCAACGGCGGGCTGCTGGCCAAGCTGGTCGAGACGTCGTCGTCGCGTTCTTCCAGCGAGACGAAGGTGCTCGACGCGGGCCGCCCGGCGCCGCCCCCGCCTCCGCCGGCTGAAGAGCCGGAGCGCCCGGTGCTCGTCATCCCCGGCGCGCCGGTCTCGCCCAAGGCCGAGCTCGATTCCGGCGCGATGCCGTAGCCGCGGTTTCGTGTGTAGGGTGGCCGGCCGTGTCCGACCATCTGCTGCTCGACAAGAACACCTTCCTCACGCGCTTCGGGTCTTCAGACCCGCGCAACCGCGTGCTGCGGCGCTTTCACGCGCTGGTCTCGGTCGACGCCGCGTGGCTCGCTGACAACGCCATCGAGTGGCTCGAAGACCTGACGGCGTGGCTGTTCGAGCGCGGCAAGGCGCCGGGCGCGCGCGAAGGCGAGACCGAGCTCGACACCCGCACGCGCCTGCTCATCACCGCGGCTGAAGAGATTCCCCCGTTCGCCGAGCGCCTCCGCAGCGCGGTGATGCGGGTGCTCATCGGCAGCTCGTCGACGCACCTCTTCACCGACACCGGCATCCCCACGCACTACGGCTTCTGGCGCGAGTCGGTCGACCGCTTCTCGAAGAACATGCTGCCCGCGCCGCCGGTGGGCCGCGAGGTGTCACGGCTGCTCTCGCGCCTGTTCGACACCGAAGCGCGCGCCGACTGGTTGCTCAACATGCCGCAGGCCACGCGACGCAAGCTGGTGTCGCTGCTGGGTCTGGGCACCGACGACGTGCGCCGCGCCTTCGACCCCGGCCTGCGCGAGGCGATGCTGCTGCTCAGCACGCGCATCTCGATGCAGGGCGTCAGCGACGACCTCCGCAAGCGCCTGCCGTCGCTCTCGGTGGCGAGCTCGCCGTTTCTCCTGCTGCCGGAGCAGGTCAAGGGTCTGCAGAACGCCACGGTGCCACTGGCGCGCGTCTCGGCCACCATCGACGCGTGTCGCGCGGCGCTGCGTGAGGTCACCGGCAGCCTCGACGCCACGGGCATCAGCATCGACCTCGTGTTCCGGTTGGAGCTGCTCGGCGCGCTGCTGGGCCGGCTCTCGCACCTGACGACGCTGGGCTACGGGCTCGAAGAGGCGCGCGAGCTGGCGCTGGTGCGGCTCGAGCGCGAGCTGATTCGCGGCACCGTCGCCGACCGCAGCCTGCAGTCGTTGTGGCAGTCGTCGACGCGCTTGCTGGCCCGCCGCGTGGTGGAGCGCGCTGGCGCCGGCGGTGAGAAGTACGTGACGCGCACGCGCACCGAGCAGCAGGTGATGCTCGACGCGGCCGCGGGCGGTGGCGCCATCACCGCGCTGATGGTCTTCACCAAGTTCTTCATCGGGTACGCGCACGCGCCGCCGCTGTTCGACGCGCTGCTGGTGGGCCTCAACTACGCGTGGGGCTTCGTGGCGATGCAGCTGCTGCACTTCGCGCTCGCCACCAAGCAGCCGGCGATGACCGCGGCCACCATCGCCGCGGCGATCGAAGCGCAGCGCGACGAAGAGAACCCGGAGCTGTCATCGCTCGTCGACCTCATGGCCCGCGCCAGTCGCACGCAGTTCACCGCGTTGGTGGGCAACGTGTTCGTGGTGGTGCCCTTCGCCATCGGCATCAGCGTCGTGTACCAGGCCATCACCGGGCACCACGTGCTGACCGACGAGTACGCCGAGAAGACCATCCGCGTGCACCACCCCATCTTCAGCGCGACGTTGTTCTCAGCGTTCTGGACGGGCGTGTGGCTGTGGGCCGCGAGCCTCCTCGCCGGCGCGGCTGAGAACTACTTCGTGCTGCGCGAGCTGCCGGGCGCCATCGCGTCGAACCGCGTGCTGCGCCGGGTGCTGGGCGCGCAGCGGGCCACGCGCCTCTCGCGCTTCCTCACCGAGCAGGCCAGCGGCTTCGGCGGCAACGTCGGCTTCGGCATGTTGCTGGGCTTCATGCCCATGCTGTTCGTGCTCGTCGGTCTGCCGCTCGAGGTGCGCCACGTCACCTTCGTCACCGGGCAGCTGGCGTACGCCGCGGTGCACGGCGGCCCCGCCATCTTCGGAGATCCACGCTTCCTCCTCGCGCTCCTCTCCATCCCCATCGTCGGCCTCATCAACTTCGGCGTCAGCTTCGCGTTCGCCATCATCATCGCGTTGCGCGCGCGCGGCCTCGGCCTCCGCAGTCAGCTGACGCTGGTCCGGGCTGTGGTGCGCCGCTTCATGAAGAGCCCGCGGGAGTTCTTCCTCGCGCCGAAAGACGCGCAGGAGAGCCCGGCCCACGGCACGCCCGCCGTCGCCCCCGCCAGCCCGCAGTAATACGGTACAGACAGGTGTTCAGTGGGCGCAGGTAGGCGCGCGACTACACCGTCACGTGCGGGCGCAACACGCGCTCGAGCCACTGCATGAACACGCGCACCCGCTGCGGCGGCGACCGCGCGTAGCCGTGCACGAGCGACACCGCGAGCGGCGCGCAGGTGAACTCAGGCAGCACCTCGCGCAGCTCGTCGTCGTTGCCCAGCCGCGGCACCTGAATGAGGCCGAGCCCGGCGCGACACGCGGCGCGGTAGGCGTCGGTGTTGTTGACCGTCACCAGCGCGCGCATGGGCAGGTCGACCCAGCGGTTGCCCAGCCGGTACTCGAAGGCTGGAGACTCGGCGCCGAGGCGGCTCGCGTAGTGCACGACGTAGTGGCGCTCCAGGTCTTCGAGCGTCTTCGGCACGCCGTGGCGCACGAGGTACGCAGCGCTGGCGCAGTTCATCATCGGCAGCACCCCGAGGCGTCGCACCTGCAGCGACGAGTCGTCCAACGCGCCCACGCGCAGCACGACGTCGAAGCCCTCACGCAAGACGTCGACGCGGCGGTCGGTGGCCGAGAGCTGCAGCTCGAGCTGCGGGTGCGCGGCGAAGAACTCCGGCAGCCGGGGAATGATGCGATCTCTGGCCAGCGCCACCGGCAGGTCGACGCGCAGGCGGCCCTTCAGCGTGCTCGGCGCCGAGAACATCGTGGCCAGCTCGTCGGCGTCGTGGAGCAGGCCGTCGGCCCGCGTGAGGAACTGCTCGCCGTCAGCGGTGAGCTGCACCGCGCGCGTGGTGCGCAGCACGAGGCGGCTGCCGACCTCCCGCTCGAGCTCCGACACCAGCAACGACACGCGCGACTTGGACAGCCCCAGCTGCGCCGCCGCCCGGGTGAAGCTGCCCTGCTCCGCCACCTTCTGGAATGCACGCACGGCGTCGAGCTCGAGGGCCATTGTTTCGTTTCTTAAAACAGTCTGTCGGGGCGCCGCACCTTCCGCGGCGCGACGCGCGGGCGCAGAAAGAGGCCCATGACAACCAACAACCGCATCGCGCTCATCACTGGTGGTTCCCGCGGCCTCGGCCGCAACATGGCCGAGGCGCTCGCCGCTCGCGGCGTCGACGTCATTTTCACCTTCCATTCGGCGGAAGCGCAGGCCGCCGAGGTGGTCAAGGCCATCGAAGCGAAGGGCCGCCGCGCCGTCGCGCTGCAGTTCGACGTGCGTGACTTCGCGAAGTACGGCGAGTTCGTGGCGCGCCTGCAGACCGCGCTCGCGGGCCGGAAGCTCGACATCCTCGTCAACAACGCGGGCACGGGGTTGCACGCGCCGTTCATGGAAACGACAGAGGCGCAGTTCGACGACGCTGTGAACGTGCACTTGAAGAGCACGTTCTTCCTCACGCAGCGCGTGGTGCCGGTGATGAACGACGGCGGCCGCGTGCTCAACGTGTCGAGCGGCCTCGCGCGCTTCGCCCTGCCCGGCTACGGCGCGTACGCGACGATGAAGGGCGGCGTCGAGACGCTGACGCGCTACCTCGCGAAGGAGCTGGGGCCCCGCCGCATCACCGTCAACGTGGTGGCGCCCGGCGCGGTGGCGACGGACTTCGGCGGCGGTCACGTGCGCGACAACGCGCAGCTGCAGGCCATGTTGATTCCCACCATCGCCATGGGCCGCATCGGCCAGCCCGACGACATCGGGCCGGCCGTCGCCGCGCTGACCTCACCCGAGCTGGCGTGGATGACGGGCCAGCGCATCGAGGTCTCGGGCGGTCAGCTGCTTTGAGCCCGAGGGATGCAAATAGCTCGCGGGCCGGGCTTTTTGCATCCCTCGTCGTGCCTACGCGGCGCGCTGCACGTCGTAGTGCAGCACCGTGACGCCCGAGGCGTGCGTCTTCGTCGAGCGCAGCGAGAGCGACGTGAACGGCGCGCCCTTGCCGAACAGCGGCACGCCGTCGCCGAGCACGATGGGGTTCACCTTGAGGACCACCTCGTCGAGCAGCCCGGCCGCGAGCGCCTGGCTCGCGAGATCGGCGCCGCCCGCGAGGTACACGCCCTTCCCTTCGCGGTCTCGAAGGCGACGCAGCGTGGGCGCGACGTCTCCGTTCACCAGCGTGACGCGCGGGTTGGGAGACGTGGTGAGGGACCGCGAGAACACGTAGGTCTCGAGGTGCGGGTACGGGTCGGTCACGCCCAGGTCGAGGCCGAACTGGTACGTGCGACGGCCCATGACCACCGCGCTGTAGCCCGCGACAGCGGCGAGGTACTCGGTGACGTGATGACCCGCGTACGAGAAGCGGTCCACCGCGCCTCCGGGGCCAGCGATGAAGCCATCGACACTGGTGGCGATGTGAAAGACGACAGGTTGCATGAGGAGCTCCTGAGCTCTGAAGGTTGAAAGGCACACGAGGCACGCAACGGCGCGCCATCGACTCGGGACTGATGAGTGTGCGTTCAGGAGATCATCGGAGCGCTTCGTGACGGCGCCGACGCGGAAGGTACCTGAAACGAAAACCTCCGTGCGTAGATGGATGTTCGCTGACGTCACGTTGTGCGCGCGTGTGTGCCGGCGGTAGCAGCGCCACCCATGCGCCTCGCCCTGCTCTCCGCGTTCGTCCTCGCCGGCTGCGTCTCGACCGCCGGCAGCACGCAGTTCGATTCCACGGGCGCGGTCACGGTGTTGCCGCCCGAGAAGCCCTACGAAGGCACGGTGCCCGTCGAGCTGCTCTCCGGCCCAGCGACGTGCTTCGCGAGTGATGGCGGCACGCGCTTCGTCGACGCCACCGAAGAGTGGAACCTCGGCCAGGTCGGCCTCAAGGTGCAGGGCAACCGCCTCACCGTCGCCGACCTCGACAACGACGGCTACCCCGACCTCGTGGTGCACGCCGTCACCAGCAACCGGCGCCCGCAGAAAGAGCTGCCCGACGGCGGTCGCCAACTCGTGTGGCAGCTGATGAACCGCGCCGGGCCCAACGGCACGCGCACCTTCGTCGACGCCACGCAGAGCGGCCTGTTCGACCTGCGAGAGCCGTCGCCCGCCGAATACAAGTCGACGCAGCTCGCCGTGTTCGGAGACGTCGACAACGACGGCGACCTCGACGCCTACGTCGGCACCAACGTCGACCCCACGAAGCCGCAGACGGACCTCGGCGACCGCAGCGCGATTCTGCTGAACGACGGCGAAGGCCACTTCACGATGGCGCCGGCGTCGGCCACCACGCCTGACGTCTCGCAGCTGATGCCGACGACGTCGGCGACCTTCACCGACGTCGACCGCGACGGCCGCCTCGATGTGTTCGTGGGCAATTGGTACGAGCGCTACGGCCTCAGCTACCTCGGCGTGCAGGCGCAGCTCTTCAAGGGCAGCGGCGACGGGTTGTTCAGCGACGTCACGGCGACGAGCAACCTCACCACCGACAGCACCGGCTTCGCGACGTTCACCAACCACCGCCCTGCGTACGGCGTGACGGCCTGTGACGTCGACGACGACGGCGCCCCCGAGCTGCTGCTCTCGGCGTACGGGCGGCAGGCGAATCTGCTGTACCGCAACGACGGCACCGGCCGCTTCGTCGACGAGAGCCGCGCGTCGGGCTTCGCGGGCGACGACAACGTCGATGTGCGCGACAACGAGTTCTTCAAGTGCTGGTGCATGCAGTACCCGTCGAACGCGCTGTGCGCCGGCGTCACCGCGTCGCAGCTACAGTGCCCCACGCCCGCAGGCGCCAACTGGGGCGCGGGCACCGACGACCAGCCGTGGCGCAACAACGGAAACACCTTCACCACGTGGTGCGGCGACCTCGATGGCGACGGAAAGAACGAACTCTACAACGCCGAGATCCACCACTGGTGGGCGGGCGGCTCGTCAGACTCGTCGGAGCTGCTCAAGAACGTCTCGACGCCCGGCAGCGCGCGCTTCACGCGACCCGGCAACGCCGCGACGGGCCTCGGCCTGCCGCGCGTCGGCGTCGACTGGAACGAAGGCGGGTTGATGGCCGCCGGTGGCGACCTCGACAACGACGGCCGCCTGGATCTCGTCGTCGCGGCGAGCGACTACCCCGACCAGTTCGGCGTGGTGTTCGCGCAGAAGGAAGACGGCACGTTCGCCGACGTGCGTGACGCGTGGAGCCTCTCGCACCCGTGCATGTCGGGCCTCGCCATCGCCGACTTCGATCGCGACGGCGACCTCGACGTCATCGCCGGCGCGTCGACGGCGCGCGACTGTGCGCAGCTCTGGCGCAAAGGCAACGAAGTGCGGCTCTACGAGAACCGCGCGGAGGCGTCGAACTGGCTGCTGCTGCACCTCGAAGGCGACGGCACCACCACCAACCGCGCGGCCATCGGCGCCAAGGTGACGGTGAAGGCCGGCAACCTGACGATGACGCGCGAGGTGTCGGGCGGCTACGGCCACTTCGGCATGCAGAACGACGTGGCGCTGCACGTGGGGCTTGGCGGCTGCAACGGCGCCGACGAGGTCACCGTGCGCTGGCCCAACGCGCAGAGCACCACGCAGACCTTCGCGCGTGTGCCGGCGCGCAGCTTCGTGCGCTTGAAGCAGGGCGAGGCGACGCCGTTCAAGGTGCGACTCGCGCAGTGAGTGAGTAGGCAGCGGGGCATGGCCATCGCCGTCATCCCCGCGCGCTACGCGTCGACCCGCTTTCCCGGCAAGCCGCTGACGCCCATCGGTGGCAAGCCGATGGTGCAGCAGGTGTACGAGCGCTGCGTCGAAGCGAAGTGCTTCTCGCGCGTCATCGTGGCGACTGACGACGCGCGCATCGAAGCCGCGGTGAAGTCGTTCGGCGGCGAGGTGCAGCAGACCTCGCCCGACTGCGCGTCAGGCACAGACCGCGTGGCCGAGGTGGCGCAGACGTTGGGCCTCGCGCCTGACGCTGTCGTGGTGAACGTGCAAGGCGACGAGCCTGCGCTGCACCCGGCGTCGCTGCAGCTGTTGGCCACCGCGTTCGACGACGCGCAGGTCGAGATGGCGACGCTGGTGCGCGCGCTGCGCGACGAAGAGCGCGGCAACGCGAACGTGGTGAAGGCCGTGTTGGACGAGCGCGGCGTGGCCCTCTATTTCTCGCGCGCCGACGTGCCGTTTCCCCGCGACGGTGAGACGCGCATCAAGCGCTGGGCGCATGTGGGGCTGTACGGCTACCGCGTGGGCACGTTGACGAGGCTCGCCGGGTTGCCGCCGACGCTGCTCGAGAAGACCGAGTCGCTCGAGCAGCTGCGCGCGCTGGGGCACGGCGTGCGCATCGTGTGTCGCGAGACGGTGCACCCGACGCAGGCCGTCGACAGCCCGGAAGACGTGGGCCCAGCCGAGGCCGCCCTCGCCGGTCTGTTGGCCACGCGGTAGGTTCAGCACCATGCACGTCGCCGAGACGATCGCGGCCTACAATCTGACGTGGCGGGATTGGGTGAGAACGGCACCTGAGAATCAGGTCTACGAGCTCATCAGGGGGGAGTTCTGCGTGTCGCCGTCACCGACCGTCGATCATCAGCGTCTCGTGAACCGGTTGAGCTTCCTGCTCTCGGGCTTCGTCGAGGACTCGCGCCGCGGCGAGGTCTTCATCGCGCCACTCGGCGTCCGACTCTCAGAGCACGATGTCGTCGAGCCCGACCTCTTCGTCGTGCTGCGTGGAGACGACGCGCGCGTGACCGAGGCGATGGTCGTCGGTGCACCGTCGCTCGTCATCGAGGTGCTGTCGGCTGGCACCGCGAGGCGCGATCTCGTCGACAAAGCCGCGTTGTACTGGGACGCCGGCGTGCGCGAGTACTGGGTGGTCGACCCGAAAGCGAAGAGCGTCACGCAGCTGACGCGAGGCAAGCTGAAGTGGAAGACGGCGCGACCGACGACGGCGCTCACCACTGCCCTCTTGCCCGGCTTCGAGCTGGCGCTGAAATCACTGTTCCGCTGAAGCCGTGTTAGTCGTCGCGACATGACTCCTTCGCTGACGCAGGCGCTCGGCCTCTTCTTTCAGGCGCACCCGTGGCACGGCGTGTCGCCCGGCGCGAACGCTCCGGAGCAGGTGACGAGCTACATCGAGATCGTCCCCACCGACGCCGTGAAGTACGAGGTCGACAAGGCCAGCGGCATCCTCCGGCTCGACCGCCCGCAGCGGTACTCGAACCAGGCGCCCTGCCTCTACGGCTTCATTCCCCGCACGTTCTGCGACACGCGCGTCGGCAAGCGCTGCGAGCAGCGCACCGGCAAGACCGGCATCGTCGGCGACGGCGACCCCATCGACATCTGCGTGCTGACCGAGAAGCCCATCACGCACGGCGCCATCCTCGTCGACGCGTTCCCCATCGGCGGCCTGCGGATGATCGACAAGAACGAGGCCGACGACAAAATCATCGCCGTGCTCAAGGGCGACTCGGTCTACGGCAGCTGGAAGGACATCAGCGACGTGCCGTCGGCGCTCATCGATCGGCTGCGTCACTACTTCCTCACCTACAAGCAGCTGCCCGGTGAGCCTGCGGCCATCGTGGAGATCGCCGAGGTCTACGGCCGCGAAGAAGCGTTCGCGACCATCAAGGAGTCCTTCGAGGACTACCGCGCGAAGTACGGGCAGATCACCGACCTCTTCAGCCGCTGAAAGGCACGCCGATGAAGTTCTCCATGTTCCTGCGCTGAGCGTCTTCACCGCCCGCCGCCGCGCTGCGTCTGCACGCGACGGCACGCTCACGTCTCGAACCTTCCAGGAGAACTTCATGTCTGTGTCTGTCGACCGTTTCATTCACGATGGCTTCGTGCGCCTCGACGGCGCGTTTCCCCGCCCGCTCGCCGACACGTGCCGCCAGGTGTTGTGGCGCGCCACCGGCTGCAATGAGAACGACCCCACCACGTGGACGCGCCCCGTGGTGCGCATCGGCGAGCTCTCGTTGCCGATGTTCCGCGAGGCCGCCAGCACGCCGGCGCTTCACGCCGCGTTCGACGCGCTCGTAGGGCCCGGCCGCTGGCTTCCGCGTGGCGGCCTCGGCACCTTCCCCATTCGCTTTCCCTCGCAGGAAGACCCTGGCGACACCGGCTGGCACATCGACGCCAGCTTCGGCTTCGAGGACGAGCCCGACTTCCTCAAGTGGCGCGCGAACATCGCGTCACGCGGGCGCGCGCTGCTGATGCTGTTCCTCTTCTCTGACGTCGGGGAAGACGACGCACCCACGAAATTGAGAGTCGGCTCGCACCTCGACATCGCGCAACAGCTCGCGCCGCACGGAGACGACGGCCTCCCGCTCGGTGCGCTCGACTTCACGACGTCAGCGCATCGCGACGTCGCGCTCGCGACTGGCACGGCGGGCACCGTCTACCTGTGTCACCCGTTCATCGTGCACGCCGCGCAGCCACACCGCGGCACGACGCCGCGCTTCATGGCGCAGCCGCCGTTGTTACCGCGCGGAGACCTCACCGAGTCGTCGGCGGTGCTGCGCGCTCTTCGCTGACGCGCAGCACCAGCTTCGACGGCCCGCCGAGCTCCAGCGTCTGCTCGGCCAACAGCGGCGCCGTGGCCTTGAACCACGGCTCTTCGGTGTTGGTGTGCGCCGACAGCGCCGGCCAGTTCGAGCTGCTGACCCACAGGCCCACGCGGTGCCCCTTCGGCACCCGCCACTCGGTGGGCATGAAGTCGATCTCCACCGTGCGCACGGTGTTTGGCTCGTACGGCACGTAGGCCTCGTCGCGCGCGGTGGGCAGCCGCAGCGTCGCTGCGCCGTCGGTGAGGTGCACCGCCACGCCGTCAGCGTCGAGCTCGACCAGCTTCGCGTAGAACGCCGTGTCTTTCGCCGAGCTGCGCACCGTCAGCTGCAGCTGCATCGAGCCCGCAAGCCGCGTGTCGAACGCCAACGGCTGCGTGACGAAGCGCACCACGTCGTTGCGGCAGTCCCACGTCTGCTTCTGCGGCCCGGGGTCCACCATGCCGGGCAAGCCGACGATGCGCATGCCCAGCGAGCGCGCGCCGCCTTCGGTCTTCCACGGGTTCTCGGGGTTGTACCGGTACGACAGCAACGAGGTGACGCCCGGTTCACCACCGAGCGCGCGCTGCGGGCACGGCGTGGCGCTGACCTCCTTTGCCTGCAGCACGAACGACTCGTCACGCGTCGCGGGTGGCCACGCTTCACGGTGCGACGGCTTCTCGTCGTTGCGCGCCCACGTGATGACGCCCGTCGAGGGAAACGGCAGCGGTGCGCCCTTCAGGTGGTGCAGCAGCCACGGCACGGGCAGCTTCCACAGGTACTGGCCTTCGGCGTCTTTGACCTGCAGCGCGCCCGGCTGGCCGCCGATGTGCGTGACGGGCAAGAGCGCCAGCAGGCTGCGGTCTTTGCTGCCGAGGCGGTGGAAGGTGCTCAGCCCCGCTTCGAGGAACGGGTCGTCGAAGCCCTCGATGTAGAGCACCGGCACATCAATCTTCGGCGGCACCGCGAGGAACTCCCTGGTCTGCGGCAGCTCCCACAGGCCGTC
>CAYWON010000066.1:31664-33679 GCA_964459885.1 uncultured Archangium sp.
GCCGCGAGCGCCGTGCCGCCGAGGTAGCTCTGGCCGTACAGCGCGATGCTCTCAACCCACGGCTGCGCGTCGAGCCACGCGAGCGTGTCTTCGCTGTCGTGCGGCTCGTTGATGAGCGGCGTCCACTCGCCTTCGCTCTCACGCTGGCCGCGCGCGTCTTGAATGACGCAGCCCAGGCCGTAGCGCACCAGGACGCCGCAGTTGAACTTGAACAGCACGTCGCGCGGGTACGGGTTGCGCATCATCACCACCGGCGCGCGGTCGACGCCTTGGGGCATCAACACGTGCGTCTTCAGCTTCACGCCGTCGCGCATCACCACGTCGACGTCGCGCCAGTTGCCTTCGTCGTTGGTGAAGGCCGGCAGGTCGTTGCTGCCGCGAATGAAGCTGTGCGGCAGCGAGCACGACGAGACGGTGACCAACGACAACGCGAGCAGTTCCCTCAGACGGCGACGCACGGGCGGCACGCTACGGCTGTCATCGCGCTGATCAACAGCGAAAGGGAGTCGGTCCTAGTCCAAAACCCAGCAAGAAAGGGGCGTTGACGTTCGCCTCGTTCCGACGTCATACGCGCCTATGCGCCAGCGAAAGACGAAGTTCATTTTCACCACCGGCGGCGTCGTCAGCTCTCTCGGCAAGGGCATGGCGTCGGCCTCGATGGGAGCCCTGCTCGAGAACCGCGGCCTCGACATCACGCTGGTCAAGTTGGACCCGTACATCAACGTCGACCCGGGCACGATGAGCCCGATTCAGCACGGCGAGGTGTACGTCACCGACGACGGCGCTGAGACCGACCTCGACCTGGGGCACTACGAGCGCTTCACCGACGCGCGCATGTCGCGGCTCAACAACTTCACGACGGGCCGCGTGTACCACTCGGTCATCACCAAAGAGCGTCGCGGCGAGTACCTCGGCAAGACCGTGCAGGTGATCCCGCACATCACCGAAGAGATCAAAGCGATGATCCACCAGGCGGCCGAAGGCCACGAGGTGGTGCTCGTTGAGGTCGGCGGCACGGTCGGTGACATCGAGTCGCTCCCGTTCCTCGAGGCGATCCGCCAGATCCGCTACGACGTGGGCGCGGGCAACACCTGCTACGTGCACCTCACGCTGCTGCCGTACATCGCGGCCGCCGGCGAAGTGAAGACCAAGCCCACGCAGCACTCGGTGATGAAGCTGCGGGAGATCGGCATTCAGCCCGACGTGCTGATCTGCCGCACCGACCGCGAGATCACGCAGGAGCTCAAGGACAAGATCGCCATGTTCTGCAACGTGGACACCGGCAACGTGTTCACCTCGCCGGACGTCTCGAGCATCTACCAGCTGCCGCTGGAGCTGCACCGCCAGGGCCTCGATGAGCGCGTGGCCGAGCTGCTCAACATCTGGACGCGCGGCCCCAAGCTCGAGAAGTGGGAGCGCATCGTCGAGACCGTCACCCGCCCCGGCAAGGGCGAGGTGAAGATCGGCATCGTCGGCAAGTACATCGAGCTGCAGGAGTCGTACAAGTCGCTGAACGAGTCGCTCGTGCACGGCGGCATCGCGAACGACTGCAAGGTGAAGCTGGAGTTCATCGACTCGCAAGAGGTCGAGACCAGGGGCGCCGAGACGATGCTGTCGGCGTGCGACGCGGTGCTGGTGCCCGGCGGCTTCGGCGTGCGCGGCACCGAGGGCAAGATCCAGGCGGTGAAGTACGCGCGTGAGCGCAAGGTGCCGTTCTTCGGCATCTGCCTCGGGCTGCAGATGGCGGTCATCGAGTACGCGCGCAACGTCGCGGGGCTCACCGGCGCCAACTCGCTCGAGTTCGACGAGAAGACCGCGCACCCCGTGGTCTCGCTGATGGAGTCGCAGAAGGACGTCACGGACAAGGGCGGCACCATGCGCCTGGGCGCGTACAAGTGCAGCCTCAAGCCGGGCTCGCTCGCCGCCAGGCTGTACGGCGACACCGACATCTCGGAGCGCCACCGCCACCGCTTCGAGGTCAACAACCAGTACCGCGGGAAGCTGGGCGAAGCGGG
>CAYWON010000067.1:0-32817 GCA_964459885.1 uncultured Archangium sp.
AGCGAGTACGACATCGACTTGAGCAGCGCGGGCGGCACGTTGAACTCCGCGCCTGCCGCTTCGAAGATCGCGTCGTAGGTCGCGCTCGTGCGCAGCTCGGCCTCTTCCTGGCCGCCTTCAAACCGCTCCGTCTGCGTGTCGTCGTTGCGCAGCACCAACGCCGAGTCATCGACGCCACAGCCCGCCATCGACATCGCCGCCGCAGCCATCACTCCGCCAAGTGTCCGATTCATGAGCAGCTCCCAAGGTGAGGGGTGAAACACCTTCGTTTCACTTTGTTTGGGAGACAGAAGGGCACGACGCGGGCCAACGCGGCGGCGCTCGGTTTTCACGACGTTGCGAAGCGCGCGGACCGCGACTGTCGCGATTCCATGCTCCACTTGCGGGGTCGTGTGCGTTCTCAGGAGACAGGAGAACGTAAAGCGCCTTCCACCAGCATCCCGCGCGTGACAGTGCGCGCATGTGTGCTGTCTCGTGTGCGTGACAGCGGGCAATCAACAGGTTCGGAGATAAGAGGTGCAGGTGCGTCGACTTCTTCCGCTGCTGATGGTGCTCGCCGGTTGCGTGACGGCCCCGCCGAAGAAAGAGGCGCCACCGCCGCCCGTCGACCCCGCCGAGTCGGTGCGCGGCGTCTTCACCGAGGCGTACGCGTCGCTGAAGGAAGGTGACGGCGATCGGCTCGCGCAGCTCTTCACGGAAGACGCGCTGGTGTTCGGCCTCGGGCCCGCAGACACGTGGAGCGGGGCGTTGGTCGGCGATCGTCTGCGCCAGCAGCTGTTGCCCATCGGCTTGTCGGGTGACGCGATTCGGGTCGACGCGTCGAACGTCATTGTCGGGCTCGATGACGGCGAGCAGGCAGGCTGGGCGTTCGATCTGCCGAAGGTGACGACGACGCACAAAGCGGAAGACCGTGTCTGGCTGCCGCGCGTGACGGCGCACGTGGTGAAGCTCGGCGAGGCGTGGCGCATCGACGCGCTGCACGTGTCGCTGGGCGTGCCGGACGCGCTGGTGTTCGCGCCCGACGCGACGAAGAGACTCTTGCCGCCGAGCGACGTGCCCAATCAACGACCGACCGAGGCCGATCAGGTCGTGGGTGTCGTGCGGCGCGCGCTGGACGACTACGCCGTGAAGGTCGACCGCACCAGCGAGCGAACCGAGTTCGTGCAGCTCGGCACGTCACCGGCGGAGGTCTTCATTGGCGGCAAGGCGTTCAAGGACGCCATCAAGCCGCAGCTCGGCGCCATCAAGAAGGCCGGCTACGCGTGGAAGCTCGACGGAAACCTCGCGGTGAAGCTCGCGCCCGGCGGCAAGTCGGGCTGGGCGGCGGCGGTCGTCGTGCAGCGTCAGGGCACGGGCAAGAAGCAGCAGGTGTTCCCGGCGTTCCGCTTCTTGTGGACGGTGTCTGAAGAGGACGGCGTGTGGAACATCACGTCGGAGCACCAGTCGTTGGCGGTGAAAGAAGAGCTGCGCGACCCGGCGAACGATGAGGCGCTCAAGACGTGGAAGCAGGTGCGCGAGGTCGTCGAGAAGGCGACGGCGAAGAAGGCCGCGCCCGTCGAGGCGGCAGACGCCGGCGTGCCCGAAACGAAGAAGGACGACGGCATCGGCGCGTGGTGATCGTGCTGCGTTGAGGTGGGTTGTCCAAACCCTGGTGGGAAGTGCCGCGCACAGAACGCCGTCGCGCCGCTTCGCTTGACGTCGAGGCCCGCGACGCGACGAGCAGCGCCGAAGTGATCGGACACCGACGGCTCGAGGTGTGAGGACGGGCCTGTGGCCGACGCCGTGCGCGGGACGGGCAGGCCCGCGCGACCACGCGGCGAATCAACGCGAGGGGGACCAACCGACGGGGAATTCTTCCCACTTGCGGGAAAGCTCCGCGCACAGAACACCCGTGGCGCACCTCGTTCGAGGTCGAGGGGCCCGCGACGCGACGTGCACCGCCGATGTCTTTGGACACCGCTTCCTTTTCGGCCTTGAGGAGTCAGGATCGAGTGGCCGACGCGGATCGCACGACGAGGACGCGGCGAGTCGAGGCGAAGGACGGAGCGGGTCACGCCAACGACTGCCCCGTCGAGGCCTCGTTTGCGAGCGCGCGTCGCGCGTGCTCAGTCAGGCGTCGCCGCGCCGAACACGCTGACCGGTCGACCCAGCAGAAGTGCACTGCGCGAAGCGCCGCCATCAACGCTTCGTCCCGTCGAGCTACAGCCGCACGTCGGCGATCACCGCGCGGTGATCGGTTACGCCCACGCGGTCCTTCACGCGCTTCTCGGTGACGGTGCGCACGTACGCGTCGCGCACGCGCGTGCCCTTCGAGAAGTACAGATGGTCGATGCGACCACCGACGCGGCCGCCGCGCTTCAAGATGGTCCCGTCGTCAGCGCGCCGCTTGTTCTTCGCGAGGTCGATGACGTTGCGCAGGCCGGTGCCGCGCTCGAGGTAGCGATCGGCGGTGCGCTGCCCGGTGTTGAGATCGCCGCCGACGATGGTCGACGCGTTCTTCGCCGACCGGAAGTTCACCATGCGGTTGGTCGACAGATCGCGCACGCGAAGCTTCCCGTCTTTCAGGTCCTTCACCAGCTCCGCCATGTACGAGAGCTGCGCCGCGCGTGACTTCTGCGCGCCAGCGTCTCCGTGCGGCGTGGCGTGCGTGTAGAGCACGTTGAGGTGCGTCTTCTTGTCGGGCGCGATGACGTCGGCGATGCCCACGCTGCGTGGGTTGTCGTTCTTCGCGCGGCCGTTCACCGGCAGCTTCACCGACACGTTCTCATCAACCTTGAAGCCGTTCCGCGTGATGATCGCGTTGTCGTAGCCGTTGCCGCCCTTCATGTGCTTCCACGGCGCCATGGCCTTGCCGGTCGCGCCGACCAGCTCCGCGAGTCGCGCGAGCTGCTTGTTGACGCCGTACTTCGCGTCGCGGCCGGTGACGTCGTTGTCCAAATCCTGGAGCACGATGACGTCGGGGTTCTCGCGCTTGATGAAGTCCGCGACGTCCTTGAGCGCCGCGAACGACTCGGTGGAGTTGGGCCCTTCCTTCCGGTCTTTGCTGGCCGGCACGAACTTGTGCACGTTCAGCGTCATCACCTTGGCGCGGCCGTCGAAGCACACGTCGACGCCAGGGCGGCTCACCGGCTTCGGTTTCGGCTTCGCAGCCTCGAAGCTGTCCACCTGCAGGCGCTGGCCAACGCGAATGAGGTTCGCGTTCTTGATGCGGTTGGCCTTCACCAGCTGCGCGACGCTGGTGTCGAAGCGGCCAGCGATGCGCGAGAGCGTGTCACCACGGCGAACACGGTAGGTGGTCATGCGGGTGTGTCGCACCGCCACCCGCCAAAGGTGTTCGCCGGTTCTGTCAGTCGCGTTGACGGTTCAGCGCACGCGCACGGCGTCGGCGATGACGACCTTGCCGGCCGCCTGCCAGCGCGAGACGACGATCTTGTTCCAGCCCGCGCTGAAGTTGAACGTGCCCACGGTGTTCCACTTGCCGCCGTTCGCCGTCTGGTTGACGACGCCTTCGCCGACGCGCTCACCAGCGGCGTTGAAGGCCACGAAGCTGACCGCGGTCGAGCGATCGCTGCCCGCCGTCCACCAGCCGTCGATGGTGCGGGTCTGCGCCGAGTCGAGCTTGAAGAAGAACGCCGCGCCGTCGCTGACCGCCGCCGTGGGCGCGTACCAGTAACCCGAGCCGTAGTAGCCGGGCACGTTGGCCGAGCTCTTCCAGTTCGCCGAGAGCTGGATGTAGCCGCGCGTCTGATCGTTGTTCGCGTTGTTGCTGTCGATGATCAGCTGCGAGGTGCCGCCGCCGCCACCGCCGGTGCCGCACTCGGCGTTCACCTTGTTCAGGTACGTCGTCCACGGCCAGTTCGCGCCGGGGTCGGTGCGCGTGGCCGGCTGCAGCTGGCCGTGCGCCACGAGGTGGAAGCGGTCGCGCGGAATGCTCCACTTCTTCGTGATGCTGCACGCCAGCTTGGCCGACGCGTCGATCTGCGCCGTGGGGAAGCTGGTCTGCGACGCGAAGCCCGCGTGCTCGATGCCGACCGAGTGCGTGTTGCTGCTGGCGCCGTTCAAGCTGCACAGCGTGTTGCCGTTCTTCGCGCAGTCGTACGTGGCCGAGATGTGCCACGCGCGGTCCGACTCACGCACCAGCTGGCTGACCTCGGTGCCGGTGGTGTTGACGACGTAGTGCGCGCTGGCGCTCGCCGCGGTGTTGGTCAGCCAGCTCCAGCAGCTCGAGTACGAGCCCTCGCAGGTGTGAATGACGACGAACTTCGGGTTCTGGCCCGAGCGCGAGTTGAAGTTGGGCGACGGGCGCCACACACCGGCGCCGTAGTCGGGCGCGCGATCGAGGCCCTGCAGCACCTCGCTGTAGTCGCCCACCGCGGGCTCCAGCTCTTCCACCATCGTGACGTCGAGCTCGTCAGACAGCCGGCCGACGCCCAGCTTCAGCGCCGCGTACACCTCGCCGCGCACGAAGGCCTGACGACCCGCGAGGTCATCAAGCTTCGTGTACGCGCCCACCACGGGGCCCCAGGCGAGCAGCTTGCTGCGATCGATGCCCTGCACGGTGGCTTCACGCGAGAGCCACGCCGCGGCGACGCGCACGTTGCTGGCGACGTCAGCGCGCACGGCGCTCTCGGTCACACCATCGAGCGCGGCCTCCGTCACGTG
Source organism: uncultured Archangium sp. (assembly GCA_964459885.1). Taxonomy (GTDB): domain Bacteria; phylum Myxococcota; class Myxococcia; order Myxococcales; family Myxococcaceae; genus Archangium_A. Next base: position 4,663 of record CAYWON010000067.1, read on the forward strand.
GGCCGGCGACAGCGCCATCACGCCGAACGCGGGCGCCGCGCCTTCAAACTCACCGTCAGACGCGATCGACTCGTAGCGGGTGAGCGACCACGAGAGCGACTTGAGCAGCGCCGCCGGCACGTTGAACTCGCGGCCGGCGTTCTCGAAGACGCCGTCGTACGTCGACGCCGTGCGCAGCGCGGCTTCCTCGCTCGCGGCCGGGCGCTCCGTCGGCGCCTCGACGTCGCTGGCCAGGCTCGACACGTTGCCCATCCCACAGCCCGCCAACATCACCGCCGCCATCAGTCCGACCAGTGTCCGATTCATGTACAGCCACCTCTGCTTCAAGGGTTGATGCGTCCCGTACGGCGCGTACGGTTTCGCAGCCCTTCGCACAGAGCGGGCCAAGAGAAGCTGGGTGTAATTTCATGCGGTTGTTGGAAAACAAAGAGGCGCTGTCCTGAACTAGGGCAGCGCCTCCGATGCTTAATTGTCTGAGAAGAGGACGGCGGTTTGTAACGCCGTTTACCTTTCAGACACCGCGTTTACTGGCGACGGCGACGGAGCGAGCGGGCGAGGCCCAGGAGCGCCAGCGCCGGAATCGACAGGTCGACGAGCGAAGCGCAGCCGCAGCCGACCTTCACCTCGGGCTGCTCGGTGACGTTGCCGGGGCCCACGCTGGGCAGCGTCTCGGTCATGCCGCTGCCGCCGCCCGTGGTGCCGGAGCCGCCGCCGGTCGCGCCCGTGCCGCCGCCCGTGGTGCCGCTGCCACCACCGGTGCCGGCGTCAGGCTGGGGAATCATGCAGTTCACCAACGGGTCGAACGTGATGTTGAGGTTCTGGATGGTGGCGCCGCCGCCGGGCGCGGTGACCGCGATGTAGACCTCGGAGTTGCACGGCGCCGCGACGTCGACGGTCGCGGTGAGGTTGTTGCCGCCGGTCGCCGCGACGTTCTTCTCGGCGTCGTTGCTGAGCGTGTTGCCCGCGCGCGTGAAGGTGATGGGCGCGCCCGTCTTCGTCAGCACGCGCACCGCCGGCGCTCCACCACCAAAGCCGCCGCCGCCGCCGGTCGAGCCGGTGACGCGCACGCGAAGGGCACCGGCCGGCGCCGTCACCTTGAACTGCACGGGGCCGGGCACGAGCGACTGACCGAGCGACTGCGCCGCCGGCACACCGAAGTACGGGCGCGGCAGGTTGGTGGCGTTCACGTCGAGCACCTTCGAGCAGTTGATGACGCCGCGCTGCGAGAAGATCTCCGTCATCTGCATGGCCGCCATGGCGTTCGCGGGGAACGCGGTGGCCACGCGGGCCGACATCGCCGCCGCGATGAGCGCGAAGTCAGCGTTGGGCGTGATGGAAACGAGCATCGCGTAGAACGCCGCGTCGAAGGTCGCGCCGTTGTCAGTGCCCGCGAACGGCCCGGTGCGGCCCGTCCACAGCGCCTCGGCCACGTGCATGCCGTCCTGGTGCACCTCGCCCCACAGCACTTCGGGGCACTTGTTCTGGTTGTCGAGCGAGCGCAGGTAGCCGTCGACCGGCACGCCCGGCGCCATCGGCTGACCCGCCGCCGCGCGCGGGCCGAAGTACGGGCCCACCTGCGGGAGGTTGTTGAACGCGGCCGCGATGTAGTCGGCGAAGCCCTCGTGCAGCGCGCCGCCTTCGTTGTTCGCCGAGCGCGCGTCGAGCGCCACGTCTTCGAAGGTGATGGCCGCCGTCGCGTACACCGCGCCGTGACCGAACTCGTGCTGCAGCACGGTTGCGTCGTAGGCCGCGTCGGCCGCGTTGCCCTGGAAGATCATCAGCGTGTCAGCGCCGGTGTCGAAGCCCGGCAGCGGCAGCTGCGCGAAGTTCTCGCGCGGGAAGAACGCCGCGTTGTCGAGGCGCATGAGCGTGTTGGCGCGGCACGGCGGCGACAGCACGCACGCCGGGTTGGCGAAGATCTCGTTGTAGTTGGGGAACATCGCGTTGGCCCACACCGCGGGCTTCACCGCCGGCACGCGGCGCTCGTCGCGCATCATGAACGGCTGGATGGTGGGGTTGCCCGCGTAGATGGGCGCCGCGGTCGTCGAGAGGCCGCGCATCCAGTCGTAGACGGTGTTCACGTGGAAGAACGAGTGCACCTCAGCGAACTCGTCGGAGTTCGCGCGGTCGGTCGCCACCACCGCCGTGGTGTTCGTCGGCGGGTCGAACGGCGTGTAGACGAAGTCACCCGACGGGTTGGTGACGTTCGACGCGCGGCGCAGGCGATCGCACAGCGCCACGTCGTACTGCACGTTGACGCCCATGTAGTTGAGCGTGCCCTGCGCGCGTCGCGGCCCGGCATCGGGGTCGCAGCCTGCGGTGGGGCAGCAGTTGTACATCATCAGCTGCGTGCCACAGAGCTGACCGCCGTCGTTCTGCGACTCGCTGAAGCCACCGTCGAGCTCGGGCGTGACGCAGAGGTCGCCGACCATGCTGCCACCGTCCGCGTGCCGCAGCTCGCGCAGCACCGTGGGCGTGGCGCCGACGCCCGCGTCGAGACCGCCGGGGCTCACGGGGTACACGTGCGCGTCGAGCGCCGCGTTGTGCACGCGGTTCTGCAGGAACAGGCGAGCGCCGGTGACGGCGTCGATGCCGACGTACCAGTTCTTCCGCAGGTCCAGCGTCTGCACGTTGGCCACGAAGCCGCGGTGCAGGTCGTCACCGACGCGGAAATAGAAGGCCTTCGCGCCGCCGTACGGCACGCCGTCGTCGCGCAGCGCCACCAGCGGCAGCTCCTTGGCGGCCAGCTTGAGCGCGTCGCCCACCGTCATCGGCGCGCCGTCCACCACGCGCACGAAGGGCTTGAGGCTCGAGGCGACTTGTCCGACGCGACGCTCAGCGTCGAGCGTCACGACCAGCTTCGCCTCGTACACGTCGAGGTCCTTCACGGTCTGCTGCAGGTGGAAGCTGGCGCCAAACCGCGTGCCGTACGCGCCGCTCGAGCGCAGGCTCGAGGCGACGGGCAGGCCGTAGTGCTGCCGCTGCGACAGCGCCCACGTGCGCACGGCGGCCGAGAGCTCGCCCGGCAGCGGCGCTGACAACACGCCGGCCTCGAACGTCGGCAGCTGCGTGTCGGGGTTGACGAGAACCTGTGTGGGCTGCGGCGTGACGACGCTCGCGGCGAGAATGAGCGCGGTGAAAGACATGGCGTGCGTCTCCTGGTGGCGTGAAAGCGGGCGCACAGTAGCGCAGATGCACCGCCACTCAGGAGAAACGGTCGCCGCGCTGCCGCACCGTGTGAGGCCGGGGTTTTCTTGCCGAGAGCAGATCGGGTTCGCTAAGGAACCGCCATGGCTTACGTCGTCGCTGACCCGTGCGTGAAGTGCAAGTACACCGACTGCGTCGAGGTGTGCCCGGTCAACTGTTTCTACGAGGGGGCCAACTTCCTCGTGATTCACCCTGACGAGTGCATCGACTGCGGCGCCTGCGAGCCCGTGTGCCCGACCAAGGCGATCTTCGCGGAGAGCGATCTCCCGGACAAATGGGCCGAGTACAAGAAGATCAACGCCGACTTCTCGACGCAGTGGCCCAACATCAACGAGAAGAAGAACGCGCTGCCTGAGGCCGAGGAGTTCAAGGACAAGGCCGACAAGCGCTCGCTGTTCGATCCCGCGCCGTTCAAGTAATCGTCACCCCACTGAGAGCGCGCCCACCTTCAGGCCGCGCGCCCGGAGCTCTTCGCGGATGCGGCTGACGGCTTCGGCCGACGGGGGCCCGTTCATCCCGACCAGCTTGAGCGCGATCTCCTTCGGGCCGATGCGCTCGATCTCCACGCGCGCGCCCAGCGAGTTGTTCAGCGTCAGCGCCAGCCCCGGCCGCTGCGACTTCACGAAGCGCTCGATCTTCTCGATGAGCGCGACGGCCTGCGCGGCACGCGCTTCGGGCGGCGCGTCCACCTTCGGCTGCGGCTGACCCTGCGTCGCGGCGATCGGCTGCTGCGGCAGTACGTCGAGAGGCGCCGCGTGGTTGGCGGGCGTGAGGTCGGCCGTCAGCTCGCGGGTGATGACCTCCAACAGCTTCGCGTCTCCCCGCTCGAGCGCCGTCTCGGTCAGCTCGGTGCGCACCTGCTGCAGCGAGTGTGCGGTCTGCGTGTGCGCGCTGCGCACGTCGCCCAGCCGGTGCGCTTCGCCATCGGCGTGTACGCGCGCTTGCTGCAGCACGTGGCCCACCGTCTTCGTGGCCTGCGCCGTCTGCGCGGTGGTCGCCTTGAGCACCGGGCCGACAGGGCGCGGTTTGGTGGTGAGCCCCGGCGACTTCAGCGCCGCGCCGTTCGGCACCGTCGGCGCCTCGCGCTTCATGTCGGCCTTCGCGTCACTCAGCAGCTTCTTGAACGGCTGGGCCTTCGAAGCAGCCACCTGCGCCACGGCATTCTTGGGGTCGACTTTCATAGGCCCGATGACGCAAAGCATCAGGCGTGCCGAGTGAAAGGCCCTTTCGTTTCAGCCGGTTGGCTCCGGGTGCCAGTCTCGTGACAGGACGTCAGTGTGCGAAGCCGCCGGGTTGTTGAGGCGCGAGGCCGGTCAGCTCGTTGATGGCGACGGGGCAGGTGGCGACGTCTTCCGGGCGCGCCAGCAGCACACCGCCGCTCCAGTCGTTGTCGTTGAAGATGACACCATCACGCACCTCGAACTCGGTGACGGTCTTGTTCATCTCCCAGAACTGGCCCTTCACCATCACGCGCTGGCCGCGGTGGAACTTCTCGATGTCGGCGAACTGCTTGGGCTGCAGGCGCACGTAGATGAACACGGGCGGAATCTTCACCGGCGCCTTGGCGAGGAGATCGAGCGTGGTGCGGCGCGGGTCTGGCGGCTCCCACTGCAGCACCGCCACCAGCTCTTCGGCCTCGGCGTCGCGGTATTTCTTCTTCTTCTTTCCCTTGGGCCGGTTGACGCCGATCTCCAGCAGCGTCGCGCCGCCCCAGGTCACCGCGCGATCGAGGTACGCGTCGCGGAACGTGGCGACCACGTCGGTGGTCACGGCGCTCGTCACGTTGAGCGCCTCGACCTGGTAGCGCTGCTTGAGCAACGGCATCGAGTAGTAGGCCGAGTCGATGGCGTCGACGTGCTCGTTGATCATCTTGAGCTTGGCGAGATCGATGAGCTTGACCGTCTTGTTGAGCGCAGTCGCCATGGTGAGCCACTCGTCGGGCATGCGGCTGTCGATCATGATCCGCCGCACCATCGACACCAGGTACGCCATGGCCGGGAAGTTCGGCAGCGTCATCTGGGTCTGAATCGCCTGCTGCAGCATGGGGTCGAGCGTGAAGTTCTCGTCGCGCTTGTGGATGTAGGGCGCGAGCTCCGCCAACGCGACGAACAGCCCGCCGTAGAGCTGCACGCAGCCCGGCTCGGGCAGCACGACCTCGGGCCCGGCCAACAGCGCCTTGTTGAACTTCGACTTGGCGAAGCGGCGGTCCATCGTCTCTTCGCGGTACTTGGGCGGCTTGCCGTTGCCGAAGATCTCGTCGCGCTGCGCGAGCGCAGGGAAGGCGAGCAACACCAGGAGGGCAGCGGTTACGCGTCGCATCGTCGGGGAAGGTACCACTCACGTCTCGACGGCTGAACCCTCGCCGTATTTCGGTGCTCGTTCAGGCAGCGCCGCGATGACCAACGCTGGCAGCAGGGCGACCGCCGCCGCGACGGCGAAGAGCCCGTGCCCGTGGAGTACGTCGTAGAGCGCGCCGGCCCCGCGGTAGCCCACGATGCCGCCGAGGCCGAACGTCACCGCGACAAAGAGCGCCTGCCCGGTCGCGCGCAGCGAATCGGGCGTGCGTTCCATCACCCACGTCACCGACGCCAGGTAGAACGCGCCGAACGTCAGGCCATGCAGCGCGGCCACGGTGACCAGCACTACGGGGTTCGTGGTCGTCGCCATCACCGCCCAGCGCACGGCGCTCGCCACGAAGACCACCGTCAGCAGTCGCCGCGGCGAGACGCGGGTCGCCCAGCGCGGCCAGGTGATCATCACCACCAGCTCTGACGCGACGCCGAGGCTCGACGAGAGGCCCACCACGCTGGGCGGCAGGCCGAGCGCGGCGACGTGCGGCGCAAGGCTGCCGTGGTACGGCGCGCAGGCGATCCAGTGCAGCGCGGTGGCGCACAGGAACAGCGCCAGGTCACGGCGGCGCAGCAACGCCCACGCGGCGCGCCAGTCAGGTCGCGGCCCTTCGACGTGCTGCTGTCGCGGCGCGCGGGCCAGCGTCACGCCGACCCAGCTCGCGGCCAACGACAACAAGACCAACGGCACCACCACCGCCCGGCGATCGATGACGGTGACGAGGTACCCGAAGGGCAGCGACGTCAGCACGAAGCCGAGCGAGCCCCAGCGCCGGAGCGCCGCGTAGCTGCCGCCGTGCGTCTTCACGTGCTGGAGCGCGAGGGCGTCGGCCAGCGAGGTCAGCGACGACGCGAACGTCGCCTGCACACAGCACGCGATGAACACGGCGCTGAACGTCGTGGCCTGCGACAGCACGAAGTACCCGAGCGCGCCGCCCAGCGTGGTGGCGAACAGCACCAGCCCCGGCCGCCCTGAGCGATCGGCCAGCTGGCCCCAGAGCGGCGGCATGACGATCGAGAACGCCGGCGCCACGGCCAGCAGCAGCCCGGCCTGAGATCCGTTGAACTCCAACGTCTTGAAATACCCGGGTAAAAACGGGAGCGCGACGCCCGTGGCCATGAAGTACAGCAAGTAGAAGCCGGCGAGCCCGAAGGGTCGCGCGGGAGGCTGGGCACCCACGGAGAATTCCTCTATAGGGCCACGCGATGCCGGGCGAAACGACGACCGAGATCCTGATCAGGCCCGTCGCGAACGAGGGCGAGCTGTTTCAGGCGTTGGCGATCCGCGAGATCGTCTTCATCGAAGAACAGAGCGTGCCCGAGTCGCTCGAGCGCGACGCCGACGACGCGCAGGCCTTTCACGTGCTGGCGCTCGAAGGTGGCCACGCCATCGGCACCGGCCGCCTGGTGGCGCTGACGGTCGCGCCCGAAGGCCAGTCAGGCAACTGGGGCCGCGTGGGCCGCATGGCGGTGCTGCAGAGCAACCGCAAGGGCGGCACCGGCTCCAAGCTGCTCTCGGCGCTCGAGGCCGAAGCGCGTCGCCGCGGCATGGCGGGCATCATTCTTCACGCGCAGCTCTCGGCCATGGAGTTCTACAAGCGCCATGGCTACGAGACGCACGGCGCGGTCTTCGAGGAAGCGGGCATGCCGCACCTCGAGATGAAGAAGAAGCTGTAGTCGCTTCAGCGCTCGCTCTTGGCAGTCGGCAGGCGGGGCGCGGGCGCCTGGCCCTTGATGCGCTCCTTGAGCTCGACCAGCGCCGGGAACAGCATCGTCGTGCCCAGGAACGTGCAGGCCACGCCGACGATGGCCAGCAGGCCCACGCTGCGAAGCCCCGCGTGGCGCGCGAGCAGCATCGACGCGTAGCCCACGGAGTTCGAGAACGTGGCCACCACGGCGGTGAAGCCCGTGTGCCGCATGATGCGCATCATCGAGCCGTGACCGTCTTCCTTGTAGCGGTGGAAGAGGTGCACCGAGTTGTCGACGGCGATGGCCAACAGGTTTGGCAGGACGACGACGTTGAGGAAGTTGAGCGAGATGTCGCCCGCCCACATGCCGCCCGGCAGACACGCGATGCCGGCGAACAGCGGGCCCGTCACCATCAGCGCGTGCGTGAACTTCTTGAGCGCCACCCAGATGACGAGGAACACCACCAGCGCGGCGAGGCCCATCACCAACGGGCCGTCCTTGCGGATGAGCACGAAGACCTTCGCCGCGAGGCGGTTGGCGTCGAGGATGGGCGCGTGAATGCCTGCTTCGGTGGCGCGGGCGCCGACGGCGTTGAGGTCGGCCGCCCAGTCTTCGAGGCGGGTGATCTCGTGGAGCCCAAAGCGCGGGAACATGAGGACGAACGTGCCCTTGTGATCGAACGGCTCGAAGCGGCGGCGGAACTCCACCGGCAGCTCCTGCGCTGACCACGGCTGCACCTTCGTCATGTCGACGAAGCGCTGCACGCGCGCATCTTCCTTCGCCGAGTTGGGCAGCTTCTCGAGCAGCGCGCCCAGCTCGCCGATGATCGCCATGCGCTTCTCGGTGTCGTACGGCAGCAGGTCGTTGAGCGACGCGATGTCCGAGATGCTGCTCTGGTCGCCGTCGCGGGCCTGGATCTCGCGCGCGAAGCCGCTCACCTTGCGCGCGGTCTCGAGCGAGTCGACCCACGTCATCGCGGGGATCATGATGATCCCCATCTCCTGCGCGATGTGGATCTCGAGCTCGCCGGCCTTCGATTCGCCGGTCATCTTGAGCAGGTTGTTCTCGAAGCCCACCTTCGGCAGCACGACCATCGACGCGGCCACCGCCACCGTCATCACCGCCACGATGCCGCCCAGCACGAAGGTCGGCACGCGGAAGCCCGGCGCGCTCTCGCTGTGCGGCACCACGGGCCTGGGCTTGCGCCACGCGAAGCGCTCCGAGAGGAAGAGCAGGGCCGGGCCGAACGCGTACGTCGCCAGCAGCGTGCCCATCACGCCGAACGCGGCGATCTTGCCGAACTGCTTGAAGGCCTCGAACTCGGCGAACACGAGCACGAAGAACGCCGCCGCGTTGGTGAAGGCCGACGAGAGCGCGCCGCCAAACGTACCGTGCAGCGTCTCGCGCATGGCCTCCAGCGGCTCGTGGCGGGCGCGCTCTTCCCAGTAGCGCATCGACAGGTGCAGGCCGTACTCGATGCCCAGACCCACGAGGATGGCCGCAAGGAAGCCCGTCACCGGGTTCAGGTGACCGACCACCACCCACGCGTACGCCATGGTCGCCGAGATGCCGACGCCGACCGGCACGTAGACCGTCGGCAGGATCGCCACGCGCCGCGTCGTCAGCAGCAAGATGATGATGGTGACGATGACCGTCAGCACGCCGGAGCGCTGCAAGTCGGCCTGCATGGCGTCGTCGTCGGCCACGCGCACCACGTAGGCGCCCGTGTAGTCGAGCTTGAGCGACTTGAACTTCGCGTCGCGCACGCCCTCGGCCGCGGCCTTCACTTCGGCGATCAGCTTGCGGTTGAAGTCGAGGTTGGCCGGCGTCGAGGTCGCCTTGACGAGGATGTAGAGCTCGTCTCCGTCCTTCGATTCCAGGTAGTCGCCGGTGGTGCGCTTGGGCGCGTACTTCTTCTCGATCGCCTTGAAGTCGATCGGCTTGTCCTCTTCGTCGTCGAGGTCGACGTAGAGCGGGTTGGCGATCTTCTTCTCGTATTCGAAGCGGGCCTCGACGTCCTTCTTGAGGCCGGCCAGCTTGTCGGTGTCGAGCAACAGCAGCGCGCGGCGGGCGACCCACTCGGTGTCGAAGCGCCACTCGACGAAGCGCACGACGTCCTTCTGCTTCTCGATCTCTTCTGCGGCTTCCTTCGCGAACGCGCGGCGCTCGGCCTTGTCGCCACCCAGCACCTGAAGAATCAGGTACCCGGTGCCGCCGGCGCGGTCTTCGATCTCCTTGAGGTCTTTCACCTCGGGCGTCGACGCGGGCAGCAGCTCGGTGAAGTCACCGCGGAACCCCAGCTTGCTCGACATGAAGCCGAAGACAGCTGCGCACGCGAGCGACACAGCCACCACGCGCCAGGGGTGGAGGTGTGACAGGGACAGCAGGCGGTCGAGGAGCGACTTCATGCGGCCCGACGCGCCTAGCCCCGAAAAGGGGCTGCCGCAATCGTGTTGGTTGGGCTCCGAGTCAGAGCGACAGGCCCGCGGGCAGGGTGTCGCCCAACGCGCGCGCTTCGTCGTCAACTGACAGTTGAACCACCTCGGCCACGAGCTGCTTCCAGGCGTCGGGTGCGTCTTTCAACGCGTCCAGCACGCGAGCCCGCAACGCGTCGTCGAGATCGCGGGAACGATCGCCCGTCTTGCGCGCCAGCTGCGTCAACGCGAACCGCGCGCCGTCGTGTCGTTTGAAGTCCAACTTCAGCAGCACCTCGACCCACGCCGACGCTGTCTCCATCGGCACCACGCGGTGTGCGGCGCCGTAGACAGGCAGCCGCGCGCCCAGACGACCGAGTGCCCACGCCCACGGCCCGCCAGCGGTGTCCTTCGACTCGAGGCGCGAGACGACCCACCCGCCGAGCAGCGCCTTGTCTTCGGGCAGCAGCAGCTCGAGCGACGCCGCGCAGCGCACCATCTCTTCGAGGCCCTGCGGCTGCACGCCCTTGAGCTTCTCTTTCGGCGGCGGCAACCCCACCGGCACCTGACGCAGCAACGTCGGCTGCAGGAGCTTCCAGATGGCGAGCTGCGCGGCCTCGTCGAGACCACTGGCGATGCGACGCCACAAGACCCAGAACTCGAGCCAGATGGGCTGCTCGCCGTGGTTGGTGAGGACGTCCTTGAAGATGGTGAACGTCTGCGACACGCGCCAGTCGTCGAGCGGGTACCCGACGCCGGGCCGCAGCGAGTAGCCCAGCAGCTGGAACATCACCTTCTCGTGCTCCGCCGACCGACGACGCTTGCCCACGCCGGCCCACAACGGGGTCCACAGCTCGCGCAGCACCGGCACCGTCCACTGCTCGCGGGGCCCGAGGATCTTCTCGAGCGTGCGGAACAGGTTCTTCACGTCTTTCGGTTCGACCGGCAACGGCTTGGTGCCGAAGACGCGCTCGACCTCCAGCGTCGCTTCCGAGAAGCGCGCGGGCATCGACTCGGTGACGGTGAGCGTCTTCGACTTCGCTGCGCCACGGAGCTCGAACTCGAGCCGCCACCGCTGCTCGCCCGCGACGCACGAGAGCGCCAGCGTGCCGACCTCGGTGAGCGTGCACACGAGGTGCACCTGCGCGGTCGAGCCTTTGGCGCCAGAGAGAATGGTGTGAATCGGCGGTAGCGCCTTGAGCGCGTCGTCGATGCTCACCACGTCACCCGGCTTGTCGAGGCGATCGGCGGTGGTCGAGAAGAGCTGCAGCTGCACCGGCTTCCCGAGCGTCAGGGTGAAGGTGCGGTCCTTGAGGTCGACGGTCTCGCCTTCTTCGAGGCCGCGCGGCACGAGGCACACGGCCTGCGTGTCGCTGACCGCGACGTAGAACGCGCGCGGGGCGCCGCCGCCGATCTTCTTGCCCAGCGCCTTGCGGGCGAGGCCTGAGTACGCCGCGCCGCGCGCGACCGCGAGATCGAGCGAGTCGTGCGGCAGCAGGGGGATCTTCGGCTGCTCGGGCCAGACGTTCGAGACCGAGTCGATGAGCGCCTGCGTGAGGACCGGCGAGTTGAAGACGCCGCCGTTGAGCAGGATCGCGTCGGGCCGCGTGAGGCCGACGCGCTCGCCGACGTGGCTGCGCAAGAACGCCACCACGTGACGTGTGATGGCCGCGTCGCTCGCGTAGGGGAGCCCAAGCTCGACGACGGCGCCGCGCTTGGCGACGGTCGGTACCGAGTCGGCGGTCACCGTCGGGAAGAAGCCACGCACGGTGACGTCGATGATCTCGTCGCGCGTGAGCTCGGCGGACACCGTGCCGCCGATGAGCTTGCTGCCCGAGGAGGCGAGGGTGATCTTGATCGACTCACCTCTCCCTGCCTCTTCCGTGTCGCTCGCCCCTCTCCCCGCACGCGGGGCGAGGGAGTCTTCTTTCACCTGTCGCGCGACCGCGATGGCCTGCGCCCACTGCGCGCCGTTCAGCTTCGCGCCGCTCTTGCTCTCGATGAGCCGCGCGAGCGCCGCGTCCATGTTGTCGCCGCCGAGCAAGACGTGCTCGCCGACCGCCACGCGCCGCAGCGCCGGGCCTTCCGGCAGCATCGCCACCTGCACCAGCGAGAAGTCCGTCGTGCCGCCGCCCACGTCGACGACCAACACCAGCTTCACGTCTGCCAGCGCCTTCGCCAGCCCGTCGCGGTTGCGCGACGTGAAGTCGTAGAACGCCGCCTGCGGCTCCTCGAGCAGCGACAACTTCTGCAGCTCGTAGCCCGCGTCGCGTGCGGCCTGCAGCGTCAGCGCGCGCGCCGCTTCGTCGAACGACGCAGGAATGGTCAAGACGACCTCCTGCTGAGCCAACGGCGCGTCGGGGTGCGCGTGGTTCCACGCGTCGGCGATGTGTCGCAGCAGCGCGGCCTGCGCCGCCACCGGCGACATGCGCGGCACGTCGCTCGTCGCGCCCCACGGAAGAATGTCGGCCTGGCGATCGACGCCCTGGTGAATCAGCCACGACTTCGCGCTCGTCACCACGCGGCCCGGCACGCGCCCGGCCTGCCAGCGCGCGAACTCACCCGTCACCTTCGTCGGCCCGCCCCACGGGAGCGCGAGCGAGCCCTCGGGGAATTCTTGCGGCAGCGGCGCGTAGACCACCGATGGCAAGAGCGGCCGTGGCGCGACCTCACCCGGCCGCACCAGCTGCGGCACGGCGAAGTCTTCCACGCGCGCCGAAGCGCCCGCGCCGGGTTCCGTGAACGCCACAGCACAGTTCGACGTGCCGAGATCGATGCCGACGACGTAGCGAGCCATGTGACGTCAGTCCTGGCGGACGTTGAGCTCCAGCTTCCAGCGACCCTTGCCGGCGCGTTCCAGACAACGCAGCTCGAGCGCGCCGAGCTCCGTCACCGCGGCCTGCAGGTTTACCGGCACCAACACGCCGCTGCTGCCTTCCAGCGTGGTCTCGATGGGCGGCAGCTCTTCCAGCTCCTTCGAGCCGTCGGCGTCGTCGAGGGAATCGCCGACCTTGTCGTCGCGCCGAGTCGACGACGAGAAGAAGCGGAAGCGCGTCGGCTCACCGACGACCAGCCCGAACTCCTGCGGCGGCACGTCGGCCTGCGTGCCTTCTTCCATGCCGAACGGCGCGACGCAGAGCGCTTTGACCGGCGGGGTGAAACCCGGCACCGCCATCATCGCGCTCTCGACCCCCACGTAATACGAGCGCGCCGTGCCGCCGCGAATGCGGATGCCGTGACCCGACTTGACCCAGCCGTAATACGCAGCGCCGCGTGCCACCGCGAGATCGAGATCGGCGCCGGGCAGCTCACGCGCCGCCGGAGCGCCATCGGCTGACAACCACGCGTTCAGCGTCGTCATCACGCGGCCGCGCAGCGTGTCGGCCTTGAAGACGCCGCCGTTGAACAAGACCGCGGTGGGCCGCGCGAACGACGTCTTCAACTTCAGCGACGCCGCCTGGCGAGACAGGAACGCGCCGAGGTGCCGCGTGATGCCCGCGTCTTGCGCGTACGGCAGCGCGACCTGCGCGAGGCCGCTGCGGCGCGCCTGCTGCGGCTCGTCGCTCACCTTCACCTGCGGGAAGAAGCCCTCGGTCAGCACGCGCTCCAGCTCTTCGCGCAGCAGCTCGGTCTTGAGCGTGCCGCCGACGAGTGAAGCGCCGCGGCCCGGCACCGAGATGGGCGCCTTCTCGGCCTTCTTGTGCTCGTAGAGGTGCTCCTTGCCCACGCGACACGCGGCGGTCAGCGCCGCGAGCTGCCAGGTGTCGAGCGTCTTGCCCTGCGCCTTGAACTTCTCGTTGAGCGTGAACGCCAGCGCGAGGTCCATGTTGTCGCCGCCGAGGAGAATGTGATCTCCCACGGCGAGGCGCTCCAGCTGCAGCTCGCCACCCGCGTCGCTGACGCCGATGAGCGAGAAGTCGCTGGTGCCGCCGCCCACGTCGACGACCAACAGCACGTCGCCGGGCTTGAGCTGCTTGCGCCAGTCTTCGCCCTGCGCCTCGAGCCACGCGTAGAGCGCGGCCTGCGGCTCTTCGAGCAACGTCACGCGCGCGAGGCCCGCCTTGGCAGCGGCTTCGAGCGTCAGATCTCTCGCGGCTGCGTCGAACGACGCCGGCACGGTGACGACGACCTCTTGATCGGCCAGCGGCGCGAGCTCGCGCTCCCACGCGTGGCGCAGGTGCTCGAGGTACTTGGCGCTCGCGTCGACGGGCGAGACCTTCGAGACATCTTCCGGCGCGCCCCACGGAAGAATCGGTGCGCGGCGATCGACGGTGGGGTGACCGAGCCACGACTTGGCCGACGACACGAGGCGCGTGGGCACCTTGGCGCCGTGCGTGCGCGCGAGCTCACCGGCGATGAGGCCGAGGTTCTTGTTCCACGGCAGGCCCAGCGAGCCGGCGGGGAACTCGTTGGCCGCGGCGAGGTAGAGAAACGACGGCAGCAGCGACCTGGGCTCGATGGTGCCGGGCGCGGTGAGCTGCGGCACCGGCAACACCGCCTGACCTGCGCCGCGACCTTCCTTCGAGTCGAGCGGCAGGTACGAGAGCGCGCTGTGCGTGGTGCCGAGGTCGATGCCGATGGCGTACTTCTTCGTCACGGCAGCTCGACCTCCGCGGGGGCCAACACCTTCACGTCGACGGTCGTCGGCACGTCGGGCAGCGCCACCTTCGTCGCCTGCCAGCCGTGGTGCTTGAGCGCGCCCTTCCACGGGCCTTCGCCGGTGACGTTGCCCGTCAGGCGGAACTTGTTGGCGTCGAAGCCCTTCGGCACGTCGATGCTGGCGCCTTCTCCGTCGGTGACGACGGGCGCGAGTGGCACGTACTGCGCGAGGGCCTTACGGCACCCGTCATGGACCACGCGCGCGGCCGCACCGACGTCGGCGTCCGAGAAGCCCGAGACGTCTTCCTGAAGGAAATCGAGCAGCCGGCCTTCACGCTGCAAGAGCCCGAGCAGGAAGAGCCCCGCGGCGTGCTGCTGCTCGACGGTGAGCTTCGGCGCGGCGGGCGGCGGCAGGGCAGGCTTCGGCGGCTCGACAGGCGCGGGCAGGGTGGGCTGGGGCAGCTCGCCCCCGAAGAGGATCGACAACGCAAGTTTCAGTCGGGAAAAAAACGACATGCGCCGTCGTTAAGCGAATTTCCCTCAAGTGCCAACCGTTCCGAGAATGCACTATGTCCGCGTCTCGACTGATGTTTCGGGGCGCAGAAAGGAAGCTGCATTGAAGTCACTCACCATCGCGCTGCTGACCGTTTCACTGCCTGCGTTCGCCGCCGAGGTCTTCGTCAACGGCGTCAACGTCGACGGCCTGACCAACCACTCGTTCGAGAAGGTGAACGTTCGGCTCGACGAGAAGGGCAACGTGCAGATCGACGCGCCCGGCTACTCGGTCAAGAAGGTCACCATGCAGGACAAGGTGGCCGAGCCCGCGGGCACGCTGACGCAGAAGTACTACCTGGTCACCGAGCAGTCGCCGAGCGGCATGACCGAGTACGACGTCGACCTGTTCCTCAACGGCAAGTTCTTTCGCACGGTGAAGAACGGCGACGAGCAGCTGGTGACGGACATCACGCGCAACCTGAAACCGGGCCGCAACACCATCATCGCCCAGGCCAAGAAGCGCTACGCCAACCCCGATCGCCCGCGCAGCCAGAGCCGCTCGCACGTGTTCCGCGTCATCATCGGCGAAGGCCAGACCAGCAGCGATCAGGTCACCATCGAAAAGCAGGTCGTCACCTTCACGCGCACCGCCGCGGACACCAACGACGTCACCCAGGAATTCAGCTTCACGACGCGCTGACGGAGCTTCATGTACTCAATCGACGAGCGACTCCGCGGGCTGCCCGCGGTCAAAGATCAGGTCGTTCAGCTGTACCAATCGCTGAACCAGCCGCACCTCGCCATCCCCAACCGCAAGGCGGGGCCGGCGTCGGCGTTCGTGCTCGGGCTGCGCGGGCCGTCGGGCTTCGCGGTCTTCGTGTACCTCTACATGCCGCAGAGCGGTGAGAGCGCCGTGTACGTGCCGTCGAACGGCACGGTGCCCGCCGAGCAGTTCCAGAGCGAAGAAGCGGAGGCCCTCGGCTTCGTCGAGTCGATGGGCTTCATCATGGACAACTTGAACTTCCGCGGCCGACCGGCCGACGAGCAGGAGACGCTCATTCGTACCGCCGCCGTGTTCCAGCGCGACCCGCCGCCTCCGCAAGACGCCGCCGCGCCAGGCCAGCCCGCGAAGCCCGGCACCGGTGGCCGACCGAGCGTGGTGCAGCTGGGGAAGCTGTTCTCGGCGTTCTGTCTCGCGCTGCTGGTGCAGGGCTGCGCCCACGTCAGCGAGAAGGATCAAGAGCAATCGACGCTGCACTACGAGCTGGCGCTGCAGAGCCTGCTGAAGGAACCGCAGCTCGCGCTCAAAGAGGCCGACAAGTCGCTCGAGCTGAACCCGCAGAACGCGGAAGCGTGGCACGTGAAGGGCCTCGTGCTGCACCACAGCTTCGGCCGCCTGGAAGAGGCGCGCGCGGCGTTCGCCAAGGCGCTGGAGTTCAAGCAGCCGTTCCCCGAGGCGAACAACAACCTCGGCAACCTGTTCATGGACCAGAAGCGCTGGGACGACGCCATCACGCAGTACCAGCTGGCGATCAACGACGTGATGTTCCGCGAGCCGTACCTCGCGCAGGGCAACATGGGCTGGGCCTATTTCAAGAAGGGCGACAGCAAGTCGGCCATCGAGAACCTGCGCGCGGCGCTGCAGGTCAGCCCCAAGTACTGCCTGGGCGAGCTGCAGCTGGGTCAGGTGCTCGAGTCGCAGCAAGACCCCGACGCGTGCAAGTACTTCGGGCGCTACCGCGAGCACTGCCCTGACCGCGCCGATGCGTGGCAGCGCGACGGCATGTGCCTGGCGAGCGCGGGCAACAACGAAGGCGCGGCGAAGGCCTTCGACACCTGCGTCGAGAAGGCCTCGAGCGACGATCAGAAGGACCTCTGCCGGGCGTTGAAGGCGCAGTTCCTGAAATGAGCGAGCCTGACTACGTCGGCTTCGGCCGGTACCTGCAGGTGCAGCGCGAGCTGCGCGGCCTCAGCATCGACGACGTCGCGCGGCAGACGAAGATCCCCCCGACGCTGGTGGGCGCGCTCGAGAGCGGCCAGGCCGAGCGGTTTCCCGAGCGGGTCTTCGTCCTCAACTACATCCGCAGCTACGCGACCGCCGTGGGCCTCGCGCCCGACGACGCGGTCAACCGGTTCCACGAGATCCCCGATGCGCCGAAGGCAGAACACTTCGACCCGGCGGCGCTCGAGACCGCGCGGCTGGCGCGCGCTTCATCGATGCTGTGGAGCACCATCGCGGCGATCGTGGTCGTCGCAGCGTTGCTCACCGTCAACGGCGTCTACGAGCTGACGCTGCGCTACACGCACCGCTGAAGCGGCGTCAGTTGTTGTACTGCTCGATGGCCAGCCGCAGCCGCCCGCTCGCGTGGCGCTCGAAGTACAGCGTGTAGCTGCCGTCATCGATGTCTCGCCAGTCGGCCACCAGGTAGGTCTTGCCGTCGTCGCGGCGCGTGAAGTCGCCGACCTTCAAGGTACCCATGTCGCGCGGCGAGATGGCGAGGCTGCTGACGCCGTCCGCGCGGTGCTGCAGCACGCGGTCCCACACCACGGCCAGCGCCGCGTTGGCGACTTCGTGTTGCTCGGCGGTGAGCGACTGGCTCGTCGTGAAGCCGGTGTACGTGCGGCCGCTGAAGTTCAGCGTGGCGGCGTTGAGGTGCACGTCGGGCGTCCAGTCTCGCGGCACCTGACCGGCCGCGAGGATCTCTGCGGGCTCGCTGTAGCCCTCGTCGAGGCGCGGCGGCGCGAGCGGCTCGTTGTTGGCGGCCTTCAGCAGCTTCGCCAGCTCGACGGCCAGCTTCCCGACCTCGCCCATCTGGGCCACTTCACCAGCAGAGAGGCCGTTGTTGTTGAGGTCGTACTTCGCGATCAGCTCTTCGCGGGCGAACGCCACCGCCTCGTCGAGATCACGCTTCGTCACCGCGGCGCCGGGGCGCAGATCTCGCGCGTCGACGAAGCGGTAGAACGCGTCGACCAACGCGCGCTGTGCAGCAGGCAGCGTCGGCAGCGCCCGCGCGACGTCGGTGCGGCTGACGCGACCATCGGGGCCACCCGCCGTTTCGAGCAGCTTCGCGGCCAGCGAGAGCGCGGCGCTCACGTCGTTCTTCGAGATGCGTGACATGGCGCGCACCGTACACCACCGCGGTGCTACGCATCGCCGCCCGTGGAACGCTTCGTCGACCAGGCGCTGGTGCTGTCAGCCGTGGACTTCGGCGAGGCCGATCGCATCGTGACGCTCTTCACGCGCGCGCACGGCCGGCTGTCGGCGTTCGCGGCGGGCGCTCGCAAGAGCAAGCGGCGCTTCGCGGGCGCGCTCGAAGCCGGGACGCACCTCAACGCGCAGCTGGTCTCGACGCGTGGCGACACCTGCCGGCTCGACGGCGTCGACGTCATCAAGTCGTTCCACAAGCTGCGCACCGACCTGCCGCGCATCGCGCGTGCGCTGTACTGCCTCGAGCTGTGTCGTGAACTCACGCGCGATCACCAGCCGCACGAGGCGTTGTTCGACGCGCTCGCGCACTACCTCGGTCTGCTCGACGAAGGCCGCGCGGGGCCCACGTCGGTCATCAAGTTCGAGCTCGATGCGCTGCAGTACACGGGCTTCATGCCGCACTTCGCGCCGTGCGCGCTCTGCGGCGGCGTCACCGGAGATCGCCCGCGCTTCGACCCCGAGCACGGCGGCGTCGTCTGCTTCAACTGCAGCGTGCGCGTGCCCCGTGGCGTCGCGGCGCGGCCCGAGGTCATCGACGCGCTCGCGCGCCTGCAGGCCGGTGAGCGCACGCCGTTGCCGGCGGAGCTCCGCGCGCGCAGCCGCGAGCTGCTCAACCTCTTCATCGCGCATCACCTCGGTCGCAAACTGAACTCGGTGGACTTCATGGAACAGGTGGGGACGGACTGATGCTGGACGTCGTGTCGCTGGGTGAAGCGCTGGTCGATTTCCTGCCGGAGCGCCGCGGCGCCGCGGTGCGCGACGTGACGCAGTGGACGCCGTGTCTGGGCGGCGCGCCGGCCAACGTCGCCGTCGGGCTCGCGCGGCTGGGCGCGAAGAGCGCGCTCGTGGGCGTCACCGGTGACGACGAGTTCGGCCACTTCCTCAAGTCGCGGCTGGCCCGAGAGGGCGTCGACGTGCGCGGGCTGCGCCAGACGACCGACGGCAAGACGGGCCTGGCCTTCGTGTCGCTCACGCGCTCGGGCGATCGCTCGTTCACGTTCTACCGAACGCGCGCCGCCGAGACGTTCCTCTGTCAGACCGAGGCCGACCGCGTGCCGCCCAGCCGCGTGCTGCACGTCGGCACCAATTCGCTCATTCACGCCGCGGCGCGCACCGCCGTGCAGGGCGCCGTGAAGAAGGCCTTCGACGCCGGGCGCATCACGTCCACCGACCCCAACCTCCGGCTGCACCTGTGGAAGGACCCACGCGTCTTGCAGCGCTTGCTCCACCGCCTGTTCGCCCGCTGCGCCGTGGTGAAGCTGAGCGAGGAAGAGATCGAGTTCGCCTGCGGCACCCGCGACGTCGACACCGCGCTCGCGCGGCTGGAAGCAGCCGGTGTGGTGGTGGGCGTGGTGACGCTCGGCGCGAAGGGCGCAGCGCTGCGGTTTCGTGGCGAGACCCGCCGCGTGCGCGCCAAGAAGGTGCGCGTCGTCGACACCACCGGCGCAGGCGACGGCTTCACGGCTGGCTTCCTGTACGGCCTCACGCGCCAGTACGCGACGCGCGCCGAGCTCGAAGCCGCAGATCTCGACGCGCTCGAAGGCCACGCGCGGTTCGCGTGCCTGGTCGGCTCTCACGTGGTGACGAAGCTGGGCGCCGTGGCGGGGCTGCCGACGCTGCGCACGCTCAGCCGCTGACTACTTGGGTACGGCGACCTCGAGCAGGTCGATCTCGAAGACGACGGTGGCGTTCGGCGGCACCTTCTTGGCGTCGACCGGCGCACCACCCGTCGTCGACGGCAGACACACCAGCTTCGCCGAGCCGCCGCTGCGCACCCGCTGAAGGCCTTCCGCCCAGCACGGGCACAGCTCGTTCAGCTTGAAGGTCACCGGCTTGCCGGCGCGGTGCGTGTCGTCGAACGGCGCGCCTTCCGGGAGGCTCGCCTTGTAGTGCACGGTGACGAGGTCTTTCGGGCCCGGCGTGGGGCCCGTGCCTGCCTTCAGCGTGGTGACGATGGTGCCGTTCTTCAGCGTGACGCTGCCGGGCTCCTGCTGAGCACCGGCGGCCATCACCAACGCGAAGAGCAGGGCGGTCATCAGAAATTGAACGACGCGGTGATCATCAGCTTGAAGATGTACTGCTGCTCGATGCGGAACCGGCGGCCCACACGATCGATGCGGTAGTCGAAGTTCGGATTGATCTCCTCGGGCGAGGTGCTGACGTCGACCACGCCGTTGTCGTTCAGGTCCTTGCCGATGTCCTCGTTCGTGAGGAAGTGCTCGGTGTTGTACGCAATCGACGTGTACGCGCGCAGCTTGATGAACTCCGCCGCCTGCCCGATGACGCCGAACTGACCGCCGATCTGGCCGAAGTCGCTCGTGTAGAGCAGCTTGCCGAAGAGGTCGGACATCTCGTTGTACACGCGGCCTTCCGACACGTAGTTGAACCAACCGCGGAAATCGAAGGCCACCTTCTGGAACTTCTCTTCGCGCTCGAAGACGGTGATCTCGGTGCCGAAGTTCGCGCCGCCGGTGTGCTGCGGGCGAATGCCAGTCTCGTCACGCGACCAGCCGTTGCCGCCGCAGTTCTGCGGGTTGCCGAGGCGTGAAGGGTCGGCGTCGTCGCAGTTCGAATAGAAGCCCGGTCCGCGCCACGGCAGCGTGTACCAGATGCCCACGTACGGCTCGACGTACGGGTTCAACCGCTTCGAGACGTGCGTGCTGAACGTGTAGCGGTGGATCTTGTCGCCGATGGCGCCGCGGTTCGCGCTGCTGGTGGCCTGCGAGGGGTTCAACACCGCAGCGGTCGGCGCCGTGTAGTCGAAGCGCAGGGTCCACGTCGGCTTGCTGGGGTCCTTCTTCTGCACGAACGGGTTCCACGCGAGGCCGAACGTGAAGTCACCGAGGCCCGCGCGGTAGCTGTTGAAGCGCGGGTCGACCTCGAAGAGCTGGCCTTCACCCATGCCCGGGTTGGCGCACTGCGTGCCCTGGGGGTCCAACGTGCAGTTCCGGTAGATGGTGCTGTTGTTGCGGTTGGTGCCACCCGCGAAGAACCACTCGCGATCGTTCTGGAACACGATGGGCACGCCCACGTGCAGCTCGAGGTCCTTGTAGAGGCCGAGGTGCACGTCGATGCCGAGGCTGGTGCGGATGTTCTGGTACCGCAGCTCGGTGACGTCCTGCAGATCGCCGAGCTGGTACCACTCACGTGAGATCGTCCCGCGGTCCTGAACGCGGTCGAACGTGAAGTCGAGGAACATGCCGAACGGGTCCTTCTCTTCGAAGGACGAGGCGACGCGCGTCAGCTCGGCAGCTGAAACCGAGGTGCCGACCAGCGCCGCGAGCACAATACCGAGTCGCATCATCGGGTTCGGACGGTAGGTCGAAAGGCGAGCAAAGCCAACGTTTTGGCCCTCAACCGCCCGCCAGCGTCGTCGCGGGGAACTGGGCCTTGAGCTCGTTCATGCGGCGCTCGAACGCCGGGCGCTCGGCCTGCGGCAGCGCGGCGCGCGTCGTCTTCTGCGAATCGAACGGGTCCAGCACCGTGCCGCCCTTCATGAGCTGGTAGTGCAGATGCGGCGCGAAGCTGCGGCCGGTGTTGCCCGACTTGGCGAACGTCTCGCCGCGCTTGATGCGCTGACCGACGGCGAGCGACTTCGGCAGCTCGGTGAGGTGCAGGTACAGCGCGGTGCGACCGCTGCCGCCGACCTCTTCCAGCTCGACCGAGTTGCCGTTGCCGCGGAAGTTCCAGTTCTTGCGCGCGACGACCGCGTCGAACGTGGCCTTCACCGGCGTGCCCGACGGCGCCTTGAAGTCGACGCCCTTGTGCTTGCGGCCATCGCGCAGCAGCGAGGTGATCTGCTCGTAGCTCTCGATGGGGCTGTCAGCGAGGCGCTCTTCCAGCTCGCTGCCGTCGCCCAGGTAGAAGCGCGCGAACGGGTCTGCCGCGCCCTTGAAGCGGTACGTCTCGAACTCACGGCCGTGCTTGCGGCTCGAGAAGCGCACCGCGTGCACCAGCGGCTCCTGGCCGTCGCGCGTCTCGTAGACCACCGACAGCGTGTCGCCCTTCACGAGGTCTTGCGGCACGCGCACCCACCACACGAGCGAGCGGTTCACGACCTGGGTCAGCGCGGTGCCGACCTCCTTGCCTTCCGAGGCCACGATGGCCGACTCGAGCGGCCCGTTGATGGTGACGGTGAAGGCGCGCGACGACGGCGTGGGCGCGATGGGCGCGACGGTGGTGGGCGGCACCGGCGTCAACGGCACGGCGGCCGGGGCCGGCGCTGCAGGGTCGACGCTGGGGACGGCGGCGAGCGGGTCAGCGGCGGGCGCTTCGGGGGCAGGCTCCGACGGCTTGCTCTTCAGCCAGAAGATGCCGCCCAGCAGCAGGCCCACGACGATCGCCGTGATGGCGATGGGGACGATCGGCGGGTTGTTCTTCGGCGGGGCACCCAGCGTGGGCATCTCGGGCATGTGACGACGCTCCTGGAAGTTGAGACGTGAGACGGGATCGCCGCAGGGTAGCGGCCCCGCATCACCTTGCGAGTTTTCTGCCACAGCCCTGTAGCGGCTCTTCCACGCTGAGCGCCAGCAGCGCGGTCGCCTGGGCGTGCGCGTCGTCGGGCGGAGCGTGATCGCAGAACAGATTGAGCGCCGCCGTCGCGTCGCGGCCCAGCACCCGCAGGCACAGCGCCACTTCGCCCGCGAGATCGTCGTTGGGTTGCCGCTGCAGCCACGGCACCGCGGCGGCGAGCGCGTCGGCCCACTCGTTCTTCTGTGGGTGCGTCAACGGCTCCGCGAAGTAGTCGCTGTGCAGCATCGGCAGGTGCGTCAGCCAGTAGGTGTCGTGCAGCCGCGAGGTGCCGGCGTACGGCCGCGGCTTGAGCAACGGCACCCGCACGTCGACGCCGCACCGCGCGGCGATCTCGCCCAGGAGCCACGCATAGATGAGCAGGCCGTCGTCATCGAGCGCCTGCAGCCGCGCGCGGAGCTTGTCGGCGTCGGGCTTCGGGTGGGGCAACCCGGCGACGTGGCGACAGAACCACGCGTCGATGCCGGCCTGCAGCACGTCGGGATCTTCAGCGTCGAAGTCGAAGCCCACGTCAGCGCAGCGCGCGAGCGCCTCGGTCTGCAGCGCGGCGAGCTGGTGCTCCGCGAAGAGCCGCGGCGCCAGGTGTCGCAGCATGTGCAGCGTCAGCGCGCGCAGGGCGACGGCCTCTGGCTCGGTCGAGTCCGTCGCTTTGAGGAACAGCGCGAGCCGTTCGCTCATTCTTCCGTCGCCGGAGACTCGTCGCGCAGGCCGAACTCCTTCATCTTGGTCTGGAGCGACTTGCGGCTGATCTGCAGCAGCTTCGCGGCGCGGGTGACGTTGCCGTCGGTCTTGGCCAGCGCCTGCACGATGAAGCTCTTTTCGATCTCGGCCTGGCGCTGCTTGAGGAAGTCCTTGAGCGGCGTCTCACCGGGCGCGGGCGTGGCGCCGGCGGGCAGGGTGGGGGCGGCCTGCATGCCACCGCGCACGCCTTCGGGCAGGTCCTTCGCTTCGATGCGCGGGCCGTCAGCGAAGAGAATGACCCGCTCCATCAGGTTCTCGAGCTCGCGAATGTTGCCGGGCCAGGGCCACGCGCGCAGCAGCGTCAGCGCTTCGTCCGAGATGCCCTCGATCTTCTTGTTGAGGCGCTTGTTGTACTTCTCGATGAAGTGGCCGACCAACTTCGGCACGTCGCCCGAGCGATCGCGCAGCGGCGGCAACACGATGGGCACGACATTGAGTCGATAGAACAGGTCTTTGCGGAACCGCCCGGCTTCTGTTTCTTTCTCGAGGTCGCGGTTGGTGGCAGCGATGAGGCGCACGTCGACGCGCGTGGTCTTGATGCCGCCGACGCGCTCGAACTCGCTCTCCTGCAGCACGCGCAGCAGCTTCACCTGCATCTCGAGCGGCACTTCGCCGATCTCATCGAGGAACAAGGTGCCGCCGTCGGCCAGCTCGAAGCGGCCGGGCTTGCTCGACACCGCGCCGGTGAACGCGCCGCGCTCGTAGCCGAACAGCTCCGACTCCATGAGATCCTTGGGGATCGCCGCGCAGTTGATCTTGATGAGCGGCTTGTCACGGCGCGAGCTGCCCTGGTGCAGCGCGGTGGCGACCAGCTCTTTGCCGGTGCCTGACTCGCCGGTGATGAGCACCGTCGACGGCGTGTCGGCCACCTTGTCGATGACCTTGAACAGCTCTTCCATGCGCGAGCCGTCGCCGATGATCGACTTGCGAGCGCTGCCGTCGGGCGCGACGTGGCCCTGGTTTGCTTCCTGTACGCGCGCGGCCTTGGCGACCACCGAGCGGATCTCGGCGTGCTCGAAGGGCTTGGTGATGTAGTCGAACGCGCCCAGCTTGATCGCCTCGACGGCTGAATCGACGGTGCCGTGCGCGGTGATGATGATGACGGGCACGTCGGCGCGCGTCGCCTTCACGCGCGTGAGGATGTCCATGCCGCCCAGCCTGGGCATCACCAGGTCGCTGATGATGACGTCGGCGCCGTTCTTCTCGAACTCGGCCAGCGCCTGCTCGCCGTCTTCGGCGACCGCCACCTCGTAGCCGTCCTTGCGGAGAATGGCGGCGAGCACCTTGCGGAGGTTGGCTTCGTCGTCGACGACCAGAATGCGGCTCATGACGGGCGGTTTGACGTGCCGGGGCCAGCGGGTCAAGGCGACAGTGGGAACCGCGCCAGCGAGGCGCGAGCGCTGCGCCTGAAGTCTCGACGTGGCGCGCCGGTCGCATACGGTGCCCGCCGATGTCTCCGCCTGTACAGAAGAGTGGCCGCAGCGCCGCGCTCGTAGCCGCCGGCATTCTCTTGTCGCGGTTGGTCGGCCTCGTTCGCCAGAAGCTCTTCGCGCACTTCCTCGGCAACGGCCTCGAGGCCGCGGCGTTCTCGGCCGCCACGCGCATTCCCAACGTCCTGCAGAACCTGCTCGGCGAAGGTGTGCTGTCGGCGTCGTTGATCCCCGTCTACGCGGGCCTGCGCGCGCGCGGTGACGAAGCGGGCGCGCGCAAGGTCGCCGGCGCGGTGTTCGGCCTGTTGTCGCTGCTGGTCAGCGCGATGGTGGCGTTGGGTGTGCTCGGCGCGCCGTGGTTGGTCGACCTCATCGCGCCCGGCTACGAGGGCCCGTCGCGCGAGCTGACGGTCACGCTGGTGCGGCTCATCTTTCCGGGCACCGGCGTGCTCGTCTTGAGCGCGTGGTGCCTCGGCATCCTCAACTCGCACAAGAAGTTCTTCCTCTCGTACGCGGCGCCGGTGGTGTGGAACGGCTGCATCATCGTCGCGCTGCTCGTCTCGCGCGGTCAGGCGCAGGACACCATCGTCACCTGGGCCGCGTGGGGCACGGTCGCCGGCAGCGTGGCGCAGTTCCTCGTGCAGCTGCCCAGCGTCGTTCGCTTGCTGGGCACGTTCTCACCGAAGCCGTCGCTCGAAGGCGAGCACGTCAGGCAGGTGGTGAAGGGCTTCGCGCCGGCGGTGATGGCGCGCGGCGTGGTGCAGGTCAGCAGCTGGGTCGACATGGCGTACGCCTCGCTCATCTCGGAGCGCGCCGTCGCCGCGTTGACCTACGCGCAGACCATCGCGCTGTTGCCGGTGTCGCTCTTCGGCATGGCCATCTCCGCGGCCGAGCTGCCCGAGATGAGCGCCGACGCCGAGAAGTCGAAGGAAGAACGCGCGCACGCCATCACGCAGCGGCTGCAGGCGGGCCTCGAGCGCATGGCTTTTTTCGTGGTGCCGAGCGCGGTGGCGTTCCTGCTCTTCGGAGATCTCATCGCCGCGGCGTTGCTCGAGTCGGGCCGCTTCACCGCCGACGACTCGCGCTTCACCTGGTACCTCTTGATGGGCTCGGGCGTGGCGCTCTCGGCGCAGACCTCGGGCCGTCTGTATTCCTCTGCGTTCTACGCGCTCAAAGACACGCGCACGCCGCTCAAGTTCGCCGCCATTCGCGTCACGCTGGGCATCGCGCTCGGCTACTGGGCGGTGCGCATTCTTCCCGGGCAGCTCGGGTTGCCGCCGCACCTGGGCGCGGTCTTCATCACGGTGACGACGGGCGTGACGGCGTGGGTCGAACTGACGCTGCTGCGTCGCGGCCTCTCGCGCGAGCTCGGCGCGTTGCCGTCGGCGCGCGGCCAGCTCGCGAAGGTGTGGCCTGCGGCGATCATCGCGGGTGTCGTCACGCTCGGCCTCAAGCTCGCGCTGGGTCAGCACTTCGGCACGGTGTCGCTGACCGAGTTCGGAGGCGCGCACTTCGCGCCGGTCGTGCTGCCGCGCATTCCCAGCTCTCTTGGCCTCCTCGCCCTCTTCGGTGGCCTCTACGGCCTCGCGTGCATCGCGCTGCGCGTGCCGCAGGCGCAGGCCATCGTGAAGCGCGTGATGAAGCGTCGATGAATCGCGCGAACACTTCTTCACGCTGACCTGACTCCTTCAAGAGAGAGCGACTTCCCGCTCTCGAAAAAGGAGCCACATGAGCAACACCATCCGAGGAACTCTCAGCGCCGGCATCGCGAAGTGGGTGTCGAACAACAACGTCGAGACACAGCCCGCGCAGAAGCCGAAGCAGCTCGACTTCGACGCGGCTCGCTCGGGCTTCGAAGCGCAGCGGCCGCTTCCGGGTCCTCCGCCGTTCCTCGAGGCCGCGGCCGACGCGCTCGGCCTCGACGCGGCGACGCTGGGCGAGCGCCTGCGCAACGGTGAGTCGCTCGAGGCCATCGCCGAAGCGCAGGGCGTGTCGACGGAGTCCGTGCTTGAGGCCATCGCGGCGGACTTCCAGGCCTCTCACCCCGACGCCTCGGACGACGAAGCCGACGCCATCGCCGCGCGCGCGCTGGAAGGGCCTCCGAAGCCGCCGCCGCCCGGCCTCGACGCCATCGCCGAGCGGTTGGGCGTCACCGTCGACGAGCTCCAGGCACGCCTCGACGCCGGCGAGAGCCTCTCTGACGTCGCGAAATCACTGGGTTTTGAGCCGTTCAAGGCGTCGCAGCGCATTCCGTTGACGCCGTGACTCACGCTTGGCGGCCCTCGCCTGTCGAACTCCTGCATGACGCTCCTTCCCCTGAATCCTGGCTTCTCGGCGTTGGTCATCGGCAGCGACACCCGCGACGAGGCGATCTCCAGCGCGGGCTTCCAGCTGCACTTCGAGGCCGAGCTGACGCTGGCGCTCCGCGACCTCACCGGGCACGACGTGCAGTTGGTCGTGCTGCGCGGCGCGCCTCGCGGTTGGACCGAGCACGAAGCCTGCGTCGCGCTGCGAAAGGCCACGTCGCTGCCGCTGTTGGTCGTGAGCAACGAGACCGAGTCGTCGCGCCTCGCGCTCTTCGAAGCCGGCGCCGATGACACCGTGCCGGTGAGCGCCACGCCGCGAGAGGTCGCCCTGCGTGGGGCCGCGCTGGTCCGCCGGGCGCTGCGCGCGATGCCGCGTCGCACGCTGGAACGGGGCGCGCTCTTCCTCGACTCCGGCGCGCAGCGGGCGAGCTTCAGCGGCCACCTACTGCCGCTCACTGGCTACGAGTTCTCCATCTTGCGCGTGCTGGCCGAAGACGCCGGCCAGGCTGTGTCCCGCGAGGCGCTGATGGAGCGCGCGAAGGGCAGCGGCGACGAGAGCTTCGAGCGCAGCATCGACGTGCACGTCTGCCGTCTGCGCGCGAAGTTGGGCCGCGTCGACGGTGGCAGCCGCGTGCTCAAGACCGTGCGCGGCGTGGGCTACATGCTGGAGCTGCAGACCGACACCGGCGCGCGCGCCGCCAGCTGACATGATGCGCGCATGCGCAAGCACGTCGAACGCTTCAAGCCGCGCGACCCGCTGACGCTGCAGGGCTTCGACGTCGACGCCTTCGTGGTGGAGCTCGACGGCGACGACGTCTCGTTTCGCCTGGAGCTCGGTCGCGGCCTCGACATCTTCTGGGCGTTGCCCGCAGCGCCGAACGATCGGCTCCGGCTGCTGCACGTGGACAGCGCGGTCTCGTACATCGACGAAGTCACGCTCCACGAAGACCCGTGGCGCGTCGACGTGCCGCAGCTGCACTTCGTGGGGAATCGTGCCCCGGTCGTCTCGGTGACGTTCGACGCGCTCGCGTCTCCGCCGGGCTATTCGTGCGAGATCGTGCTGATCGATCGCCGCGTGCACCGGAGTTGGCGCGGCTGACACCGGTTTGTCACGTTGGCTCGCGCCATCTCACCTAGCAGGTTGCTGAGAAACGCCGTGCAGAGGGACTCGCGGCGCGCGCCGCGTAG
>CAYWON010000068.1:0-32519 GCA_964459885.1 uncultured Archangium sp.
GGCGCGGCCGGCCAGCTGCTGACCAAGATGATCGAAGCGATGAAGTTCTCTCGCGACGAGGTCTACATCTGCAACGTCGTGAAGTGCCGCCCGCCGGGCAACCGCAACCCGGAGCCCGACGAAATCGAAGCGTGCGAGCCGTTCCTCAAGTCTCAGCTCGCGGTCATCAAGCCGAAGGTGATCGTCGCGCTGGGCAAGTTCGCGGCGCAGACGTTGCTGCGCGAGACCACCGCCATCACGCGCCTGCGTGGACAGTGGCGTGAGTACCAGGGCATCCCGTTGATGCCGACGTTCCACCCGGCGTACCTGCTGAGATCGCCCGACGAGAAGAAGAAGGCGTGGATGGATCTCCAGGAAGTCATGAAGAAGTTCGGAAAGTGATGAAGGGACAGATTCAGATTCACCAGGTGTTTGCGGGCTCGCTCGAGGGCAACCCGCTGGGCGACGTGTCGACGCGCGCGGTGCCGGTGTACCTGCCGCCCGGCTACAACGAGTCGGACGAGCGCTACCCCGTCGTGTACTTCCTGCACGGCTTCTCGGGCTCCGGCATGCAGTGGCTGAACGTGTCGGCGTTCACCAAGAACGTGCCCGAGCGGCTCGACCAGCTCATCGTCGACGGCAAGATCCCTCCGACCATCGGCGTCTTCATCGACGGCTGGTCGTCGCTGGGCGGCAGCCAGTGGATCAACTCCGAAGGCATCGGCCGGTACCGCGACCTCGTGGCGCGCGACATGGTGACCTGGGTCGACCGCACGTTCCGCACGCACGCCCGCGGTTCGTCACGCGCGCTCGTCGGCAAGAGCAGCGGCGGCTACGGCGCGTTGGTCATCTCGCGCTTCCACCCCGAGACGTTCCAGCACATCGGCGTGCACTCGGGCGACGCCGGCTTCGAGTACTCGTACCTGAACGAGCTGCCGCAGGCCGCCAGCGCGTTACTCAAGTCCGGCGGCATCGAGCCCTGGTACCGCGACTTCGTGGCGCGCGCAGCGGCCACCAAGATGCGCGGCGACGATCACGCCGTCATCAACATGCTGTGCATGGGCGCGGCGTACTCGCCGAAGAAGGGCGAGCCGATGAACATCGAGCTGCCCATCGAGCTGCCGTCAGGGCGTCTGCGCGTCGACGTGTGGAACAGGTGGCTCGTGCACGATCCCGTGCGCTTCGTGGGCAAACACGCCGATGTCTACCGTCGCCTCAAGAGCATCTTCATCGACTGCGGCACGCGCGATGAGTTCCACCTGCGCTGGGGTGCGCGCATGGTGAGCGACGAGTTCAAGAGCGCCAACGTTGAACACCTCCACGAAGAGTTCGAAGACGGCCACATGGGCGTCAACTACCGTTTCGAGCGATCGCTCGCCTGGTTGGGCGCGCGCCTCGAGCGCTGAAGGAACCAGCACATGAAGCAGCAAGTGAAGGCAGTGATCGACGCGACCCTCGCGTCGTTGAAGTCGTCAGGTCAGCTCTCGTTCGAGAGCATCCCCAACTACAACGTCGAGGTCCCCAAGGACCCGACGCACGGCGACTGGTCGTGCAACGTGGCGATGGTGGCGGGCAAGGCGACCGGCAAGAAGCCGCCGGAGCTGGCTGAGCTCATCATCAAGAACCTCGTCGACGCCGGCGGCATCGTCGTCAGCATCGAGAAGGCGGGCCCCGGGTTCTTGAACCTCCGTTTGAAGGACTCGGTCTTTCAGGCCATCGCCCGCGACGTCTTGAAGGCGGGTGAGGCGTTCGGTCGTCAGGCGCCGAAGTCGACCGGCAAGAAGGTCATGGTCGAGTTCGTCAGCGCCAACCCGACGGGGCCGGTGCACATCGGCCACGCGCGCGGTGCGTTCATGGGTGACGCGATCTCGCGGTTGCTCGACGCCGCGGGTCACGACGTGACGCGCGAGTTCTACATCAACGACTTTGGCAAGCAGGTCGAGACGCTCGGTCGCACGGTGTTCAAGCGGTACCAGGAGCTGTTCGGCGTGCAGGTGCAGTTGGCCGAAGGGGAGTACCCGGCCGCGTATGTGATCGACATCGCGAAGGCGTGGAAGGAAGAGGTCGGCGACGCGTTGCTGAACGCGCCCGAGAGCGAGTGGCTGCCGAAGGCCATCGCGTTCGGCATGGCGAAGAATCTCGAGTCCATCCGCAAGACGCTGGCGATGGCCAACATCAGCCACGACGTGTTCTTCAGCGAGAAGTCGCTGCACGACGCGGGCAAGGTGCGGTCGGTCGTCGACGTCTACAAGGACCGCGGCGTCACCTACGAGGCCGAGAAGGGCGAGCGGCGCGAGAAGGGCGACAAGGTCCGCAACGAGGAATCGAAGGCGGCGAAGTTCGCTGACAAGCAGCTCGGCGGCACGTTCCTGCGCACGGCGACGTTCCAGGAGAACGGGAAGTACGTGCTGAAGGACGAGGAGGACCGCGTGATCCTCCGGCACGACGGCACGCCGGTGTACCTGACGGCCGACCTCGCGTACCACAAGGAGAAGTTCGACCGCGGCTACGACCTGATGGTCGACGTCTTCGGGGCTGATCACGCGGGCCACGTGCCGCGCATTCAGTCGGGCATGAAGTTGTTGGGCTTCGACGACAAGAAGCTGCAGTTCGTGCTCGTGCAGATCGTGAAGATCGTGCGCAACGGCGAAGAGGTGAAGGTCAGCAAGCGCAAGGGCACGATCTTCGAGTTGGCGGAGCTGATTGAAGAGGCCGGCGCGGATGTCTGCCGCTTCATCTTCTTGATGAAGACGGCGAACGCGCAGTTCGACTTCGACCTGGGCGCCGTCGAGAAGCAGTCGAAGGACAACCCAGTCTTCTATTTCCAGTACGGCCACGCGCGGTGCGCGTCGATCTTGCGGAAAGCGGAAGAGAAGGGCGCGGCCTTCGTCGGCGCCGACAAACTGACTGAAGCGCAGCTGGCGAAGTTGGTGTTGCCGGAAGAGAAGGCGATGCTGAAGAAGATGAGCCAGCTCGGCGACGTCGTGCAGTCAGCGGCTGACAAGTTGGAGCCGCACCACGTGCTGTACTTCTGTCAGGAGCTGATCGCGGACTTCCACAGCTACTACACGAAGTACCGCGCGGACCCGGTCATCAGCGACGACGTGGAGAAGACGCAGGGCCGGCTCGCGCTGGTGGCGGCGATCAAGCACACGCTGAAGAGCGCGTTCGGCATCCTGGGCATCAACGCGCCGGAGTCGATGCAGGCGCCGGCCGACGAAGAGAGCTGAATCCCCTCTCCCCGCCGGGGAGAGGGTCAGGGTGAGGGGCCAACCATGTTCCACAGACTCCTCACCCAAGTCGGCGAGGCCAGCGGTGACTCGATCGAGCGCGCCATCCTCGGAGGTGCGCGCACCGACCGACTCGGGCTCGCGTTCCTCGCTGGATACTCAGCTGCCATCTCTGCGCTCGACCCTTCCATCACCGAACTCGGCGCCCTCTGCGCGACCGAAGCCGGCGGCGGCCACCCGCGCGCCATCCAGACCTCGCTCGTCGACGGCGTCCTCAACGGCACGAAGAACTTCGTGTCTGGCGGGCGCCTGGCGAAGCAGTTGCTCGTCGTCGCGAAGGTCGGAGAACACGACGGCCGGCCCATGCTGAAGGTCGCGCGCATCCGCGCTGATGCGCCGGGCGTGGAACACACCGATGGCCGCGAGCTCGACTTCATTCCCGAGGTTCCGCACGGCGCGGTGACGTTCACGAACGCGCGCGTCGACGCGGTGCTCGAAGGCGACGGCTACGAGCGCTACCTGAAGCCGTTCCGCACCATCGAGGACCTCCACGTCTTCGGCGCGGTGCTGGGCTGCGTGGTGCACAACGGTCGCGCTGTGTTGCCGCGCGAGACGGTCGAGCTGTTGCTGGGCCAGCTCGCGGCCATCACGTCGTTGGCGCGCCGGAGCCCGAGCGACGTCGGCACCCACCTCGCGCTCGCGGGCGTCATCGCCGCCTCGAAGTCACTCATCGATTCGCTCGACTTGAGCGTCTTCGACGCGGACTTCCGCGCCCGCTTCGAGCGTGATCGCAAGCTGCTGAACATCGCCTCGAAGGTCCGCGAGGCGCGCCGGCAGAAGGCCTGGTCCGACGTCACTTCACGCTGATGGCGTCGCGC
Organism: uncultured Archangium sp.; assembly: GCA_964459885.1. Classification (GTDB taxonomy): domain Bacteria; phylum Myxococcota; class Myxococcia; order Myxococcales; family Myxococcaceae; genus Archangium_A. The sequence continues at coordinate 4,088 of CAYWON010000068.1, forward strand.
GTCTCGCTGGTGCAGAGCCAGAGCTTGGCCTCAGTGAACGTGTTTGCTTCGTCGAGCGTCTCGATGGCGCCAGGAACGCCGTCCGGAAAGTCGATCGCGCAGATGTGCGTCCACCCGGCGGCCAGCTGCGGCATGCGGCCGAACGGTTGAGCTGCGGCGAGCAGCACCGCGGTGGTCTTCTCCGCCAGCTCCGGTTGCTTCGCGGGCATCACAAACTCAAACCGCTTCCCGAGTGGCAGGTCTGCGTACGCCGGCCCCGTCAGCACGACGCGCGCTGTTACGGGCAATTCCGCAGGCAAGTACGCGCTCACGTTCACGCGCAGCGCCGCCGACGCGCGCGCCGAGAGCTCCACCACCCGCTGCGCGACCGGCGTCGCGTTCTCTGCCGTGCCCAGCTGTGAGACGGAGATCGCGTCCTTCAGTGACGCCCGCCCAAGCCCGACGCGGAAGTGTGTGTCACCGAAGTCGAACAACGGCCCCGGCAAGAACAGCACGCCTTTCTCTTCCAGCAGCTCGCGACACCACTTCTCTGCGCTGCCACCCGCGTAGCGAACGAAGCCCGTCGTGCCCGCCACCGGGCGCACCCACGAGAACACGTCGCTGCGCTTGTCGATGAGGTCCTGCATCAGCTCGACGTTCGCGCGCACGATGGTCCGCGAGCGCTCGGCCAGCTTCTCGGCGTTCTGCAGCGCGACCTCAGCGAGCAGCTCACTCGGGCCGGCGCTGCAGATGGTCAGGTAGTCCTTGAAGGCCGCGACGCGGTCCAGCAACGCGCGCTCTCTGGTCGCGAGCCAGCCGATGCGCAGGCCCGCCAGTCCGTAGGTCTTCGCCGTCGCGCCCACCGACACACCGCGCTCGTACAGCTCGACGACCGACGGCTTCCGGTCGGTGGAGTGCTCCAGGCCCCGGTACACCTCGTCGCCGAACAACCAGCAGCCGTGCTCGCGCGCCACCGCGACGATGGCGTCGAGCCGGTCGCGGGTGATCGACGCGCCCGTCGGGTTGTGCGGCGAGTTGATGACGATCACCTTCGTGTTCGGCCGCACCAACGTCTTCAGCTCTTCGACGTCGAGCTGCCAGCCGTCGGTCTCGCGCGCTTCCCACTTCGAGACCTCCGCGCCGAGCGACACCGCCACCTCGTAGAGCGACTGGTACGCGGGCGTGTGCACCACCACGTGATCGCCGGGCGACAGCACCACGTTCATGAACGCGAAGATCGCTTCTTCTGCACCCGAGTGAACGAGCACGTCGGGTGCCTTGAGGCCGTCGTAGAGCGCGGCGATCGCCATGCGCAACCCGAGGCGACCGCGCGAGTCGCCGTAGCCAAGGCCCAGCGCCATGAACTCCTGCCGCGCCCTGGGATCCAGCGACAGCAGGTCTTGAATCGACATCGAGTCCGGGTCGCTCGCGCAGGCGAGGTACTTCACCGAGAACTCGTACTTCGCGAAGAAGCGCTCGAGCGCGAAATCCCGAATCATCACTCGCACTTGCTGATGGGAGACGTGCCTTCGACCTTCACCTTCGGCGCGCAGGCCTTCACGCCGACCTTCGCGCCCTTGATGACGACCTTCTTCACGAAGCCGGTGACCTCGGGCGTGAGCTCCAACGCGGGGCTGTCGTCGTTCACGCCCGTGACGCTGCAGTTCTCGAGCTCGACCACCGCCGAGTTGTAGAGGGCCACGCCCTTCCACTTGCCGTCGAGCGGGGCGAACGACACGCCCTTCGCGGCGAGCTTCGCGGGCCCGTAGTACCCGACGGCCAGTTTCCCCTCTGAGTTGAACAACACCGAGACGCCGTCCTCGAGCTTCAGCGTCGCGCTCTTCGTGGCCTCGCCGTTGAAGTTCACTTCACCCTCGACGACGTACGGCGCGCCGAGGTCCGTCAGCGTGGTGTCCTTCTTCGCTTCGCCGAACACCGTCACGCGGGCCTTGTCGGTGAACACGTTCTTCGCGCCGAGGCCATGCGCCAACTCGAGCGGCAGCCGCAGCGCGGCGCCTTCCACGTCTTCGAACGTGTTCCCGTCGAACGCCGTGAAGCGCTCCTTCGAGGTCTCGACCGCGATGGCGCTCGTCTTGATGTGCCGGAACGTCGAGTTGGTGATCTTCCCCAGGCCGCGTGGGTCGTTGAAGAACAGGGCAGGGCGGTCTGCGGCGCCGGCGTACTCGAGCACCAGCCAGTCGATCTCCGGCGCGCGCGCGCCGTTGAAGAAGCGCAGCCCGTTCGACGGCGTGCTGGCCTTGTCGTCGCCATAGCGGGTGACGACCACCGGCTTCTCCTTCGTGCCCTGCACCTTCAGCGCCGCCGTACCGCGGTAGTAACCGAACTCCAGCCCGGCGCTCTCGCCGAGCTCGACGGTGACGCCTTCCTTCAGTGTGAGCGACGCGGTCTTGCCCTCGGGCGGGTCGATGGTGGCCGTCTCGGCGACGCGGTACGGCGCGCCGTTGCTGACCAGCGTGATCTCCGCGTCGAGGTTGCCGTGAAGCCACACCACGGCGCCTTCAGGAACCGTGACGCCCGCGCCGATCACCCCCGCCGTGCCGAAGTTCAGGTGCACCAGCTCGCTCGCGTCGCCGCCGGCCTTGGTGAGGTCGAGCCCGCTGACCGCCTTCAACGCCTTGTCGACGCGCGCCTCGATGGCCGTCCTCTTCGCGTTGACGATCGCGACGTCCTTCAGCGACAGCTCGTGCGTCTCGATGCGCAGCGCGCCGTGCTCGTCGGTGCCGGCGTTCTCGATGACGACGCCCTCGAGGCTCGAGCCCGCGGCCTGCGCGTAGAACGTCACGCCGCCGGTGAACTTCACGGGCTTCTCCTTCGTGCCCTTCACGATCAGCTTCGCGGGCTTGTAGTAGCCGACGTTGAACGTCTGCCCGTCCGCCACGCGCACCTCGACGCCGGGCTCGATGGTCAACGTGTACCCGTCGACGTTGAACTCGCTCGCGGGCGTGTACGGGCTGCACTTCGCGGTCAGCGTGTAGTCAGCGGCGATCGGCGCAGAGAGGTCGCTGTTGCAGCCCTCGGGGTTCTTCGCGGCGCTCTTTTCAGTCACCTCGGGCACGTCGGGCGTGACCGTTTCCTTCGAGTCCTTCTTGCAGCCAGAGACGATCGACGCAGCGATGCACGCCGCGAACCCGACTCGCTTCATGTGTGGGTCCCCCTTGATGGTCTACAGAACGCGGCCGCGCAGATCGGCGTGCGGTCGCGAGATCAGTTCAGTCGTCACCAGCAGGTTGGCGGCCACGGACGCAGCGGCGCGCTCCAGCGCGGCCTCGACGTCGGCCTGCTCGCCCGCCAGCGTGAACCAACCCTTGCCGCCGATGCCCTTGGCCAGCTGGAAGTGCGTCAGCCGCACGTTGGCCGACTTGAGCGCCACGTCAGCGCTGCGCAGCGTGGCCGCGACGGTGTGCAGCTCGACGATGCCCACCGAGTCGTGCGCGCCCACCTTCGAGACCTCATTGCGCAACAACGCCGCCACCACGGCGTCGGCGATGTGCGGCAGGTGCAGCGAGTCCAACACCAGCGATCCGCCAGCGTCGACGCCCGCCTTGAACGACTCGGCGACCTCGGCTTCAGGCCCGACGAAGACCAGCAGGTACTTGCCGGGCGTCACGCCCTCAGCGATGGCGATCGACACCGCGGCCTGCTTCACGAGCGCGTCGGCCACGACGACGCCGCGCGCGAGCGACTCAAGCTCGAGCAACCCCAGCGCGGGTCCGGGAGACGCGGTGGACATCAGACGATGCGGAACGAGTCTTTCAACGTGCAGCGGCGCTCACGCGAGAAGCTGATCGGCGTGGTGAGGCCCTCGCCCGTGGGCGACGCGATGGTGAACGACGTGTAGCCCTCGCCGGTCATGCCGAGGCCGGCGAACGACGGGCCGTTCTTCACGAAGATCGACGTGTTGATGATCTTCCCCATCGCCGACAGCACGTCGATGTTGGTCGAGTGCACGGTGGCGGTGTGACCGAAGCCGTGCTCGGCCTGCACGGCCGCGGCGATGCACTCTTCGATGGTCTTCAAGCGCGAGAAGCCGATGACGGGCATCAGAAGCTCGGCCTGCACGAAGGGGTGCGTCGGGTCGACCTCGGCGAACAGCAACCGCGTGCCCGCAGGCGCATTCAACCCGGCGGCGGCGGCGATCTTCACGGCGTCGCGACCCACCCAGTCCTTCGACGGGTGGCCGTCGTGCACCACGAGCTTCTCGAGCCGGTTGATGGCCGACGAAGGCACTTCGTACGCGCCGAAGCGCTGCATCTCGGTCTTCAGCTGATCGGCGATCGACGCGACCGCGAAGACCTCCTTCTCGACGATGCAGACGATGTTGTTGTCGAGCGACGCGCCGTCGACGATGTCCTTGGCGGCGCGGCTGATGTTGGCGGTGTCATCGACGACGGCGGGCGGGTTGCCAGGGCCCGCGGCGATGGCGCGCTTGCCGGAGTTCATCGCGGCCTTCACCACCGCCGGGCCGCCGGTGACGACGATGAGGCGGATCTTGGGGTGCTTCATCAGCGCGCCGGCCGACTCGATGGTCGGGTTGGCGACCGAGCACAGCAGGTTGGCGGGGCCGCCCGCGGCGATGATCGACTCGTTCAGCTTCTGCACGAACCAGTTCGCGCAGCCCTTGGCCGACGGGTGCACGTTGAACACGACCGAGTTGCCGCCGGCCACCATCGCGATGCCGTTGTTGATGATGGTCTCGGTGGCGTTGGTCGTCGGCGTGATGGCGCCGATGACGCCGAAGGGCGCGCGCTCGAGCAGCATCAGGCCGTGATCGCCGGTCCACGCCTGGGGCCGCATCATCTCGAGGCCCGGCGTCTTGTTGGCGCACAGCAGGTTCTTGACGATCTTGTCTTTGACGTTGCCGAGCTTGGTCTCTTCGACCGCCATGCGCGCGAGCTCGTTGACGTTGTCGCGCGTGCACTGACGCATCGCCTCGATGACGCGCTCCCGCGTCTCGAGCGACAGCGCCACCCATTGCTCCTGCGAACGAACGGCCGCGTCGGCCGCCGAATCGAGATCGTCAAACACGCCGGGACGGCGCGTGATGATCGCCGGGGCCTTGCCACCGCTGGCGGCAGGGGCCCGGTTCAGATCGCTCGAGAGACGGCGAACGACCTGCTCGACGATTGCGTTGATCTGCGCCTCGTTCATCGCGGGAGCTCCAGGTGAATCACTTCACGTACGACAGGCGACCCTCGACCTCGACCTGATCGACGATGGCCATGATCACCGCGTCGACGGGGCGATCCTTGGTCATCTCGGTCTGGCGAGCCGACGAGCCTGACGCGTAGAGGACGACCTCGCCCACGCCCGCGCCCATGGCGTCGACCGCCACCACGAGCGAAGACGTGGCCTTGCCCTCGGCGTCGAGGCCGCGCACGAGCAGAAAGCGGGAGCCGTCCAACGTCGGCTCCTTGCGGGTGGCCACCACGGTGCCCACCACTTTGCCGAGCAGCATCGGGCGGGCCTCTTACTTCTGGCCGCTCTCGGCCTTCGCCTGGTCCAGACGGCCGAGCGGAAGGACGAGGTCGATGTTCGCGTGCGGGCGGGGGATCACGTGCGTCGAGACGAGCTCGCCGACACGCTCAGCGCCGCGGGCGCCGGCTTCGATCGCCGCCTTCACGGCCGCGACGTCGCCACGGACCACCATCGTCACGTAGCCGCCACCGATCTTCTCGTAGCCGACCAGCTCGACCTTCGCGGCCTTCACGGCAGCGTCGGCGGCTTCGACCATACCGACGAAGCCCTTGGTCTCGATCATTCCCAGTGCGTCAGCCATCTGTACCTCTCGTGTGATGTGGAACTGCGGTGGAGAAAATTACTTACCTTCTTTGCCCGTGACGCCCTTGAGCGCCGCGAGCGCGGCCTCGGCGGCCGAGTCGACCTCTGCCTCGCTGCCAGCCAGGTACAGGCGACCGAAGGCGCCGACCGGGTTGACGTCGATCAGCTTCACGTTCGCGGCCTTCTCGGCCTCGTTGGCGGCGAGCGCTGCGTACGCGGCGGGCTCCGTCTCGATGATGAGGAGCGACTCGCCAGGCACGATGAGCGACCCGAAGCGGATCTTGTCGAGGATCATCGCGTGCATCGGCTCGATGGCGCGGATGATGGTGTTCGACACGATGCGCGGCTTAATCCGGTCCTCTTCCTTGACGCCCAGCTCCTTCAAGATCGAGTCGCCGGCGCTGCGCACCTCGCCCTTGTCCTCGCTGTGGAGCTCGAGCATGCCGTAGGCGCGCTCGACGACCAGCGTCGCGGGCTGCACCTTGGTGTTCTTGAGCGCGCTGTCCATCAGGCGGTGAATCGCCATGCCGGGCGCGATCTCCACGAAGAGCGACGCCACGTACGGCACCGGAAAGTAACCACGGCAGGTGGTCGAGATGTGCGCCGCGAGCTGCGGCTGCAAGCTGTCGAGGAAAACGTACGTGCGGAGCGACGTGGACAAGAAGCTCTCCCGAATGAGGCGAAAGTGCCTGAAAGAAGTGGGCGGTTTCTAGAACCCGGGGTCTTCATTGACAAGCACGGCGTGGACGACGAAAGCGACGACGCGATGGTGAACGCGCTTGTCTGCAGCCTGGTGATCGCGGGGTCCGGCAGCGATCGATCGCAGCAGGAACCCCTGGTGCCGTGGTTCGTGCCGCGCTCGGCGTCGGTGGGCACGTTCTTCAACCGCGAGATGTTCTCGCCCAACATCCGCCTCGCGTGGGAATGGCCCATCGTCAACCAGCCGCGCAACGCGCTCATCGTGACGGCGGCGTTCGGCACGGGCTTCGGCGCCAACCCGCCGCGGCCGATGACGGCGCACTTCCAGCACGTGGGCCTGGTCGGCGTCGCGTTTCGTGGCGACTACAAGCTCTTTCATTGGGGCTTCAGCGCGATGTTCGGCGGCGCGTGGTACCGGGCGGCCTACACGCACACGTCGTCGCTGTTCTTCGAGAACTACGTCTTGCCGTACGGCGACGGTCGCGTGCAGGCGGGCGTGTTCGTCGCTGATCACGTGCGCCTCGCGCTCTACCTCGGCTACGCGGCGCCGTTCATCTACGCGCGCAACCGGCCGGGCAACAACTGGGTCGGCGGCTTCAACTTCGGCGTGGTGGTCGACTGGCGATGAGCGGCTTCGTCGATTTGCATCTGCACCTCATCCCCGGCGTCGACGACGGCAGCAAGTCGATGGCCGACTCGCTCGAGATGGCGCGCGCGTTGGTGAAGCTGGGCTTCAGCACGCTGGCGCCGTCGCCACACTTCCGTCGCGAGTTCGCGTCGTTTGATCGCGCGCAGTGCGTCGCCGGGCTCGAGGCGACGAAGGCCGCGCTCGCTGACGCCGGACTGCCGCTGACGCTGCACCGCAATGCCGAGAACTTCTTCCTCGAAGACTCGCTCTTCGCGTCGCTGGGCACGCCCGACGCGCGGACGCTGGGCGACGGCAAGGTCTTACTGGTCGAAGCGCCGTACCAGGGCCCGTTGCCGATGCTGGCTGACGTCGTCTTCCGCATGAAGGTCAAGGGCATCACGCCGCTCATCGCGCACCCGGAGCGCTGCCTCGAGTTCGAGAAGAAGGGCCGCGCCGCGGAAATGGTGCGCGCCGGCGCGCTGTTGCAGCTCGACATGGGGGCGCTCATCGGTCGCTACGGGAAGAACGCCGAGCGGCTGGCGCGCGGTTTCCTCGACGAAGGGCTCTACGCGGTGGCCGCGACGGATCTGCACTCGCCCGTCGGCGCAGAGAAGTGGGTCGGTGATTCGTTGAAGGCGCTGCAGAAGGCGGTGGGCGCGCGCGCGTTCAACGACCTGATGAAGGACCGCCCCGCGAAGCTGCTTTCGGGCGTCGTCGATTGAGCTAAGGGGCGCACCGTGAGCCGCTGGATCAAGTTCGCCGTCAGCATCGCCATCACCGCCGCCTGCCTGTTCTGGACGTTCAAGGACACGCATTGGGAAGAGATGAAGAACGCGCTGCTGGCCGCCAACTGGGTGCGGCTGCTCGTGGGCTACGGCCTCATCCTCACCGTCATCCACTTCGCGCGCGCGCTGCGGTGGGGAAACCTGCTGTCGGGGCTCGAGAAGGTTCCGTTCAAGAAGCTGAACGAGGCGTCGGCCATCGGCTTCATGATGCTCATCATCCTGCCGTTCCGGCTCGGTGAGTTCGCGCGACCGTTCCTCATCGCGCAGCGCTCGAACATCCGCCGGAGCGCGGCGATGACCTCGGTGGTCTTCGAGCGCATCATCGACGGCCTCATCATCGCGATCTTGCTGCGCGTCTTGATGTTCTTCGTGCCTGACGACGCGCCCGACATCGATCGCGTGCGCATCGGCGCGAACCTGATGTTCGCTGTGTTCTTTTCGGGCTTCGTGTTTCTGCTGATCGCGCGCTGGAAGCACGACCTCGTCGTCGGGTTGCTGCGCAAGACGGTCGGTCGCGTGGTGCCAGGCCTCACCGACAAGGTCGTGGGCATCGTTGATGGCTTCGTCGGCGCGCTGAAGCAGTTGCCCGACGCGAAGAACATGGCGTTGTTCTTCGTGTGGACTGCCGTCTACTGGGTGGCCAACGGCTACGGCATGTCGTTCTTCGCCGAGAGCTTCGACTGCTCTGGGGCTGCCGGGCTTTCGTGCACGCCGCTGACGTTGACGCCGTTTCAGGGCTACTTCCTGCTGTGCGTGGTCATCGTGGGCATGATGATCCCCGCGGCGCCTGGCAGTGCGGGCACGGCGCAGCTGGCGGTGCTGATCGGCCTCGGCGTCTTCCTGCCACAGGCGACGGTGAAATCGAGCGGTGTCGCCTACGCCAACGTGCTCTGGATCTTCCAGATGCTGCAGCAGATCCTCTTCGGCGTGTTCTTCATGGTCAGATCGCACGCGTCGTTCAGCGACATCGCGGGCAAGCTGTCTGAGGACAAGAAGGAAGGAGACGCGGCATGAACGGTGTCGGCATCGACTGGGTGGCGGTGGTGGTGCTGGGCGCGGCGTGGCTCATCTCGACCATTCGCACCATCCCGCTGGCGATTCGCAACTGGGTCTTCGCGCTCGCGTGCTTCGGCATCGCTGGCTACCGGCTGTACCTCGGCGCGCAGGGCATGAACCTGTTGTTCGTGGTCATCGCCGCGGTGCTGGGTGTGCAGTACGCGGTGCGTGCACTCCGCAGCCCGAAGCAGGGTTGATCTCCAGCGCTCATGACCGTCGCCAACCAGGAAACCGTCAAGCTGGCTGAGAAGCCCGACGCTTCGCGCGGTGGGCGCTGGCGCGTGGTGTTGGTGACCGAAGGTGGCTCGTCGTCGTTCGCGCTGCCGTCACGCGGCGCGGTGACGATCGGTCGCGGCGACGACGCCGAGCTGCGGCTCGATGACGCCGCGGCGTCACGTCGGCACGCGCAGCTGGTGGTGAGCGAGGCCGGCGTGCGGTTGCTCGATCTCGGCAGCGCCAACGGCACGACGGTGCGCGGTCGCAAGCTGGCCGCCAACGAAGAGGTCGCGCTCACGGAAGGCGACACCATCGAGCTGGGCACCAGCCTCGCGGTGCTGCAGGTCGACGCGCTCTCGGCCAGCACACGCCCGTGGAATCTGCACACGCACCAGCGCTTCATGGAGCTGGTGGGCCAGACGAAGCCGCCGTTCGCGGTGCTGCGCCTGCAGGTCATCGCCGCGCCGGGGACCGCGCAGGAAGTGCTGTCAGCCGAGCTGACGCCGCATGACGTCGTCGCGTCGTTTGGCCCCGGGCAGTTCGAGGTCATGGCGCCGGGTCGCTCTGCCGACGCGGCGAAGTCGTTGATGGAGAAGTTGTCAGCGAAGCTGGTGGCGCGTGGCGCTCGAGTTCGCGCTGGCCACGCCGCCGCGCCGCGTGACGGCACCGACGCCGACATGTTGATCGCCGCCTGCGCGCGGCCTGCGAGCGCGCCCGCTCCGGGCTTCGTGGTGCGCAACGACGCGATGGCGGCGATCTACCGACTGCTCGATCGCGTCGCGCCGTCACAGATCAACGTGCTGCTGCTGGGTGAGACGGGCGTCGGCAAAGAGGTGTTGGCGACCGAGATTCACCGGCGCAGCAAGCGCTCCGCGGGGCCCTTTCTGCGGCTCAACTGTGCGGCGCTCACCGAGTCGTTGCTCGAGAGCGAGCTCTTCGGTCACGAGAAGGGCGCTTTCACGGGCGCGGTGAAACAGAAGGAAGGTCTGCTCGAGGCGGCGCGCGGAGGCACCGTGTTCCTCGACGAGGTCGGCGAGCTGCCGCCTTCGATTCAGGCCAAGCTCTTGCGCGTCTTGGAAGAGCGGAAGGTGATGCGCGTCGGCGCCACCACGCCCGAAGACATCGACGTGCGCTTCGTGTTCGCGACCAACCGCGATCTTGAAGCGGAGGTCGCCCGCGGTGCGTTCCGGTCTGACCTGTTCTTCCGCGTCAACGGCATCTCGATCGTCATTCCGCCGCTGCGTGAGCGCCCCGATGAACTGGAGCCGCTGGCTCGGCACTTCCTCGCCGACGCCGCGACGCGCGAGAAGCGGCCGGCGCCCGAGTTCAGCCGCGACGCGTTGGATTCCCTCCGCGCGTGGCCATGGCCCGGCAACATCCGCGAGCTGAAGAACGTCATCGAGCGCGCGCTGCTGCTGGCTGGTGAAGAGTCGCTGACGGCCGAGGCGTTGGGCCTGGGCGGGGTGACGACGCCGCGTCGCGACGTGACGCCGTCGGGGCCCGCGTCGGGGCTGCGTGACGAGCGCGAGGCCGCCGAGAAGCGCGCGGTGCTCGAGGCGTTGGACAAGACCGGCGGCAACCAGACCAAAGCTGCCGAGCTGCTGGGCGTGAGCCGTCGCACGTTGGTGAGCCGGCTGCAGCAGTACGGACTGACGAAGCCGCGGAAGAAGGAGTGACGCGTGAGCGCCTTTCGGGGCACCGCGCGCTACGAGATCGTCCGCGAGCTGGGCGCCGGTGGCATGGGCGTCGTGTACGAGGCCATCGACCGTGAGCGCGACGGGCTGCGCGTGGCGCTCAAGGTGCTTCGGCAGCAAGACGCCGACTCGCTCGCGCGACTGAAGCTGGAGTTCCGCGCGCTCTCGGCGATGCGTCACCCCAACGTCGCGGCGCTGTACGAGCTCGCCGCAGAGGGCGACGTCTGGTTCATCGCGCTGGAGTTGATCGACGGCGTCGACTTCTTGTCGTGGGTGCGGCCTGAGTTGGTGGCAGCGCGCGACGCGCCGACCGCCGAGCTGGGCGCCACCATCCAGTCTCCGAAGGCTGAGGCGCGCTACGACGCCCCGCGACTCGAGGCCGCGTTTCGCCAGCTGACGACGGGCGTGGCCTTCCTTCACGCAGAAGGCCGGCTGCACCGGGACTTGAAGCCCTCCAACGTGCTGGTGACGAAGGAAGGGCGGGTGGTGATCCTCGACTTCGGGCTGGTGTTGGAGCTCGAGGGCGCGCGCGAAGCGGACGACGGCTCGGTGGTGGGCACGGCCGCGTACATGGCGCCGGAGCAGGCGGGCTCAGGCGTCATCGGACCGGCGGCCGACTGGTACGCAGTGGGCGTCATGTTGTTCCAGACGCTGACGGGCCGCGTGCCGTTCGACGGCATCGGCGTGCAGGTGTTGTTGGACAAGCAGCGCAGGTCGGCGCCGTCGCCGCGCGACTTCGTGCCGTCGTTGCCGGGTGAGCTGAGCGAGCTGTGCGCCGGCTTGTTGCGACGCGAGCTGGCGGAGCGCTTTGGCCCTGACGAGCTCCTGCGGCGTTTCGGCGGAGAGAAGGGACCGCGCCAGCGCACGGAGCCCGGCTTCGTTGGACGCGAGCGCGAGCTGCAGGTGCTCCGAGAGGCCCTGTCGGCGAGCCGCGCGGGCGCACCGATCGTGGTGCGGCTCTCGGGCGCGTCGGGCGTGGGCAAGTCGGCGCTGCTGCGACGCTTCGTGGGCGAGGTGGACGGCGTGGTGCTGAGCGGGCGTTGCTACGAGCGAGAGTCGGTGCCGTTCAAGGCGCTCGATTCGGTGATCGACGCGCTGGTGCGGTACCTCAACGGGTTGAGCGCTGAGCGGGTCGACGCGCTGTTGCCCAGGGACGCGTCCGCGCTGCTGCGCATGTTCCCGGTGCTGGGGCGGGTGCGCGGTTTTCGCGACGCGCCGAAGCGCGAGGTGTTGGAGCCCACGGAGCAGCGTCGTCGCGCCGTCGGTGCGTTGAGAGAGCTGCTCGGCCGCATGGGCGATCGCGGGCCGCTGGTGGTGGTGATTGACGACGCGCAATGGGGTGACGGCGACAGCGCGCAGATCCTCGACGAGCTGGTGCAGGGCACCGACGCGCCGGCCGGGCTGGTCGTGATGTCGTTCACTCGCGAAGTCCCCCTCTCCCGCGAAGTGGGAGAGGGTTGGGGTGAGGGCCAGCCGCTGAGCTCCAAGTCGGTCGAGCTCCACCTCGCAGAGCTCGACGACGCCGCTGCGCACCAACTCGCGACCCACCTCGGCGGCGCCACCCGCGCCGATCGCATGGCCCGCGAAGCGCGCGGCAACCCGTACCTCCTTCACCAACTGGCCGAGGTCGAAGGCGACGTCGCGCTCGAAGACGTGATGCGGTCCCGCCTCGAAGCGCTGCCACGCCGAGAGCGCCGACTGCTTGAGGTCGTCTCGCTGGCGGCTGCACCGCTGCCGGAGCGCGTGGCGGCGAGCGTGTCGGGGCTCCGCGCGGCCGACTTCGACGTGGTGACGGTGCTCAAGTCAGCGCGGCTGCTGCGCGGCACCGCCGAGGCGCACCTCGAGCCCTGGCACAACCGCACGCGCACCGCCGTGGTCGACGCCATCGACGCCGACGAGGTCGCGTCCATCCACGTGCAGCTGGCGCGCGCCCTCAAGGCCGCTGGCGATGCCGACGCCGTCGCCTGGCACCTCGCCGCCGGTGGGGAACTCGAGGCCGCCGCCGACGAGACGCTCGCGGCCGCGCGTCGCGCTTCGACCCAGCTGGCCTTCGAGCGCGCAGCTGTTCTGCTGGAGCGCGCGCTGGAGTTGATGCCGCGCGACGACAGCCGCCGCCGCGACGTGCAGCTGGAGCTGGCGCAGGCGTGGGCGCAGTCGGGTCGCGGCGCCGACGCAGCGCGCGGCTACTCACTCGCGTTGTCCGAGCCATCGGAGTCGCCGCTCGAGACCTCGCGCGTGTTGGAGCTGCGCCGGCTCCGGGCCGAGCAGTTGCTGCGCAGCGGCCACATCGACGAAGGCCTGGCGGCGGTTCGCGAGGTGCTCGACCAGCTCGGCATGACGCTGGCGAAGACGCCGACGCGCGCGGTCATGGCGCTGCTCTTCCGCCGCTTTCATCTCTGGTTCCGCGGTTTGTCCTTCGTCGAGACGCCGGCTTCGCGCATCGCGCCGGAGCTGTTGCAGCGCATCGACGCCTGCTGGGCGGTGTCGATGGGCCTCGCGATGGTGGACACCATTCGTGGTGCAGGCTTTCAGACGCGGCAGCTCCTCTTCGCGCTCGAAGCCGGCGAGCCCCAGCGCGTGGCGCGAGCGCTATCGGCCGAGGCAGCGTTCGTGGCCACGGGCGGTGTCGGCAGCGCCGCGCGTGCGGCGGAGTTGATCGCCGAGTCGCGCGCCATCGCCGAGCGCCATCGTGAGCCGACGTTGATCGGGCTCATCGACTTCTGCGACGGGCTGACGCACTTCCTCGTGGGGCGCTGGCGAGACGCGGCGCGACTCACCGCGGAAGCCGAGCGCCGCTTCGCCGACGTGGGCGCGCAGGTCAGCTGGGAGGCCGCGAACGCGCGCCTGTTCTCGGTCTGGGCGCAGTTCTATCTGGGCGATGTCGCTGGGCTCTCGGTGCGGATTCCCGCGCTGCTGCGCGAGGCAGAGCAGCGGGGCGATCGCTACGCGGCGACGGGGCTGCGGCTCGGGCTGTCGAACGTGGTGTCGCTCGCGGCGGACGATGTCAGCGGCGCGCGCGCGTCGATGAAGGCGGCGCTGTCGGGCTGGTCATCACACACGTTCCACTTCCAGCACTACTGGGCCGTGCTGTCCGAGACGATGGCGGATCTCTACGAAGGCGCGACGCCGGCGACGCTGGCGCGGCTCGAGGCGTGCTGGGCCTCGCTCTCGTCGTCGCAGCTGCTCCGCATCCAGAACGTGCGGGTCGAGGCGAGATCGCTGCTCGCGCGTGTGCTGCTCGCGCTCGGGCGCAACGACGAGGCCCTTCGCCACGCACGGTTGCTGGAGCGTGAAGACGCCGAGTGGGCCACCGCGCAGGCGTTGCTCATCGACGGGCTGGCGACGCAGTCGACCGAGCGCCTCAACGCGGCGCTGGGCGCGTTCGAGCGGACCGAGATGACGGTGTTCGCCGCGGTGACGCGGCTGCGGCTCCGCGATGAAGGTGCCGCGATCTGGCTGCGAGGGCAGGGCGTCACATCGCCTGAGCGCTTCGCGGAGATCTTCGCGCCGCTCAGTCGCCCAGCAGCGTGAGCCACGTCGTCGCCGGTTTGTCCTTCTCGGCGAGGCGCTTCGCTCGGCGGGCGGTCGCCTCTTCCGCCGCGCGGCGCTCGGTGTCGGACTCACGCGCGAGCGGCGGCACCGGCAGCTTCTTGCCGTCTTTGTCGAGCGCCACGAAGGTCAGGAGCGCGCTGGTGGTGAGCTGGCGCTCGCCGGTGAGCGGGTTCTCGGCGTGCACGGTGACGCCGACCTCCATCGACGACTTGAACGCGGCCACCACGCGCGCGCGCAAGATGACCTGGAAGCCGATCTTGATGGGCGCGTGGAAGTGCAGATCGTCCATCGAGGCGGTGACGACCTGCTGACGCGCATGGCGCTGGGCCGACACGGCCGCCGCGATGTCGATCCACCCCATGACGGAGCCGCCGAAGGCCGCGCCGAGCGCGTTGGCGTCGCCGGGCAGCAAGAGCTGCGTCATCTCCACGATGGAATCCTGGCCACGTCGCGCAACGAGCGTCATGCGTCGCTCATACACCGGGCGCCGTCACGGCGTGATGGTTCCAGAGCGACGCGCGCTCCGTTCCAGGCGGCCGTCGATCGGCGCCGTGAAGTAGCCGGGCGATTCGATCTGCTCGACCGTCCACTCGACGACGCCGGCGTCGCTCGCCCACACCGGCGGATTCTCGGCGTCGAACATCGAGAGATCGGGCGTGGTGAAGCGCGAGCCGTGCGGCACTGCGCCGGGCGTCGCGCTGATCGAAAAGTTGAAGCGACCGGGTTGCGAGATGCGCGCGGTTCGCAGCTCGCCCACCGCGGGCAGCAGCACGTCGTAGCGGCCGCCCGGTACGAGCGAGACCCCGGCGTCGCCAACGCTGCCGCCGAACGTGATGGGCGCGAACGGAGCCACCCGCGAGTACGTCGCCACGCCGCGGCCGCTCGTCGTGCTGTCGAGCACGCGGGCGCGCGCCACGAGGTGCTCACCCGGGTTCAGCAGGGCGCGAGAGATGGCACGGCCGGGCCAGGCCCCGTTGGTGAGCGTGTTCTCGGTCGCGAGCGTGACCTCGCCCTCGCCCAGCGAGAGTGACTCGCTGATGTTGGACCCGATCACCGGGCCCGCTGGCCACGCGATCGGCACAGGGTCGGCGGTCGGCGCGGCGCCGCTGGCGAGCGACACGGAGGCGACGCCACCAGCGATGGCGACCCCTCGTGAGAGCAGCACCGTCGTCGCCTCGCTGCGGAAGCCGGACGTGGAGAGCTGCGAGACCGCGAGGTCCGTGACGCCGGGCTGGATCGAGAACATTGGCGTGGCGTTCAACGTGGTGCCCGTGGGCGTGAAGAACCGGCTGCGCACCGCCGTGGCCACCTCGACGCTCTGGCCGGGCGTGACGCCGGCGATCTGCGCCGTGAACGTCGGGTGCGAGGTGAAGAGGTTGATGCCGCAGTTGAACGTGCCTCCGCTGCGCTCGGCGACGGTCGCGTAGTCGAGCTGCAGGCCGTTGCAGGCCGTCAGCAACACGTAGCGTCCGCTGGCGCTGCTGACGTCGAACTCCACGGCGCCGGCATCGACGGCCACCGGCACGAAGAGGCCGGGGCAGGTGTCCTCAACAGCCGCGAAGGTCGGCGCGCCCGTGGCCGCGGCGAGGCGAACGCGCTGCCCCGGACCCGACGTCGGGATGATGGAGATCAACGAGGTGTCGGTACGTGAGACGCCGCCAGCGGTCGCGGTCACGGTGGCGCGCGCCTGCGTACAGGCAGCGCCTGTCGACTGCAGCGGCACGTCAGCGTCGGAGTCGGGCCCCGGCACCACGAGCGGCGTCGCGGTGACGCCGGTGGGCAGCGCCGTGACGGTGACGGCGATCTCGTCGTCGAAGCCGGCGATGCGGTTGATGGAGATCGGCAACAGGGTCGCGGCGTTGTCCTGGCCGGTGGCGAACGGCGCGGCGTCGAGCGTGAAATCGCCGATGCCCAGCGCCACGGTCGCGGTGCGCGTCAGCCCGCCGCCGGTCGCGATGATGGTGAGCGGCGGGGCGCTGCCGGGCACGCCGCCCACGGGCGCGGTCACCGTCGCGGTGTGACTGCTGGCACCTCCCGTCAGCGTCGCCGGCGGTGGGGCGGTGAAGGGGGCGGCGACCTGAAACGTCAGCTCGACGTCGTCAGTGAAGCCGACGCGCGAGAGGGTGACCGGCAGCTGTCTGGTGCCCTCGCGCACGACGACGAACGACGTCGGCGCCTGCACGGCGAAGTCGCTGACGGTCAGCGTGATGGGGAAGGACCTCGTGCCATGGGGCGTGCTGGCCGTGACGGTGATCGCCGTGTCTCCGGGAGAAGCGGTGTCGTCGACGGTGACGACCGCTGCGCCGGTCTCGCCGGTGATGGGATCGACAGTGGCGGTCACGCCAGCGGGCAGGTCGCTCACGACGACGTTGAGGTCGCCCGTGGCCTGGTTCTCTCTCGAGATCGAGATGGGCAGCGTGCGCATGGTGCCGCGCGGCACCGACCAGGTGAGCGGGCTCGCCCAGGCAAGCGCGGTGATGCGCGCGGTCGTGGTTGCGGTGCGCGTCGTGCCGCGCGTGGTGATCGAAACCGTCAGCGGCACATCGCGCGCGGTCGCCGTCGGCGCTGCGCTGACGGTCAGCTCGACCGACGCGGTCGTCGCGGTCTCGGTGGTGCTGGTCAAGTCGTCACCGCTCGCGGTCACGGTGATCGGCGCTGAGAAATCGGCATCGACGAGCTCGACGGTGAGCGGCGCCGTGCCACCCGGCATCAACTCGATCGCAGGCGGCACGTTCACCACGAGCGTGTCGAGGCTGAGCTCGACGTCGACCGACGCTTGCAGCGCGTCTGCCGTCGCGACGAGCTGGACGACGGTGGGCGCGAACGACGCGCCGCTGGCCGCGGTCAGCGTGATGTCCGTGGCGGTGGTGGTCGCGGTGACGCCGGTGGGCAGGTTCAAGACCGACAGCACGACGGTGTCACTCCAGCCGCCGAGTTGTTCGACGGTGGGCGTGAGGGTCGTTGAGCCGCCGGGCGCCAGCACCACGATGGGGGCGGCGCTGATGCGGAGCCCGATCAACTGCAGTGAGATCTCCTGCTGCGCGCGTTCGGCGCCGCGGGTGACGAGCAGGGTGAGCGGATGCACGCCCGTCGGCGCTGTCGTCTGGGTGATCAGCTCGACCCGCGCGCCCGCGTCGGACGGCGAGCTGCGTGCGGTGACGCCCGACGGCAGCCCGGTCAGCTCGACGGTCAGGTCGCCTTCGCCACCGCTGACGGTCACGTCGAACGTCGTCGTGGCACCGACGCCCAGCCGCAGCGTGGTCGGCGCGTCGATGGTGAACGGTTGCGTGATGCTGCCGGGACACCCGGCGAGGAACACAGTCAGTGCTGCGAACAGCCACTTCACGTCGCGCGTCATGTCGCCACCCCCAGACCTCAGGGGATAGCTCAGGCCACGCGCTCCATGGAACCCCGCCTCAGCGCGCGAGGAAATCGCTGACGCGATCGAGGAACTCCGCGCGGCCCTTGCCGTTGCGGATGTCGAGGCTGGTGACGTCGACCGTCAACACGTCGACGCCGTACTTGCCCGCCAGCACCATGGGGAACGTCGCGTAGTAGCCGTTCAGCCCGCGCAGGAACGCCGACTGAATGCCTTTCTCTTCTTCACGGCCGCGCGTCTTGATGCGCGAGAGCAGCACGTCGACCTTCGGCACATCGAAGCAGATGACCTTCTCGGGTTGCGCCACGTGGCGCGTGAGCCGCTTGAAGTACTCGAAGTACAGCTCCAGCTCCTGGTCGGTCATGTTGCCGAGGCCGTGGAGGTACTTCGCGAAGATCTCCGGGTCTTCGTAGAGCGTGCGGTCCTGAATGCAGCTCTTGGGCACCTTGTGGATCAGCTCGTGGTGCTCGACGCGGCGAATGAGGAACTCGAGCTGGAGCGTGAAGCTCCAGCGCTTCATGTCGCCGTAGTACGGGCGCAGAAACCGGTTGTCGATCACCGGCTCGTCGAAGAGCTCGAAGCCGAACTTCTGGCTCACCATCTTGGCGGCGGTCGTCTTGCCCGCGCCGATGTTGCCGGCCATCGCCACGAAGAGCTTGCGCGATTGCCTGGGCGGCGCGCGCAGCGTCTCGATCGCCTTCGCAGCGCGCGCGGCCTTCGTGGCCTTGCTGGCCTTCGTGGGCACGGCTTCGAACTTCTTCTTCACGCCTGCCAATCGAGGACCACCTTCCCGCTCTGGCCGGTGCGCATCACCTCGAAGCCTTCCTTGAACTGCGCGGCGGGGAAGCGGTGCGTGACGGCGGCGCTGACGTCGAGGCCGCTCTGCAGCATCGAGCGCATCTTGTACCAGGTCTCGAACATCTCGCGGCCGTACACGCCCTTGAGCACCAGGCCCTTGAAGATGACCTGGTTCCAGTCGACGGAGATCTCCGTCGCAGGAATGCCGAGGATCGCCACGCGGCCGCCGTGGTTCATCGTGTTGAACATCTGCTTGAAGGCCGCGCCGTTGCCGCTCATCTCGAGGCCGACGTCGAAGCCCTCGGTCATGCCGAGCTCCTTCATCACGCCCTTGAGATCTTCCTTCGCGACGTTGACGACGCGCGTGGCGCCCAGCTTCTTGCCGAGCTCCAGCCGGTACTCGTTCACGTCGGTCAGCACAACGTGCCGCGCGCCGACGTGGCGGGCGATGGCCGCAGCCATGACGCCGATGGGGCCGGCGCCGGTGATGAGCACGTCTTCGCCGACGAGATCGAACGAGAGCGCGGTGTGCACCGCGTTGCCGAGCGGGTCGAAGAACGCCGCGATCTCATCGGGGATGCCGACGGGAATGGGGAAGACGTTGAACGCCGGCAGCGCGACGTACTCGGCGAAGCAGCCGGGCCGGTTGACGCCGAGGCCCACCGTGTTGCGGCACAGGTGACGCTTGCCGGCGCGGCAGTTGCGGCAGATGCCGCAGGTGATGTGGCCTTCACCCGACACGCGATCGCCGGGCTTGAAGCCGGTGACTTCGCTGCCCACCTCCGCCACCACGCCCATGAACTCGTGGCCGATGTGCATCGGCGTCTTGATGGTGCGCTGGCTCCACTCGTCCCAGTTGTAGATGTGTACGTCGGTGCCGCAGATGCCGGTCTTCTGCACCTTGATCAGCACGTCGTTGTGGCCGATCTGCGGCTTCGGCACGTCTTCCATCCACAGCCCGGGTTCCTGCTTCGCCTTGACCAACGCTCTCATGGGATGACTCCGAGGTTCTTGCCGACTTTGGTGAACGCCGCGATGGCGCGGTCGAGATCTGCGTGGGTGTGCGCCGCCGACATCTGCGTGCGAATGCGCGCCTTGCCCTGTGGCACCACAGGGAAACTGAAGCCGACGACGTAGACGCCTTCTTTCAGCATCTCGTCGGCGAACTGACCGGCCAGCTTCGCGTCGCCCAGCATCACGGGGATGATTGGGTGGCCTTCGCCGGCCAGCGTGAAGCCCGCGGCCGTCATGCGCTCGCGGAAGTAGGCGGCGTTGTCGACCAGCTGCTTGCGCAGGGCGTCGCCGCCCTCGAGCAGGTCGAGCGCCTTGAGCGTCGCGTGCGCGATGGCGGGCATCAGCGTGTTGGAAAAGAGGTACGGCCGCGCGCGTTGACGCAGCAGCTCGACGACCTCTTTGCGGCCTGACACGTAGCCACCCGACGCGCCGCCGAGCGCCTTGCCCAGCGTGCCCGTCAAGATGTCGATGCGGCCCAGCACGCCGCGCAGCTCGTGGCTCCCGCGGCCCTTGTCACCGGTGAAGCCGACGGCGTGCGAGTCGTCCACCATCACGATCGCGTCGTGCTTGTCGGCGAGCTCGCACAGCGTCTTGAGGTCGGCGATGACGCCGTCCATCGAGAACACGCCGTCGGTGACGATCAGCTTGAAGCGCGCGTCTTTGGCCTCCACGAGCCGCGCCTCGAGATCCTTCATGTCGTTGTTGGCGTAGCGGTAGCGCTTCGCCTTGCACAGGCGCACGCCGTCGATGATCGACGCGTGGTTGAGCGCGTCAGAGATGACCGCGTCCTGCTCGCTCAGCACCACCTCGAAGACGCCGCCGTTCGCGTCCCAACATGACGAGAAGAGAATGGTGTCTTCGGTGCCGAGGAACTTCGTGAGGCGCGCCTCGAGCTCTTTGTGGATCGACTGCGTGCCGCAGATGAAGCGCACCGACGCCATGCCGAAGCCGGCTTCGTCGAGGCCGTGTTTGGCGGCGGCGATGAGGTCCTTCGAGTCGCCGAGGCCCAGGTAGTTGTTGGCGCAGAGGTTGAGCACCGTCTGACCGCCGACGGTGATGTTCGCGCGCTGCGGCGAGGTGATGACGCGCTCGCCTTTGTAGAGGCCTTGCTCGCGGATGCCGTCGAGCTGGCTCTGCAGGTGCGACAGGAAGCTGCGATTCATGGCCGCGCGCGTAGCACCGGGCCGTGTGGGCCCAAAAGCCAATTGCGTTCACGCGATGCGTCGTGTAGCCGCGCCGCCGCAACCTCACCTTTGTAAGGAGTCGTCACCATGGCGATTGAACGCACCCTGTCCATCCTGAAGCCTGACGCGCTCGAGAAGGGCGTCATCGGCAAGATCATCTCGCGCTTCGAAGAGAACGGCCTGACGCCGATCGCGATCCGCCTGCAGCACCTGTCGCAGCGTGAGGCCGAAGGCTTCTACGCGGTGCACAAGGAGCGTCCGTTCTTCAAGGACCTCGTCTCGTTCATGGTCTCGGGCCCGGTCGTCCTGATGTGCCTCGAGGGTGAGAACGCGATGCAGAAGAACCGCGACCTGATGGGCGCGACGGATCCCAAGAAGGCCACGCCGGGCACCATCCGCGCCGACTTCGCCAAGTCGATCGACGCGAACACGGTCCACGGCTCGGACTCGCTCGAGAACGCGAAGAACGAGATCTCGTACTTCTTCCGCACCACCGAGCTCTTCTCGTACACGCACAAGAAGTAAGTCGCGCGTCATGCGAAGCACCGAACGGCCACTTCCTTCGCGGGAGGTGGCCGTTTGGCTTGCGGGCCACCGTTCGACGGCGGCGCGCGAATGCTGGTAGAGGCAGCGCGCCGTGTCTGAAGCCGCTCCCATCAGCCCCGTGAAGGTCGACCTCGCCTCGCTGTCGCAGGAGGCGCTGACGCAGTTCGTCGTCACCACGCTGGGTGAAAAGGCGTTCCGCGCCAAGCAGCTCTACAAGTGGCTGCACCAGCGCGGCGCGACGTCGTTCGACGAAATGACCGACCTCTCGAAGGACCTCCGCGCCAAGCTCGCGACGCACGCGCACATCGCCGGCCTCACCAAGGACCTCGAGCAGCGCTCCATCGACGGCACCATCAAGTACCGGTGGAAGACGTGGGACGGGAAGCTGATCGAGTCGGTCTACATGCCGTCGCCCGAGCGCAAGACGCTGTGCGTGTCGACGCAGGTCGGCTGCGCGATGGGCTGCCGGTTCTGCGCGACCGCCACGCTGGGCCTCATGCGCAACCTGACGCCGGCGGAGATCGTCGCGCAGGTGCACGCCGTGAACCGTGAAGTACGCGGCGACGACACGAAGCTGCTGCGCCCGCTCACCAACCTCGTCTTCATGGGCATGGGCGAGCCGCTGCACAACTTCGAGAACCTCAAGACCGCGCTCGCCATCCTGCAGTCGGAAGAGGGGCCCAATTTTTCGAGCCGTCACATCACCGTCAGCACCGTCGGCCTCGTGCCGATGATCGAGCGCTTCGGTCAGGAGACCGACGTGAAGCTCGCCATCTCGCTCAACGCCTCAAGCGACGAGACGCGCGATGGGATCATGCCCATCAACAAGAAGTGGAAGATCGCTGACCTGATGGAGGCGTGCCGCAAGTTCCCGCTCAAGCAGGGCCGCCGCATCACGTTTGAGTACGTCTTGATGAACGGCGTGAACGACAGCGACGACGACGCGCACCGTCTGGCGAAGCTGCTCATCGGCGTGCCGGCGAAGGTGAACCTGATTCAGTACAACGAGAATCCGGGCCTCGGGTACCACACCACCGTCGACAACCGCGCCGAGCGGTTCCGCGACATCCTCGACCGCGCCGGCGTCGCTGCTTTCATTCGCGCCAACCGGGGCCGCGACATCGCCGCGGCCTGTGGGCAGCTCGCAAACACCGAAAAAGAGCGGACTTTTACGCCGCTGCGGCCGTTTCGAGCGCCTGTCGCGGATCCTTGACATTCCGGGCACTTTGCTTGTAGAGGCGGCCTCCTCACCTAACTTTTTCGAGGTTCAACACCATGGCCGTCGTCCTCCGTCTCGCCCGTGCTGGTGCCACCAAGCGCCCGTTTTACCACATCGTCGCCGCTGACTCGCGCATGCCCCGCGACGGCCGCTTCATCGAGAACATCGGTTCGTACGACCCGAACCAGTCGCCGGCGAAGTTCGCGGTGAACGAAGAGCGCTGGGCGCACTGGACGAAGAGCGGCGCGAAGCCCTCCGAGACCGTCGGCACGCTCTACAAGGCGTCCAAGAAGAACGCGCCCAAGGCGTAAGTTTGAAGCAGCTCGTCGAGTACCTCGCCCGCGCGCTGGTCGATCAGCCCGAGGCGGTCGAGCTCACCGTGACGCCGCAAGACGGCGCCATGCTCTACGAGCTCAAAGTGGCGCCTGGTGACATCGGTAAGGTCATCGGGCGAGACGGTCGTACCGTGAACGCGCTTCGCACGTTGCTCCAACACGCGGCCCTGAAGAAGGGTGAGAAGGCCCGGTTGGAGATCGTCGACGATCGCAAGAACGGTACGGCTGTCGTCCCGCAGGCCAGCGCTCCGGCTACGCCGTGAAGCCCCTGCTGCAGATCGGCTACATCGCGCGCGCCCACGGGCTGCGCGGTGAGCTGGTGCTCAAGACCTTCGACCCTGCGTCGACCGCCATCAACGAGGTCGACGTGCTCGTGCTCGTCACCCGCGACGGCAAGGAGCACACGCTGACGCTCGAGTCGGTCGCGGAGGCACCGGGTGGCGACATCCGCGTGCGCTTCGAGGGCATGACGCGACGCGAAGACTGCGAGCCGTTCAAGGCCTCCGGGGTCTTCGTGCGGCGCGAAGATCTCGAGCCCCCCGCCGAAGGTGAGTTCTTCCACGGCGATCTCGTGGGGCTCGAGGCTTTTACTCCCGAAGGCAAGCGGCTCGGCGTCGTCGAAGAGATGTGGAGCTCCGGCCCGGTGCCGAACCTCGTCATCCGCGACGGCAAAGAAGAGCAGATGGTCCCGTTCGCTGAAGACTTCGTGAAGCAGGTCGATCTCGCCGGCAAGCGCGTCATCGTGGTGCCGCTGTCGTTCGACGAGTGACGCATGGCGTTCCGCGCTGAGGTGCTCACGCTCTTCCCGCGCATGATCGACGGCTACACGGCCGAGTCGATCATCGGGAAGGCGATCGAGAAGCAGCTGCTCGAGGTGCGGGCGACCGACATTCGCGACTACGCGACTGGCAAGCACCGCAACACCGACGACACGCCCTACGGCGGCGGCGCGGGCATGGTGATGAAGGTCGAGCCGCTCACGGCCGCCATTGCTGACGCGCGCGCCCGGCTGCCTGACGCGAAGGTCGTCCTCATGAGTCCCCGCGGCGCGACGTTCAGCCAGCTGAAGGCGCGGGAGATCGCGGCCAGTGGCTCGGTGATCCTCGTGTGTGGCCGCTACGAAGGCATCGACGAGCGCGCGATGTCGGTGATCGACGAAGAGCTGTCGCTCGGCGACTTCGTGCTGACGGGCGGCGAGCTGGCGGCGTTGATCGTCGTCGACGCGGTGGCGCGGCTGGTGCCCGGCGTGCTGGGCAACGCCGAGTCGGCGCAGACCGAGAGCTTCGAGTCAGGCCTGTTGGAGCACCCGCACTACACGCGGCCTCCCGACTGGAACGGGCAGGGCGTGCCCGCAGTATTGCAGAGCGGCGATCACGCGCGCATCGCCCGCTGGCGGCGCTGGCACGCGCTCAAGTTGACCGAAGCGCGGCGTCCAGACCTCTTCGCGAAGCTGCTCCCGCTCTCGAAGGCCGACGTGAAGTTGCTGGCGAAGACCGAAGACGAACTCTGATCATTCTGGCGGGTACTGCTTCACCAGCGCTTCGCTGATGTCCCGCTTCTGGATGATCTCCTTGTAGAGCTTCACGGCGCTGCGCGGCCGGCGCGTCTTGTCGGCCTCGAGTGCGTACAGCCCGAAGCGCATGTGCATGCCCTGGTTCCACTCGTAGTTGTCCATGAGCGACCAGTAGAAGAAGCCGCGGATGTCGGCGCCGTCCTTGATGGCGCGCTTCGTCCACTCGAGGTGGCGCACCAGCCAGCTCGCCACGCGCTCCTCGTCGGGCGCGCCGTCGGTGCCGGTCTCGGTCACGTAGATGGGTTTGCCGTAGCGCGCGTGCAGGTGCATCTGCATGTCGTAGATGCCCTTCGAGTAGTCCTCCCACGGCACCAGCGTGAACGGGTCGAAGGTCGTCAGCGGTGAGAGCTGCGGGAAGTTGGCCTGCGGCGAGCCCGTGACGGTGATGCGCGTGTAGTAGTTCATGCCGAGCCAATCCATGCGGTTGGCGAGCGACTCGACCGGCTCTGCCTGGTCTGGCTTGCCGTCGAGGTCGGCGTCGAGCAGGCCCTTGGTGACCGCGTCGAGGAAGAGCGTGTTGAACAGGTAGAACGTGTTCTCGGCGGCCTTCACGTCGAGGCGGTTCTCCGGGTCAGCGGGCTTCACCGGCGCCGTCGCGTAGACGAGCCCGACGGACGACGTGGGGTCGTTGGCCTTCACCGCGTCGTACATGCGCGCGTGCGCTTCGATGAGCGAGCCGATGACGATCTTCGCTTCCTCGAAGCGCAGCGAGAGACCGGGAGGGTTGACGCGATCTTTCGAGGGCAACAGGAAACCCGGCAGCACCAAGGCGAAGGGTTCGTTCTCGGTGGCCCAGAGCTCGACCTCGCCGCCGAACTCCCTGGCGGCGAAGCCGGCGTACCTGGCGATCTCGCGCACGCTGCGCTCGCGATCGAGCCAGCCGCGGTTGACGCAGTTCTTCACGTCTTTGTGGCAGGCCACGCCGTCGTGGATCCACACGGGCATCGTGTAGTGGTTCAGCGTCACCATCGGCGTGAGGCCGCGCGCCTTCATGGCGGCGAGCTGCGCGTGGTAGCCGGCGATGGCCTGCGGGTTGGCGACGGCCGCGAGCGCGTCACCTTCGAGGCCGTCGGTCGGCGTGGGGAAGATGCGGCTCCACTCGAGCGAGACGCGCACCGCGTTCAGGCCCAGCTCGTTCCTGGCACGGTCGAGATCGCGCTCGTACAGCTCCCAGTAGCCGGGGCCGTTGGCGAGCGGCTCGAAGGTGATGATGTCCTTGAGGTCGTCGAGCTCGGTGGGGCTGGTGACCCACTGGTACCAGTCAGACTTCGTGTCGACGCACTCGCTCTCGGGCAGCGTGGGGCAGCCCGGGTCGACCTGAAAGCCGGCCGTCGCTGCGCCGAAGAGGAACTTCTCGGGGAACGCCTGCTCACAACCCGAGAGCAGCAACATCAGTGGCCACGCGCGTCGCATGGCGGCGCACCGTAGTGGATCAGCGACGACGGTGCTGCAGCCCGAGACGCGCGAGATCGCGCGCGGCGCCCGCCATGCCCGACAGCGAGAGCTTGCTGCCCTTCACGTCTTCCCAGGCGCGCAGCGGCATCTCGACGAAGTCCGACGGGCGCAGGCGCCCGGCGTCGTTGCCTTCGAGGAGCCGCATCATCAGCTCGATGTCGAAGACCCAGCGCGAGGTGAACGGCTGCTCGAGCGCGCGCTTGAGCACCTCGCTGACGCGCATGGCCTTGGCGCCGCACTGGGTGTCGTAGATGGGGAGACCCATCGCGATCGACGCGGCGGTGGCGAAGATGCGGCCGAGGTAGTGGCGGCTCGCCGTGCGCTCGATGTGGTTGCCCAGGAGCGCCACGCGCGACGCGAGCGCGAACTGCGGCCCGCCGTCGTTCAGCAGCGTGAACAAGCGGAGCATCTCGGAGGGCGGCGTCGCGAGGTCGGCGTCGAAATAGCCAACGGCGTCTGCACCGTGATCGATCGCCCACCGCAGGCCGACGCGCACGGCTTCGGCCTTGCCGCGATTCTCGGGCAGGTGGATGACGTGGACGTCGTCACCGGCGAGCGCGTCGAGGCGGGCACCGGTCTCGTCGGACGACCCGTCGTTCACGAAGACCACTGCGTGCTGCGGCGCACCCGTGAGCTCGAGCAGCCTCGCGCCGTTGAGGCGGAGCGCCTCGTTGAAGCAGGGCACGACGGTGACGGCGTGTGGCACGGGTTCGATCTACACCGCCTTTCACCCGTGTCGTGGCGGCGAATGCCGTAGAACGTCGCGGTGGAAATGCCGCGGCGTGAACTGTGGTGGGCGGTGCTGTGCTGTCTGGCGCTCGGCTGGTTCGTGCATCGTCCGGTGCTGGGCGGTGACAGCTGGCCGTACAACCACGAGTTCGGCGCGGTCTTCGAGCGCACCGAGCAGTTCCGTCGCGCGTTCGTCGAGGGCGATTTCTTGCCGGTGTGGAGCACCACGGCGTACCAGGGCCACGGAGGCCCGGTGCCGTTGCTGTACCACCGCGGCTTCTACTGGCTCGCGGGTTGGTTGGCGTTGCCGCTGGGCGCGTACCAGGCCTCGCTGCTGGGCATGGTGCTGGTCACGGCGCTCGGCGCGCTCGGCGCGTGGCGCACCGCCTGGTGGTTTGGTGCCGGGCGGCTCGGCGGGGCGGTCGCCGCGTTCTTTCTGGTGGCCTCCCAGTACTACACGACGGACTGGTTGATTCGTGGCGCTGAGGCGGAGACCTTCGCGATGGCGATGCTGCCGTGGGCCATCTTCTACGGCGCGCGCTTCGCGAACGGAGAGCGTGTCGCTGGCCGCTGGGCGTTGACCATCGCTGCGCTGTTTCACGCCCATCAGGTGGTGGCGACGTTCTGCCTGCTGCCGCTCGCGCCGCTGGGGGTCGTCGGCGCGTGGCGCCACGGCGGGGCGGGGTGGCGCAAGGCCGCGCGAGAACTCGCGGTGTTCTTCGCGGTGCTGCTGCCGCTGACGGTGCCGTGGCTGATGGCCATTCGTGCCTTGCACCCGTACTTCGACCTCGAGGTCACACAGCGCAACGGGCACCCGCTGCGGGAATACAAGCCGTTGCTGCTGCTGTGGCGCGACGACGCGTTCCGTTGGGGCGCCCAATGGCGCGGCTATTCCGTCGAGCTCGGTCGCGCGTTGGTGGTGGCCGGCGGCGTCGGCGCAGCCTGCATGCTGCTGATGCGTCGGCACTGGAGGTTGTGGGGCGCGCTGCTGTTGTCCGCGGCGTGGGCGTTCTGGCTCCAGAGTGAGGCTTCACGGCCGCTGTACGAGACGTCGCACTGGGCCGGCTTCCTGATGTTCCCCTGGCGGATGAATACGCTGCTGACCGTCGTGCTGGCCATCGCCGCAGCCGTGCCGTTGGCGTTGACGCGGCACGTGCCGTGGGCGCGGGTGGTGGTCGCCGCGCTGCTGATGTGCGCGGTGGCGATGCACGGCTCACGGCTGCTCGAAGCGCAGCGCCTCAACTACGAGCAGCTCGCCCCCGATTTCATGACCCGGGTCATCACTGCGCCTGACGCAGGTGGAGGCGGCGAGTACCTCCCGCGAGGCGTGGGCGTGGTGCCGGGGCCGTTCATCAAGACGGACGGCTGCACCGTGACGCCGATTGACCGCCCGAGCCACTTCACGCGGCTGGCGCTCACCGTCGACGCGACGGGTCCGTGTTGGATCGACATCGGCCAGTACCGAACGCCGCTGATCTCAGTGGAGGGCGCGGAGCGCGTCGAGACGAACGCGATCGGCGACATGCGGGTGCTGGTCCCGGCGGGCACGACCACGGTCACGCTGAAGGTGAAGTCGTTCTTCGCAGTGATCAGTTGGTTCTTCGCGCCGCCAGCCTGAAGCGACCGGACCTGCGTCCGCTTCAGACGAACAGGCTCGACAGCGACTCCGCGCGGTAGATGCGCGCCAGCGCCTCGCCGAACAGCCGCTCGGTGCCCACCTGACGGATCTTCGCGCAGCCCTGCGCCGACTTGGACAGCGGCACGGTGTCCGACACCACCAGCTCCTCGAGCT
>CAYWON010000069.1:0-14418 GCA_964459885.1 uncultured Archangium sp.
GTCGAACTACTCGCCGCCGAAGGGCGCGGCAGGAAGAACCGGCGTGCCGCCGATGGCCGATGCGTACCGCTCGAGCTCGACGCGCTGCGCAGCGTCCATCAGGTCGGTCGGCTCGAGCGGGCCTCGATCGTTCATCGGCACGACGATGGCCGAGTCGGGCCCGGTGCACTGCACGTTGTAGAACCGCACGACGGCGAAGCCGTAGCCTTCCGGCATCTTCGCGAAGAGCTTCCGCTGCTCTTTCTTTCCGCTGCCTTCGACGAGGAACACCTTGCGGCCGTCGACGATGAACGGGCGTTTCTCGCGCGTCTCGACCCGGAAGAAGCCCATGTCCTTGTCGACGGTCTGCTCGATGTAGCCGGTGAATCGCGACTTCGCGAGCAGGCGCTCAACACACGCGCCTGCCCCGGTCGAGGCGAACGCCACCGACGAAGACGGGTACAGGACCACCACGCGCTTGCGGCACCCGGTGCTCAGCGCAGCCAACGACACCACCAACACCAACGAGAGCTTGTGCATGCGGCGCATGACGCCAGCCGCGTGCGCGCTCGTCAACCGGAGTGCATCACGTGAGCAACTTCACGAAGAGACTCGATGGCATCGGTAAGCGGCTCGACGTCTCCGCGGTCGACGCGCGGACGCTGAAGCCGCCTTTCAAGTCGGAGATCTGCCTGCAGCGCGCGTTGCTCATCGACGACGGCGACGGGCTGGGGCCCATCATCAAGGGCGTCGTGCACTGCGAGCTCGCGCCTGGCGTCGTCGGCGGGCTCGAGAGCCTCCGGCTGCTGCTCGCGTCGGCCGACCTGATGCGCGAGTGGCTCTCGCAGACCGACGGCGCCCGGTTGGGCCAGCTGGCTGGCGAGATGCGCGAGGCCCTGCAGCGTGTCGACTCGCTGGCCGAGAGCATCACTGCGGCGAAGCAGCTTGCGGAGGCCGAGCACGACGCCTTCCACGCCGGGGAGCGCCCTCCCGGACCGACGCACTGACCCCTTCACCCACCCAACCCGGAGACACCGCATGAACAACGTCGTCCTCAGCACCCGCAGCAGCCGTCACCGCCTCAGCGTCGGGCAGCTGAAAGGCACGCCCCTGGGCGCCTACTCGCAGGAGCAACTCGAGAGCGCGTCGGAGCTCGTCGTGCGCGAAATCGAGAAGGCGGCCGAGACCGGCGACGAGGTGGCGCTGAAGCGGCTCACCCTCGACGCCGACGAGCTGCGCGCCGAACTCGAGCGCCGCGACCTCACCGCGGCGTGACCCTTCGTCGAGGCCCTTCGCTGTCGGGGCCTCCCGTCGCACGCGCAGTCCGCCCCCCGCCGGCGCGTCGCGACGGTCTTTCTCAACCCCGGCCGGGCAAGCCGCGCGCCGTTGGTCTCCCCCGGCGGCGCGCGGCGGTTCTTCGCAGCACCCACCACGCAGCACAGGAGCATCACCATGGACGGTTGGATTCAGACGCATGGCGGGCGCGCGGTCGACCCGCTCAACCCGGTCGCCTCGTCGCTGGCCATCGACGATGTGGCGCACGCGCTCTCGCACGTGAATCGCTTCACCGGGCACACGCGGAAGCCCTACTCGGTGGCGCGGCACTCGCTCGCCGTCAGCTACCTCGTGAAGCTGCGCGGCGGCACCTCGCAGGCCCAGCTGTGGGCGCTGCTGCACGACGCCACCGAGGCCTACCTCAACGACATCGCGGCGCCGGTGAAGCAGTCGCCCATCTTCGACGAGTACCGGCGCGCGGAGTCCCGTCTGCAGCGCCTGGTGCGCGAGCGCTTCGGCGTGTCGCTCCACGAGCACGAGTTCGCCGACGTGCACCGCGCCGACGGCGACATGCTGCTGGCGGAGCGCATGATGGTGCTGCCGCCTGGTGCGTGGCGCGCGCCGACCCCGCCGGGCGATGCCCTCGACGCCTTCAAGTGGGCCGCGCCCCTCGAGTCGCCGAAGGTGGCGCGCCTCGTCTTCCTCTCCCTCTTCGATGCGCTGGGCGGGAAGAGATGAGCCCGGGCAACCCGCTCGTCACCGACGACGGGCCGAGCGGCCCGGGCCCGAAGACGCGACTGCTGCAGGAGGCGTGGGCCGAGCTGAAGGCGGCCGCCATCGCTTTCGGGAAGGGTGACCCGCGCGACGGGCTGAACATCTCGCGCCTCGCCGCGGCTGCTGTCGACTACGCGCGCTTCCGTGCGCTCAACACCGCCGCGGCGCCGCAGCGGCCGCTGCTGAGTGACAGGCCGATTCCCTTCGGTCGCGACGCGGGCACGAAGCTGCGCGACGCCACGAGCCCCTCGTTGCGGTGGGTCCACGCCGCGGTGTCGAAGCGTTTGGACAAGGCGCCGAAGTACCGCGCCGACAACGAGGCGCTGCTCGAGGCCATCGCCCACGAGCTGCAGTTCCGCGGTGAACCTCTGGAGAAAGAATGAACACGGTCAACGTCTACGAGTGCATCGTGGCCGACCTGGGCGCAGGCGTGCCGCAGTCGGTCATCGCCGAGAAGTACAGCGTGAAGCGGCAGACGGTGAACCGCATCGCGACGGGCAAGCAGACGATGCTGCGTGTACCTCGAGCGCAGCGTGCGGCGGCTCCGGAGCGCGCTCCCGGCGAGATGAACAAGCACCACGAGCGGGCGGCGCGCCGGCGGTGCAGGGTGGTGCGGCTCGCCGACGGTGTGCTGCTGGCAGGCGCTGCTGACCTCGACGTGGCCCGCCGGGTTGCGCGCGTCATCGGGCGTGACCGGTGCCGCGTCGTCATCGACGGAGGGGCGGCTTGAGCGCCCTCGTGAAGTCGCGGCCCGTCCTCTTCTCGGCACCGATGGTGCTGGCGCTGCTCGACGGGCGGAAGACGCAGACGCGGCGCACCCGTGGCCTCCAGCGCTTCACCGAGCGCGGCGACTTCATCGGTATGAGGAAGCGTAGCGACGGTGTGTGGGTCGCGGAGTTCCGCGACTCGATTCCCGACGACCCGTGCCCTGTTGAGGTTCGGTCGCCGTACGGAGGTCCCGGCGACACGCTGTGGGTGAAGGAGACGTGGCGGCCGCGCATCGCGCACTCGTGCTCGCTCGACACCTGCGACTGCGGCGACGTGGCCGTCAGCTACGCGGCTGGCGGTCGAGACGTCGACTTCCCCGATGGCTCGATTCCCTCGACGTGGACGATGCCGAAGGCGGCTGCTCGCGGCAACGTCTCGCCCCTGCTGATGCCGCGCTGGGCCTCGCGCATCACGCTCGAGGTGACGGGCGTGCGCGTCGAGCGGCTGCAGGACATCAGCCAGGAAGACGCCAAGGCCGAAGGGTTGAAAGGTGTCACGAAAGACGGCGCGCTGGTGAAGTACGGACTCCCCGACCGCGACGGCTGGCCCGGCACCGATGACCTCGGCTGGGAATGGCGCGCGTGGGAGATCGACCCTCGTCGGGCGTTCCATCGCCTCTGGGAGTCCATCAACGGCGCCGACTCGTGGTCGATCAACCCGTGGGTCTGGGTCGTCTCGTTCAAGGTGGTGACGCCGTGAGCGCCGCCACCGCACAGCAGCCGGCGCCGACGGCCGGTCAGGGTGACGCGGTCTGGCCGTTGCTCTTCGAGTCGACGGCGTTGGTCATCCCCGAGTGGCTGCGCGCCGACATGAAGGCGCGGCACGAGCTCGGCGTCGCTCGCTACGGCACACCTCTCGCGGTCTGGAACGGCCGTGACGCCGTCGTCGACGCGTACCAGGAGGCGCTCGACCTCGTCGTCTACGTGCAGCAGGCCCGGTGCCGCCTGGGCGCCTACTCGCTGACGCACCGCGGGAGCGGCGGGCAGGGCGACCTCATCGCCCGGCTGGCGCTCGACGTCGTGTTCCACGGCGCGCTGCAGGCCGCGCAGCACCTCGGCGATCTCACGCGGCTGGAGGTCGTACCCACCACCCCTCCGAAGGGCGTCCGCTGATGTGCGACTTCGACGCGGAAGAGCGCTGCGACGCGTGGGTGGTGACGGTGCACCGCGCGCGGGTTCCTCGCTGGTGCTGGTGCTGCCGCATGCCCATCTTCCCTGGCGAGTCGTACCAGCGCGTCTTCTCCATCTACGACCGCTCCCCGTCGGTCGAAGAGGCCTGTCTCTCGTGCTCGTACGACGTGACGGTCTTCGGCGAGGCGCATCGCTTCACCCCGTCGCACAGCACGTTCTACGAGTACCTCTCGGAGTGCATCCGCGGTGGCGACGACGGCGAGCGCTGGCGGCCCGTGATGGAGCGGCTCGAAGCGCGCATCGAGGTGGCGCGGAAGCTGAAGGTTGGCTTCGGCGACCGCCTCGAGGTGACCACTCAGCGAACGGAGCTGTCGGACCAGGCGGGTAGTCTGGCCTGATGCGTCGACGTCGCCCGGTCCCGAAGCCTGTCTGGTCGGCCATCCGCTGTGGCGCCTGCGGCCGCGAAGGCCGGGCGCTCGACGGCATCGCTGATGCCTTCAACATCTACTTGGTGCGGCGGGGGGCGGTGCTCACACACTTCTACGCCTGTCAGACCTGCGCGCGGGCGGTAGCTGATCAGGTCGAGCCGCTGCGGGTCGGCTGGCACATGCCGGGCCTGATGGAGTGGCGGCCGACTATGGAAGAGGCGGGGCCGTTGCTCACAGCCCTTCGCGCCATCTTTCCGCGGTCAAAACTCCACGCTGACGCCGACGCCACCGGCGCCAACGGTGTTCGCCCAGACGCCAGCGCTGACCCCTCCCACGATGCGGCGCTCAGCGCTGACACCCAGGACCAACGGACCGGCGAGAGGAAGTAGCGGGTCACGCAGCGAGGCGCCCACCTGGGCACCAATTCGCCAGTCCGGCTGCTGCGTGACCTTCCGTTGCTCTTCAGCGCGAGAGCTCCCATCGGTGTCGATGGTCGTCTCTTGGCCGCCTTCGTGCCTCTCGCGCTCGCGAGTCTCGGTGACGGTGGCAGCGGCCAGCACTACGCCTCCGTCGAGAGTGGGCAGCAGCACGGGCGTCGACGTGGTGCGCGTGTCGACGGCCTTCGCGGTCTTCCATCGCACGACCTCGACCGTCTTCGTCTTCCACTCGGTGCGGTACTCGACGCGCTCCTCGATCTCGCGCGGCGCCGAGAAGCGCCCGGCCGAGAAGGCAGCGAGGCCGACTACCACGAGCGCCACCCACGGCACCCAGCGGGGCACCCGGCCACTCACGTGGCACCCAGCAGAATCGGCGGCGGGCTGGTGCTGATGGTGAGGAAGATGGGCGTGCGCGCCAGCTGCAGCTTGGCGAAGAGCGCGTTGAAGGCGGGCGTCGACTCGAGCACCGCGGGCTTCCCGTTGAGGGTGCCGCGCTTCCGCCCCGGCAACAGGCACCCCTCGGTGTCGTCGGCCGTGTTGCCAGCGTGAATGCGCACGCCGCTGAAGCCGGGCACGCCCTCGACCAGCGGCAGCACGCGACCGAAGCGCGGCGAGTGCGTCAGCTTCACCTCGTAGCGCCCCGCGGGAATGGCGGTGCGGCCGGGCACCTTGGGCATGCCGCCGCGGTAGACGTCCTCGAGCACCTCGCACTCGTAGGCGCCGCCGATGTAGAGACGCCCCAGCGTCAGGTCGGCCTGCAGCGTGTCTCGATGCAGCCAGAGCTCCATCACTTCACCTCGTCGGTTGAAGGCGCCGGGCGCCGAAGGGCGAACGACTCAGCCACGCGTGAGCCGCTGTACGACGCGACCAGCGACACGAGCGCGATGCAGTACTCGCCGAAGCCAGCCGCGCTGCGCGTCAGCGCGACGACGGCGATGAAGACGACGGTCAACACCGCGATGGCGATGAGGGCGAGGTGCAGCTTGCTGCTGTGCCACCCGCTGCGCGCCTTCACTTGTTGCGCCTCCGGGCGGAGAGCAGGGTGCGCAGCTCGACGAGGTCCTGCTCGAGCTTCGCCACGCGCTGCCCGTAGTTCTGCGACATGCCGTCAACGCGGGCCTTCACCTCGGCCACGGTGCCGGTGTGGACAGAGACCGACTGCGTCAGCAGCGCCAGGTCACGGTCGATGCGCTGCACCAGCACGCCGAGCTCGCGGCCTTGCTGCAGCAGCGCGTCCAGCTTCTGCTCCTTCTCGGCGTCCAGCTTCTCGTCGGTCTTCTCGGCTCGTTTCAGCCGGCCGACGATGAGCCACTTCCCGAGCTCCCACACGGCCACGCCGGCAGGGAGGCCCGCGAAGCCCAGCAGCAGGTCAGCGCCTTCAGCCATGGCGCACCTCGATGCTGGGCGTCTGCTGTCGCACGAACTGCTCGAGCAACGACTCGACGCGCTCCATCACCTTCGTCTGTCGATCCAGCGTCAGCCCCTGGAGCGTTGCCTTCGAGATGAGACGGTCCAGCGACAGCTGCACCTCGCCGAGCCGCACGCCGAGGCTGGCCAGCTCTGTCGCGTGCTCTTGATGGCCGGCCTCGAGGCGCTCCACGCGAGCCTGCAGCGCAGCGAGGTCGACGCGCTGGGCATCGAGTTGACCCTGCAGGTGCGCACCGTTCACTCGAGCAAGGTACGCCCGGGCTGGTAATGCCCGACCGTTACCAGCCGTCAGGCCGCGCGGAAGGTGATGCCGGAGAGCGAGACATAACCGCTCGGCGTTCCCGTCCCAAAACGAACCTTTCCGTCACGCTCGGGTGTCAAAGGTGATGCCTTCAAGGGAAACCCAGCCGTTGTGCGCAATCGCCACGCTCAGGAAGACCTGACCGCTCGTGTCGATATCCACGCGCACGGGGCCTGTGCTCGCGTACTGATTGAATATCTTGACCGCTGCAGGGCGGCTGCCCACGGGCAGTGTGGTGACGACGGTCTTCACCACTCCGCTGCTGTTCAACGCAAGGCCGCGCAAGTGGACAACCCCCAACGAATCGACGAACGAAGCGCAGTCTTGGTAGCCCGTGCCGTAGTGACCAAACCCAGTTGCAGCGCCGCCAGAGGTGAGGAAGGTGAACGCGGACCACAGAACCTGTGTCGCAGTCACCACACCGCTGGCTATCCTCAGCGCCTGCTGATGCGCCTGCGTTGTGCCGGCACCGAGGTTCAGCGTATTGACTCCACCTTCGACCGCGATGGTGGCGGAGCCTGCGCCGCCGCCGCCGGTGGCGATGCCGAACTTCAGCGCGTACGTCGCGTTGCCGATGCGGGCGTCACCTTCGCCGTCCCAGGTGTTCCAGTTGTCTCCGCCAGCGATGCGCAGCGGGGCGGGGAAGCCCGACTGCAGCAGCGAGAGGAACGCGCGAGAGAACGTCTGCAGTTCGATGCTGCCCACGTCCCACAGCGCTGACGCCCCATCGTCGCGCCCGATGGCCACGCGCGCGTAGTTGGCGCCCGCCGGCGGCGTGACGTTGGCCGACCACCGCAGCCACGTGTCGAGCGCCCCGATGGCCGACGTGATGGCCAGCGCCGTCGGGCTCCCCACTGTGGTGACGCCCGCGTCGCTGTACCAGGTGACGATGACCTCGAGGTCGACGCCGGCCTCGTCGTACCGGGCCCACGCGGTCAGCGTCGCGTACGGCGCGTCACCCACGGCAAACAGGTCCGACTCAAGGTCACTCTTGCTCCCGAAGCGGACGAAGCGCCCGACGCTGGTGCTCGTGTCTGTCTCGGTACCGTCGCCTTCGTCCCACGTGAGGGAGGACCAATGCGCGGGCGGACTGCCCGGGCGCGGGAAGTCCTCGAAGCCGCCGTTGAGCGGCCCGCCCAGCACCGCCAGCGAGTCGAGCAGGTCGGCGGTGACGCGGCCGGAAGTGGCCTCGACACCCAGCGACGGCTGGCCGCGCACGATGCGCCCGTTGCGCACGATACGAGGAACGATGCGCGTCACCATCGGCTGCCCGCCGCCCTGGCCCATCACGGCGACGCGGTCGCCCTTCGAGACGGCTTTCAGCGTCGACGAGTCGGGCGTGAACGTCGTGTTGCTCGGCGCGACGTGCACCTCGTACTCGATGGGGTCGCGCGCCTTGTCGACGGTGGCCCCCGCGATGTGCACCTCGATGCCGCCCGGCACGCTCACGGGCACAGGGCTGGCGGTGATGACACCCGGGTAGAAAGACGTGGGCGGCACCTTCATGTTGCCGTTGCCGGTGACGCCGCCGACCGTGCCGTAGATGGGAAGGTCGATGATTTTCCCGAGCCACGGGCCGAAGCCCATCGACGGCTTGCCGCGCAACTCCAGCGTCGTCCGCAGCCTGCCGTCGCTGAAGCTCTGGCTGAACTTCGTCACCGCCATCTTCTGTGCGCTGTCGAAGACGCGGCCGTCAGCGTCGAAGCTGTAGAGGTCATGCACCTCGACCCAGGGGAAGCCGCCCGTCAGCGAGACGCTGAAGTCGGCCTCTGGCTCGGCGCAGTCGGAGAGCGCCGCCTGCACCATCTTGGTGGCTTCCGTGCTGGTGTCGATGTTCGACGCGTTGCCCTCGGCGATTTCGGCCCAGAGCTCGCCGTACTTCGCGATGCTGGCCGCGTCGGTGACGGTGATTTCCTTCCGCTTCGGGCTGCCGTCAGGCCAGAGGTCGGCCGAGTCGCTGTACTTGATGGTCCACGCGTTGCGAATGTTCTCGACGTCCTGCTCGAACTTCTGCGGCGTTTCGAACTGCGCCGCCGTGAAGGTGAGGTCGGCCGTCGTCTTCGCGCGGTCGGGCTCGAACAACGTCAGCCGGAAGTCGGAGGTGCCGCCGTCCCACTTGAAGCGGAGGTCCCAGCCGATTTGCGCGGCGAGAGCGCGCACCGCGGCGAACGCCTTGTCTCGACCCTGCAGGAACTCCCGCACGGCCCAGCCCGGCGACGTCGGCGTGTAGACGGGCACCGAGGCCTCGCCCGTCGACCGCGCGCTGTCGAGGATTGCCTGAATGACCTGCTGCACGGGGCGCCCCAGCGTCTGGGTGGCGCCGCGGTAGGTCCACACGGCGGTGCCGTCGGCGACGGTGCCCGCGCCCGGCCACGTGGGTTCGCTGTTGGCCGTCGTGCCGGCGGTGGTGCACTGGAAGAACTTCCCTTGCCCCGAGTCAGACGCCCCTCGAGACGCCGGCAGCACGAAGTCACCGACGGTCGCCACCATGCCCGGCTCCCACGGGCGCAGCGCGGGTGACGCTCCCGAGTACTCGGCGAGGCAGTAGACGAGCTCGCGCTTGATTTGCTGGTCTGCGAGACGCCCGGCGAGGTCTCGCCCGCCGAACTTCAGCTCGCCACCGCCGGGGTCCACGTTGTCGATGCGCCCCCTGAAGACCGTCAGCCAGTCGCCCGACGCGGGCTCGCGGCCCATCGGCACCACGGCGGCGTCGATGCGGAACTCGCGCGTCAGCTGCAGGAGCGCCACCGGCGAGGCCGTGTGCACGAAGCCGCGGTTGATGGCGCTCGCGCCCACCCACGGCGAGTAGGACAGCTTGAAGACCTCGCGCGTCAGCGTGACGTCCGCCGTCCGGTGCGGCTCTGAGGCGGCCTCGCTCCACTGCACCGACTTCAAGACGTTGACGCCTGCGTAGGTCGTCAGGTCGCGCCAGGTGCCGCCTGCGTCCTTCACCAGCACGCGCACGAAGTCGGCCTGCTGCCCAGCCGCTCGAGCTGCGGCCGCGCTGGCGCTGATGGTCCTCATCGGGCTGCCAACTCCACGTCAAGGGTGCGCATCACCACGCCCCCGCCCACCTTCATGAACTTGCCCTTCTCGACCTTCCCGACGACGGCGCGCGAGGTCTGCTCGTCGACGAAGTCGCCGGTCGCCGCGAGCGAGGGCAGGGGGCCGAAGGCTGCCGCGGCCGCGTGCACCTGCGAGGGCCAGTCGAGCGGCCAGAGGTACGGCGACACCACGAGGTCATCGAAGGTGACGGTGCCGCTGCTGTTGCTCAGCGTCACGTCGCCCGCGGAGACACTCAGGAAGGTGGTGGTGGCCGCGTCGTTGCGCACACCGTCGACCCACTTCTGGCCGGAGCTGTTGACGACGTAGTGGGTCCACGAGCCAGCGTTCCGCCACACGCTGACGGTCCACACCGCGAGCCGACCGAAGCTGTTGCGGGTGGCGTCGTCCCACGTGATGGAGCTCGATGCGCTGAGCGACAGCTTGCCGGCTCCGTACTTCGCGCTCCCGGCGCTCTGCACCGCGGTGCCCGTCGTGCCAGACGGTCCGGTGCCCTTGCTGCCGTAGAGCGACGAGTCGAAGGACCACGTCTCACCCTCTCCAGTAAAAAAACTCCACCACGCCAGCGCGTCGGCGAGCGACAGCGGCACCGTCGAGAAGGTGAGGTCCTGCTTCCGCGCGCTGCGGGTGACGTACATCGAGCCGTCGGCGGCCTCGTCCATCGCGCCGATGTCGCGCGTCTGCCCTTCGACGTCTGACGACACCGCCACGATGGCGTCCACTTCGATGCCGCACAGCTTGAGTGCGCTCATCGTGCCGGCCCTCCGTAGCCCTGCAGGCGGAACCGGCCACGGCGTCCGCGGCGCTCAAGCACCTGGGCCAGCTTCTCGCCGTCGATGCTCAGCGTGACGTCGGTGACCTGCTCGGGCTCGCCACCGAAGACGGCGTCAGAGCCGAACCCCTGGGCGTCGAACACGGCAGCTGCGTAGCGGAAGCCTGCCGGGGCGTTGGTGAGTGAGTTGCTGAACTCCCTGAGAGCGTCGCTGCTCTCCTCCGCGGCGGCCGCGTTCTCGAGGTTCGCGCCGGCAGCGTCCATTGCTGCGCGGTCCATGTCCGCCGTGCGCGCCCACATCGCCTCCAG
This sequence comes from uncultured Archangium sp., assembly GCA_964459885.1. GTDB lineage: Bacteria > Myxococcota > Myxococcia > Myxococcales > Myxococcaceae > Archangium_A. The sequence goes on from CAYWON010000069.1 coordinate 10,665, forward strand.
CACACCCTTGAGCCGGTCGCTTTCGGCCTTGGCCTTCGTGTCGCCGAAGAATGCGGCGATCTCGTTGGCCGCGATGATGATGCCCAACAGCACGGACGCGATGACCTTGATGACGCCGCTGATGAGCTCAAAGACGGGGGCGAGCGCATCGAAGATGACGCCGATGATGCGGCCGAGGAACTCGAGGATGGGGGCGATCGCCGCGAACAGGTCGCCGAGCGAGTAGAGGATGGGCGCGAGGCTGTTCACGAGCGAGCCGATGCTCTCGAAGAGCGGCACCAGCGCAGCGAAGACAGGTTCCACAATCTCGATGACGACGCCGAGCACGTTCGTCAGCGCATCGAAGATGGGCTTCACGAGAGGCTCCACCATCGCGGCGATCTGCTCGATGAACTCCATCGCGATGCCGAGGAACTTCAGCGCGCTCTCGGTCTTCTTCGCGATCTCCATGAACGCCGCCATGACGGCGCCCCACACGCCGCCTTGCTTCGCACCCTCAGCGATGGAGTTGACCAGGTCACCGACGGCGCCGAGCAGTTGCGTACCAGACGCGGCCAACATCGGGCCCATACGCGCGAGCCACAGCTTCACTTCGTCGCCGAAGTTCGGCGCCCTGCCCAGCTCCTTGAAGTTCTCGTCGAGCTTCGCCAGCGCGGCGCCCCACGAGTCGGCGCCTGCGGCTTCCTTGAACGCCTTCTCGACGGCCTTGCCGCTGTCGCCGAAGGTCTTGAACGCATCCATCGCCGTGCCGGCCTTGTCGGCGGCTGACTGTGCTGCGGCCGCCGCGCGGCGGTACTCAGCTTCCGCCGTTGCGTTGCCTTCGCGCGCGGCGCGAGCCATGCCGGCCGAGGCCTCGGCCACGTCGACCATCGCCTTTTCCCACGCCTGCAGCGCCGCCTCGAAGCCGCTGAACGAGGCCGTGGCCTGACGCCACTCTCCGAACTCGGTCTTCTGCGCGCCCGCGGCGCCTCGCTGCGCTGCTTGGTCGCGAATTGCCCCGCGCTGGAACTCGAGGTCGAGCGTCAGCTTCCTCTCGAACTTCGCCGTCTCGAGCGACGCGAGAGCCTTCGCTGCTTCGAGAATTCGGTCACGCATCACGCCCGCCTGGTCGCCCACCTTCGCGAGCTTCTCGGCGAGGTCGCCCGACTTCAGGCGCTCCGCCAGGTCGGCGGTCGGGTCGGCGCTCCCGAACGTCGTCACCTTGCGCTCGTAGTCCTCGGCCACCTTGATGAGGTCCTCGAGCGCCTTCTTCGACTCCGCGGCTGACTTCTTCTGCGCGTCGAGCGCCGCCGCGCCTGCCTTCGCCGTGCGCAGCACCTTCTCGGCGCTGACGGTCGGAGTGGCTCCAGCGGTCGTCGGCGCCGGAGCGTCGAACCAGTCCTTGTCAGCCTTCGCTGCTGCTGCCTCGACGGCGTCCCAGCTCTTGAGCGCCTTCTTCGACTCGTCGAAGGCCATCGCGAACTGGCCCGTAACGAGCGCGGCGGCGGCGTTCGCGACGTGCCCCATCGTCTCGAGGGCCTGGTCCCAGACCGCGACGAGCAGTGTGCCGACGTACGCCGCCCACTTCGTCATCGCGCCCAAGCCCTGCAGCGCGCTTGAGAACGTGTCGACGAGAGACGTGTTGTTCATCAGCGACGCGATGAGCTTGTTCAGTGCCGGGAGCACGTCCGCCGCGAGCCGCATCGCGAAGGCCTCGGCGATGTTCTGGGCCTTCTGAACCGTGTCGTTGAAGGCGCCGGCAGCCTCGGAAGCAGGGCCGCTCACGACTGCGCCGTAGCGCTCTGCCTCGGCACCAGCCGCGGCAAGCCCGGCGCTCCCTTTGTTGAGGGTCTCCAGCATCGCCTCGCCGCCCTTGCCGAACAGTTCGATGGCGAGCTGCGCTTTCGCGGGTCCGTCCGCCATCGCGGCGAACTTGTCCGCGAGTTCCGTCATGACTGCGCTGCTGCTTCGGACCTTGCCGGTCGCGTCGGTCGCCGAGACTCCGAGCGCGGAGAACAGCGCGACTTGCTCCTTCGCTCCGGAGGCTGCCGCGGCGAGGTGCTTGCCGAGCCCGCTCATGAACTTCCCGAACTCTTCCCCCTCCACCCCCGTCGCCTTGAAGGCCCACGCCAGGCGGGAGAAGTTCTCCGACGAGTCGCCGAAGATGGCCGCCTGCTTCCCCATCTTGTCGAGCGCGTCGATGCCCTTGGCGACGAACGCGGCGACGGCCGCTCCCGCCTCGAGCGCCGCGCCGCCGATCTTCTCGAACGCGACGAGCCCGACCAGCGACTTCATCTGCTTGTCGAAGTTGGCGAGCTTGGCGTTCGCCGTGTCGAGCCCCTTCTGGAGGTTCGCGGTGTTCGCCTGCAGGTCGACGATGAGGCTTTCCAGCTTCGCCATGGGTTCCTCTCACTTCTTTGGCCGGTGCAGACCGAACGCCGTACGGATGCGTTCCTTCAGCACCTGCGGGTCTTCAGGCTTCCCGGCGTTGGCTGCCTTCGCGAGCTTCGGCCCCAGCCTGAAGTCTTCGATGCGTGCGGTCTTGCTGCCTGCGCTCCTCGCCACGGTGAACGCCTGCATCGCCGCGCGGTAGTCGTCCGCCTCGAAGCCCCACGGCTCGCGGCCGTAGAACTCCATCCAGTCGTGCACCTGCTCGAGTGACAGGTACTCGCCGAGGAAGTCGGGATGGGGCCACCCCAGCGCGAGGCAGAGCCGGAACAAGAAGTCCCGGTGACGCTGAAGCGGCCCGGTCAGTTTCCCGCGGCCGCTTCCTCCTCCTTGCTCTTCTTCGCCGAGAGGTTCTGGAGCTGCGTGATGAGGCTCTGCGCCTCGCCCTGGTCGAGCTCGGCGACGAGACTGCGGAGCTCTTCCTCGGTGATGGGCTCCAGCGTCTCGGGGTTCAGCGCTGACGATGCGAGCGCCTTCACGACGCGCTCCATGCGCTCTTTCGGCGGGAGGTCCGCGGACCCGTGGAGCGCCAGTGCGTCGAAGAAGGGAATCGGCCGCACCAGCAGCTTCTTCGGCTCTCCGACGTAGGGCTCAAGGTCGAGCTCCTTGGCGCGGCGGCGGCGCATGTTCTTGATGGTGTCCGACGAAATGAAGGCCATGTGTGTGTGTCTCGGTGTGGGGTGGGGTGAAGCGAGGCGGCGCACGTCGACGCCGCCTCACCGTGTTGGGCTTACGCCGGGGCGAACTGGCGGGTGACGGGGCCGGAGACCTGCAGCGTGATGCCGGAGATCTTCACCGCCTCGTTCACGCCACCGCCCGGCCCGGGCAGGTTCTGCACGAAGGCCTCGAAGGTGGCCTTCGTGGGCGTCGTGACGTGGTCGTTGAGGTTGACCACGAAGTTCTTCTTCGTGCCGGCGGCCGCGATGGTGAACAGCTCCTGCTGCTGCGCGTCGCTCGCGATGAAGTTCACGTCGAACTGCACGGTGTCGCCGTCAGCGAGACCGGCGATGCGCTCGATGGCGGTGCTCTTGAGGTGCGTCACCTCGATGCTGTTCACCGTGACGCCCGGCATCTGGAAGTTGGTGACTTCGGCGATTTCGTCGAACGTCTCCGGCGGGCCGTCGCCGTTGCCGATGCTGATGGTGGTGCCCTTGGTGCTCTTCGCCAGTGTCGTCATGTGCTTGCTCCTTCTCGTTGCGCTGGCTCAGCGCCAGACGTTGAACTCCGTGAGAACTCGGTAGGACTGCGTCTCGTCGTCGTACAGGTTGCGACCTGACGTGCTGGCCCAGACGTCCAGCCCGCCGGCCTTCGCCGTCTTGAGGTCGCC
>CAYWON010000069.1:14518-32403 GCA_964459885.1 uncultured Archangium sp.
CTGACGTGCTGGCCCAGACGTCCAGCCCGCCGGCCTTCGCCGTCTTGAGGTCGCCCAGCGCGCCCTTCACGGCAGCGGCCACCGCGGCGGCTTCTGCGCGCGTCTTCGCGTAGGCGTCGACCTGCACGCGGGCGTTCGACAGGGTGGCGCCCACGTTCCCGTTGAGGGTCGACGCGGGCACGTCGTCGATGACGGTCACCACCAGCAGCGGCAACGCCGCGTCCTGTGGCGCGACGTCGGGGAAGACGCGCGTGGCCACGAGCGCCGTCACGTCGCCAGAGACGGTGATGGCCGCGAAGAGGTCCGCCTCGAGGCTGGAGCCGGGCAGGGGCGGCGGCGCTTCGTACGTGCGCGCCTCGCCGAACCAGAAGGGCTGCGAGCTGCCCGCGGGCCCGTCGACGCGAATGGCCACGTCTGCCTCGACGTCGTCAGCGGTGGGCGTCCAGCTGAAGAGCGACGTGCTGCCGGCGGGCACCGGCACCGTGGCCGGGGGCGTGCGCGCTCCAGATGCACCGCCGTACTCGCCGACGGTGGGCGCGTCGCCGGTCCACAGCGAGCCGTCAGGCGCCTCGACGCAGACCGCCCAGAACTGGTTGCTGTTGTCGGGACGGAAGCAGGCCAGCACCGCGCGCCGCGGGAGTCGCCCCGCTGCGCCCGTGTCGAGCAACACCACCGTGCCAACGGCCTCGTCTTCGTCGGTGGTGACGGGCGCGTAGAAGCCCGGCCGTGCCTCGACGACGGTGCGGCTGCCTCGGGCCACGCCGGCCGAGCTCCACGCCTGGGCAGACATCGAGCCAGCAGCGCCCGTCAGCGGGGCGCCCAGCGAGTCCAGCACGAGGGTGGGGCGGAGGTCGGCCATCGGGTCACTTCACCTTGCTGGGCTCGCTCGGCTTCACCGGCACCGTCTCGACGGGCTTCTCGTCTCGGGGCTTGTCGAGCTCGGCGAGGCGCTTCGACATCTCAGCCACGCGCGCCTGCTCGAACGCCTCCGCGTGCGTCTCCTTGAGCGTGGCGAGCGCCGCGGGCTCGGCCGTGTCGATGGCGTGCAGCGCTTCGTTCAGCAGGTCTACGCACGCGGCGATCTCCGCTCGGTCGTTGGTGGTCGAGAGCAGCTGCTTCGCGGCGGTGGTTCCGATGCCCATCAGAGGATCTCCGAGACCTGCCACGCGAACGCGACATCGGTCGGCGCGGCGCTGCTGAGGTGAATGGTGAAACTGCCGGCAGTGCGTGTGACCCACCAATGAGAGCCGGGGTTCGCCAGTGGCGTCGCCATCGGCCGCGTGGTGGCAGTGACGAGAGAGTTCGTGACGACGACGCTCGTCGCACCGCTCGCCACTGATGCGATGCCGGTGGGTTTGTTGATCGTCACATTGCCGGCGGAGCCCGCGATTGTGCCTGACTGATCAATGCGGCCGGTCACACTCAGCCGTCCGGTGATTGCCGCGGTGTTGCCTACGACGAGCGCGCCGCCAACCGTCACGATGTAGCCGATGCCTCCAGTGAACGTGAAGTGACCGGTCCACCAGCCTTGCTGGGGTTGCAGATTGAGTCCGTAGCCATTCAGCTGCGTCTTGGTGGCGTACAGCTTCAGTACCTCCGTACTGCCGATACCCGTACACAACGACAGAATTTTCGCGCTCTCGTGCGTGCTGCCGTCGCTGACCTCGGTGCCGAGGCGCACCGCCACATCCGTCGAACCCGCGCCCAGCGACGACCGCAGCACCAACGTCGCTCCGACCGCGCGCACGAGGTTCGTCACCACGCCGAGTGCCGCCGTCAGCAGCGCCGCGAACGTCTTGGCGCCGCCGATGGTCTGCGCCGCGGCTGTCAACAAGCCGGGGTGCGTCTCGTCGGCCGGCTGCAGCGTCAGCGTGTCGCCATCGATGGTGCCGCCGTTCGCGTTCGGCGCCGAGCCGACCGAGGCCAGCGTGTCGACGCCGCCGCCCAGCGACGACGGGTCGTCAGGGTACGCGGCGAGCTTTGTGGCCGCGGCGGCCGACATGAGCCCGCGCTGGCTCGGCGTCGCGTCGGGAGGGGGCGTCGGCGTCATCACTTGCCGCCCTTCTTCAGCGCCTTCGCGATGCGCTTCGCGAGCTCGCGCTTAAGCCCGTCGACCACCACGCCCGCGTTCTCGTCGATGGCCGGCCGCATGAAGGGCTGAGCCGCCTGCGTTCGGGTGCCGAGCTCGGTGAGGTGCCACCGGCGCGCCGGCGAGCCCTTCACCTGGGCTTCACCGAACGCCGCCGCGGCGACTCGCGCCTGAGCGTGCGCCTGCGTGTTCGCAACGACGAGCCCGGCCGCGACGGTCTGGTCCTGCTTCGCTGTGGCCAGCACGATGCCGGCGCGCAGCTCGCCCGTGTCGACCGGCACCTTCGACTTTGCCGCCTCGAGCACCGGCTTGAATGCGGCTCGCACCGAAGCCCGCAGCACCTTCGGCTGCGTCTCCACGGCAAGGCTCTTCAGCTGCGCGTGCAATTCCTTCATCCCGAGCAGCTTCATGAGTCGACCTCCCCGACCAACTCCTCTGCGGTGATGTGCAGGTCGACCCGGCGCTGGTCGAGGTCGGCAGCCGACACGACGTTGAAGACGCGGGCGCGATGCACGACGCGCATCGACGGCGTGACGGTGAAGGTGCGCGGGTACCGGATGCGGAACGTCGTGGGCACGCGCGCCGCACGCGTGGCGCTCGTGACTGCTTCGGTGCCGGGCGTCTGCGTGACTTCGGCACGACGGGTCGCCACGTCGGCCCAGATGAGACGGCGCTGCCCCGTCTCGTCCTGAGCCGTCGTCTGCTGCTGGAGGTGAATCACCTCGCGCATGGGACCCGCAGCCGTCATCAGACCCGGACCACCGCCACGGTGACGGACGTGACGCCGCTGTAGCTGAGCGCGACGTTGCTGCCCGGCTGCCCGTCGGTCGCGTAGATGGACGGCGGGAACGGACCGAGCAGCCGCGTCTCGCCGGCGCCGATGGTCGCCGTGAGGTCGGCCACGGCGAGGCTGTCGACCGTGCCAGGCGTCGCGACCGTCAACGTCACGGGGCTTCCGCCGCCGTTCGTGATGACCACCACCTCCTTGCCGGTGGTGGGGAACGTGTCGCCGCCACCAGCGGCGGCCACACCGGCGAGGTCGACGCCGTTGCCGCTGCGCTTGGACTGCTGAACCGTGAGAGCCGCCATCGTGTCTTCTCCTTCAGAGGGTGGTGAATCGGTACGGCGCCATCAGCGCTTCGAGCGACAGCGCGAGGGTGCTGGTGGGACCGGTGACTTCGGGGGTGCGGTGCTCGTAGAGCTGCGACACCATGAGCAGCACCGCGTGACGCAGCGGCTCGGGCACGTCAGCGGGCGACGGCCAACCGACGGAGTACGTGACGCGCAACGCGTCGGGGCGCGCCGCCATGCTGGGCCACGCCGAAGCAGGCAGCAGCTCGGCGGGCGTCGAGTCGCCGCCCAGCACGATGATGACGTCGGCGAGGTCCATCGCCTGCTCGGTACCGTCGTCGTCGATGTACGCGACGGCGGTCACCTCGGCCGCGGACTGCAGGTGTCCACCGGGCAGCCGCACCCGCGCGCTGCTGCTGCAGGGCGGTGCGGTGCGCAGTTCGACCTCGCGCTCGACCAGGGCGCGCTCGGTGACCTTCTCGACGTGGAGGCGCGAGGCCTCCACGAGTCGTTCCACGTACGCGTCGTCCGCCGTCTCCTCGAGACGCAGGTGCGCCTTCGTCTCGCTGAGCGAGACGGGAGGCGCAGCCGGCGGCGTGACGACGCGCAGCACCATCGCGGTTACGCCGGGGGCGCGTAGGTGGGGTGGCCGAGGACGGCGACGCCGGCGATGACGAGGCCGGTCGTCGCGCCAACCACGTCACCGTCGACGCGGTAGTAGCGGTGACGCACGACCACGCCGAACTGCTTCACCGTGTTGTCGTGGGCCGGCGTGGTGTCGAAGACCGGCTTCGTGCCGATGACTTCCTCATCGGGCACGTCGACCCAGTCGGAGCCGTTGTCGCTGTACTCCGCGCTCACGGTGGTGGTGCCGTCGGTGACGGTGGCCGTCAGCAGCGCGAAGATGAGGGCGCTGTAGCCCTTCGCGTCGACGGTGATGCCGGTGAAGTCGGCGGTCTTGGCCGCCGACGCCAGCGCAGGGACGACCTTGGTGACGCTGTTCTGGTCCATCTGGTTCTCCGAGAAGGTCTCGCAGGGAGGGCAGGCAGAGGCGGCGAGCAGCGCCCCTGCTCTGCGCCCGACCCCGTGAAGAGGTCGGGCGAGAGGGTTACGTGCGCGCCGCGAGCGTGACGATGTTCGACAGCGAGTTGGCGCTGCCGTTCTTGCGCGCCATCGCCTTGCGCCACTTCGACGCGCCGCCGTAGCGGGCGACAACCTTGAGGCTCTGCAGGTCCTGGTCGAACGCGAAGTGCATCGAGCTGGTGAGCGTCGAGCCACGGCGGCGCATCAGCAGGTACGACTTGCCGCCGAAGAGCGCGATGTCGCCGGCGTCACCGAGCGCCTCCATCTCCTCGGACAGCACGACCGGACGCCCGAAGATGGTGCCGTACTGCTGACCGGTGAGCCCACCGGGCGGCAGGTACACCGGCTGATTGCCGATGCTCATCAGGGGCAGCTGCGCCTCGAGGTCCTGGTTGATGAGCCACACGGCGCTGGCGCGCGAGCTCCGGTGCAGGCGGGCCCACATCGCCGTGATGTTGTCGGCCACGATGGTGTCGGCGGCCTGCCCCGACTTCTTCGCGACCTCGACCTTCGACGCGCTCTGCATGATGCCGAGCGGCTTGCCGATGCCGTCGCCGTTCACGATGGCCTCGTTGAGAGCGTAGACGAGCGCCTCCGCGAAGCCGCCGGTGACCATCGCCTGGATCGCCGGGCCGTCTTCCAGCAGCTCGTCGGTGAGGTGCACCATGCCGCGCACCTTGTGGATGGCGATCTCCAGCTTGCCCGGCTTCGGCTTCTGCGCCGTGGCCGCCGAGCCCTCGGCGTCCCACGAGACGTCGATGCCGCCGGTCCACGGCTTCTCTTCGTCGATGGGCTGCTCGTAGCGGTTGCGCGAGGTGGGGCGCTCGTCGACGAACCGGACGAGCGACTCGTCGGAGTCGTCCATCAGCTTCTCGATGGTCTCCGCGTAGTCGGGCGGGACCGCGAAGCCACCGTCAGGCAGAACCGACTCGCGCCCGTAGGTGGTGACGGCGTTCTCGATGCGCTCGTCGAGCTTGCCGCTCGACTTGAACGCGCGCGCCGCCTTCACGTACTCGCCGAGCGACTGGAAGCCGAACGTGCCCTTGCTCGCGCCGGGCTTGTCGCCGCCGGTGATGCGGGGCGAGACGGCCTCGGGGCCCGTCTTGCGGATGGGCTTCGACAGGTCGGCGACGTTGCCCGCCTGCTTGCGCGCCGCGGCGACGAGGTCCTGCTGCTCCTTCTCGGCCGTCTCCTTCTCCGCGATGACTTCCTGCGCGTCCTTCAGCTGCGCCTGCGTCGCGAGGATGGCCGCCTTCTGCTCGGCGGTCATCGGCGTGCCGGCGGTCTCGACAGCCGACGCCAGCGAGTTCAGTTCAGCGGCGAGCCCTTCAGCGTGGGTCACCAGCGCCGCGAGCGTCATCGTCATCATCTGCTTCCGGTTCATCGTGTCCTTCTTTCGGTGTGCTGCGGGTGGTGGCCCGATGGGGCCGTGCGCGCCCTGGGCGCTCAGTTCCTCGTCTTGCGGCTGTGCTTGAAGGTGGCGACCTGCGCGCGCGTGCGCGCGATGAGCGCGAGCGTCTTCGCTTCGGCGTCGGGCTCCGGCGCGGGCGCGTTGTCTTCGCTGAACGTGCCGACGGAGTCGGTGAGGCCGAACGACAGGGCCTCGTCGGCGGTCATGATTTCGTCCTTCGCCATCTGCTCGAGCACCTGGTCGAGCGTCTTCCCCGTCTTCACGACATAAAGCGCCGCGATGGACGCGGAGTACTTGTCGAGCTCGGCCGCGGTGCGCTCGGCGTACGCGCGCAGCTGCGCGGCGTTGAACGCGTCCCACACCACCATCAACGCGTTGTGGATGAGCCACTTCGCGTGCGGGGGCGTCACCACGCGGTCGGCGGCCATCGCGATGTAGCTGGCGGCCGACGCGGCGAGCCCGTCGATGTAGGCCACCTTCTCGCCCTGCCAGCGCTCCAGCTGCGAGTAGATGGCGTCGGCCTCGAACACCGAACCGCCCGGCGAGTTGATGAAGATGTTCAACCGCTTCGCGCCGCTGGCCGTCGCGCGGTCCAGCCGGTGGCGGATGGACTCGGCGGTGATGCCCTCGTCCCACCACGAAGAACCGATGGCGCCGTAGATGTGCAGCTCGGCGACGCCGTCGATGGCCTCGTTCTGCTTCGCCGCCGGGCGCTGATAGCGCGCGAGCGCGCGGTGCAGGTCGATGAGGCGAGACGAGAAGTTCATGCCGCGGCTCCCAGACGTCGAGGGGGAAGGGCGCTGACGACGCGCGCGAGGTCTTCGCCGTGCTCGTGCGCCTCGATGACTTGCACCGCGAGCTCGCGCGTGAACGGCCCGCCGATGGCCTCGACGCACTGCGCGCCGAAGAACGCCATGTCGTCGACCAGCACCTGCAACTGCTCGGTGCGGAAGCGGGCAAGCACGGCGTGACGCTCGATGTCAGACTTCCCCTTGAGCACGACGAGGCGCGCCTCGAGCCGCCGGCTGTACCGTGCGCACGCGCTCCGGAGCGCCGACGCCACGGCCTGCTGAGCCTGCGTCGCGGTGCCGGGAGCGGCCGTGGTGATGCGCTCCAGCGTCGTCATGTTCGCCTGCACCGTGAGCACGTCGCCGTCGTCGCCGACGTCGTCGAGCCCTTCCTCGGCGCGCACTTCGTTGCGCGACTTCACGCCGTTCTGCAGCCACGACGCGGCGGCGAGGGCGCGCGACTGCGAGTCACCGCGCACGAGGTGCGAGAGGTCGATCTCCGCGTACCACCACGGTCCTTTCGACCCGGTGTTGAACACCTTCGCGTTGAGCTCCTGACAGAGCCTCTGGCACCACGGGAACAGGCAGCTGGTGACGAACTCGAGGCCCTGGTGCTCGATGTTCGAGAACGTCGCGTGCTCGAGGTGCCCAATCTTGTGCAGGGGCACCCGGTAGAAGCGGGCGATCTCCTCGATGCTGAACTTCTTGTCTTCGACGAGCGACGCCTTCGCGGGCTCCACCGTGGTGGCCACGAAGTCGAACCCACCCTCAAGAACGAGCAGCCGCTGCGACTTGCCGAGTCCCGCGTGGTTCTCTTCCCATGCCTCGCGGAGCGTCTTCTTCTGCTCGTCGGTCAGCTTCGACTGCGCCTTCAGGACGCCACCGAGCTGCGCGCCGCGGCCGTAGAACGAGGCGCTGAAGCGCTCATGCGCAGCGGCCACCGCCAGCGCACGGGCGGCGCGCACGATGACGCTCTCCCCCATGAGGCCAGACAGCGACGGCCCACGAAGGTGGAGGACTTCGCGCTGCTCGAGGGTGACGGTCTCGCCGCTTTCGTGGCTGACGTCGTAGACGAGCTCGCCCGTGTCCGTTCGCCGCGGTGTGACGCGGTTGTTCAGGAGGGGCACCAGCGCAGCGACGCGGCCGCCGCGGTCACGCTGAATCTCCGCGTAGCTGTTCCCGTCGGCGAGCGCCTGGAAGAGCAGGGCCTCGCGGAAGCCCATCGCGGTCATCTCGTCGTTCGGCCGCGTGTTCAGCAGCCACACGCGGTTGTCCCGTTCGATGCGGCGCCGGCGCTTCGTTCCCTCGACGGGCTCGTAGACGTTCAGCGGCGCCGCCGCGATGTTCTCGCCGATGACCATGATGCACGCCCACACGGCGCTCAGCGCCAGCGCCTCGTCGCGCGTGAGCTTCAGGCCGGCGAAGTTGCCGGGCATCCCGGCCGGGTACAGACGCGAGTCGCCGCGCCACCCGAAGGCAGCGAGCACACCGCGCCACATGCCCGCGAACGAGAACGCCACGGTCTCGGGTTGTACGGCCGAGGTGGTAACACTCGCCGATTACCAGCCTCAGAGCAGCGTGAAGCCGCCCTCTGCTGGCGCTTCGCCCGGCGCAACGATGGACCGCGAGCGCGCCATGATGGCGGCCACGATGCCGTCGATTTTTCCGGCCGCCTTCGACTTGTTCGGCTTCACGTTTCCCGCTTCGTCGACCTGCACCACGACGTTGTTCGCGCACCACCTCAGCACCGGGTGCCCGTTGTGCTTGAGCTTCTTCGTGACAACGGAGACCTCGAAGTCCTTCGTGGCCTCGCTGAGCGACTTGAAGCCCTGGCCGCACTCGACCATCACCGGCTTCCCGTCGGTCGGCTCGAGGCTCGCGATGCCTTCCTTCACGAGGTCGTTCACCAGCTTCTGCGAGCCCCACGGGTCGAACGCGAGCTCGCGCACGCGGAAGCGCCGCGTCATCTCGCGCAGTTCTTCCTTGATGAAGTCGTAGTCGATGGCGCTGCCCTCGGTCGTCTTGAGCCAGCCTTCGCGCGCCCACTGCGCGTAGTGGGTCCGACCGCGGCGCTCTTCCTCGGCGACGCGCTCCTCTGGCAGCCAGAAGCGACAAACGAGCTCGCGGCCTCGCTCTGTCTCGAACTCGAGCACCAGCGCGGTGAGGTCGAGTTTGCTGGAGAGGTCGAGCCCACCGAGGCACGCGCGCCCCTCAAGGCGGCGCTCGAACTCCGCCGCAGGCAGGGGCGAGGGGTCGCACCCGCGCCACGCCTCAAGCGAGAGCCACGCCGTCGCCTGCTGGCTCCAGACGTTGAGGTGCTTGCAGAGGTACTCGTTCAGCGCGGAGGGCAGGGCGCGCGCTTCCTCGGCGCGCTCGCGCAGCCACGTCGGCTTCACGCTGATGCCCCAGTTCGGGTTCGCCTTCTGCAGCGCGAGGTCGCTGAAGTGGTCGTCCCCCTCGTCGGGCGAAGCGATGAACGCGAAGAAGCCGTCATCGTCGAACACCCCGTCGAGCACCTTCGCCGCGTAGTCGTGCTTCTCCCAGCCGATCGACTCAGGGCGGAAGACGCCGGCGGTGGTGATGGCCAGCATGAGCGGCTCGCGGCGCGCGCCCATGCCCGACTGAATGACGTCCCACATGCCGCGCGTCTTGTGCGCGTGCAACTCGTCGGCGATGCCGGCGCTCGGGTTCAAGCCGTCCTGCGTGTCGGAGTCAGAGCCGAGCGGCTTGAAGAAGCCGCCGCCGGCGTCGAAGGTGATGGAGTCGGCGAGCGCCTTCACGTGGCGCTTCAGCAGGTCGCTCTTGTTGACGGTTTTGCACGCCTCGACCCAGAGCAGCCGCGCCTGGTCTTCCTTCGTCGCGAAGCTGTAGACCTCGGCGCCCGCTTCCTGGTCGGCCACGAGCAGGTAGAGCCCGATGCCTGACGCGAGCAGCGACTTGCCGTTCTTGCGCGGGACCTCGACGTACGCGGTGCGAAAGCGACGCACCCACTCGCCGGGCCGGTCGGCATCAGGCCGCACCCAGCCGAAGACGATGCGGATGATGCGCTTCTGCCACTCCTCGAGCAGGAGCGGGCGCCCAGCCCACTCGCCCTTGTGGTGCTTGCAGAAGCGCTCGATGAACTGCACCACGCGCTCGCCGAGCTGCGGCACGAAGCGGAACCCCTTCGGGTGGCCGGTCGCGCTCGACGCGGCCGCGAGGTCACGCTCGTGTCGCTCGAAGCAGAGCCGCTCGTACTTGCCGACTGCGCGCACTGCTCACCCGGAGCCTTTGAGCAGCTCGAGCTTCGGCGCTCCGAGGAAGTCCTTCAGCGGGTCCGCGTCGTCGTTCCCCTTCGGTGGCGGCGCGTTCATCTTGCCGCGTGAGGCCGGCGTGAGGCCGAACTCGCAGCCGTACCGCAGCGCCTGCGCGCGCGCCTCCTTCGCGACGGTGAGCAGTGGGTGGGCGTGGATCGCGCCCGTCGTCGGGTTCTCGATGGTCATGCCCTCGCGCTCGACCTGCTGCTCTGCCTTGCACGCGCGGTCGACGGTCGTGCAGTAGAGCGCGAGCGCGGTGCGGTCTGCCTCGGTGCGCAGCTTCGCGCCGTCCAGGAGTGGCACCACGCGGACCCATTCGGCCTTCGCGCCCTTACTGAGCCACGTCGGCGGGCTGGTGTTCACCGGCCCGTCACCGCCCATCGAGACGGGCGTGGCCACCTCGCGCGACTTCTTCAGCGTGCCCCGAGCTCGCTTCACGGCGGTGGGGAGTCGGTTGTGCCCGCCAGAGCCCTTACCGCCCACCGGAGGCCCCACTTTCACCTGCGTTTTGCTGCCCGGACACCGCGAAAAGAGGACCTCGGTCTACGGGGTCAACCGGCCCAGAGATTTTGACCACCCCCCCGCCACACGATTCGTGCCAACGCTGCCGCTTCATTCGCCTCTCCCTGTCTTCGCTCCGTGGCAGTCGTAGGGCGACGTGTGGTCGCACAGCGCCTGCCAGTTGGTGTGGTCCCAGAACAGCGTCTCGTCGCCGCGGTGCGGCTTGATGTGGTCGACCACGCGCGCGGGCGTCACGCGCCCGTGCTTCTTGCACGCGACGCAGAGCGGGTTCGCAGTGAGGAACACCGCGCGAGCCTTCCGCCATCGTGCGTCGTAGCCGCGTTCGTGCGCCGTCCCTCGGCCACCCGCAGCGAGTGCGGGTGATGAACGCGCCACGTGGGCATCGCAGTGCCGAGCGCCTCGCACGAGCGCGCCGCACCCTGGTGCAGCACATGGGCGGGGCGCGCTCACCGGCATGAGGCGGCCCACCTCTTGAGCATCGAGTTGAACCGCCGCGTGAGCCGCGCGTACTCACGATCATCGTCGACCGCGAACGCGTCGAAGGCCGCCTCGAGCAGGTCGCTGCTCGAGAGCGAGCGCGGGCGGGCTCTGATGGGCGCGTGCATGGGCAGGCCCAGACGCGCACGGCGTCGGTGGGTCGAGCACTTGCCCGATGCGTCGAGACGACGCCCGCAGCCCTCGATGGTGCAGATCTTCGGCAGATGGGCCACACCCCTCATGCGAGGCCTCCAACGTCGACCGTCGACTCCACCTCGTTGCCCCACACGTCCCAGCCAGGTGCAGGACGACGCGCGAACAGCTCCACGTATGGGCCGGCACTGACCTTCTCGACCACGGCTCGGAACACCTCGGGCTTCAGGCTGTGCTCAGTGCGTGGCGCGAGCACGAGAGACGGGTGCTGGGCGCGCTTCCCTCCGGGCGTCGAGCGGTAGGGCAGGGAGCCGCGCACGCCGAAGAGCAGCAGTTCGTGGGCGCCGCGGAAGTACTGGCCGAGCCCCTGCTGCACGACGCCTTCAGCGTTCACCTTCCCCCACGCGATGTTCGTCACGTAGCGGAAGCCCCACGCCTTCATCACCGCGAGGCCATCGGGCAGGAAGTTGTTCGTCACCCACAAGTACAGGTGCGCGTTTGGCTCGAAGAGGTCTCGAACGGGCAGCGCGCAGATGTCCGCCGTCGGCATGAGGGGGTAGTGGCGATCGGCGCCGCGCTTCACCTGCCCGCCACCGCGCTCCAGCCACGGCGGGTCGGCCATGCCGCACGCGAACTGCTTCGTGGGCGCGAAGAGGTCGGCGTTCATTCGCCCACCTCAATCCGGACGCCGGGCTTGCCGGTCTCCTGCGCGTACTCCCAGCGCCAGAGCGAGTTGCCGTCGTCGACACCGGCCATGGCCGCGACCTCGTCACGCATCGCCTTGAAGGCGTGACCGAGGTTGTCGTCGTCGAGGCGTCTCGACGCCACGCGGACGAAGCGCACCCGCAGCGTCGCTGACTTGTCCCAGACGCCGATGGCGTACGCCTCAGCCTGCGCGTGCAACGCCCGACGATTGGAGAGCCCGAAGGCGAGCCGCACGACGTGCCTCTGCGACTTCACGCGCTTGGCTTTGGCGGCCCAGTGTTCGCGCAGATTGGCGGCCGATGGCAGTGGCTTCCTGAGTGGAATCGCGACGACGAAGCTCATGCCGCCACCTCCCGCGCTTCGTACGCGCGCGGCAGATGCAGCCACGCCTCGTCGGCTTGCCACGCCATCCGTTGCGCATCGAGAGCGTCAGGTGTGAACGTGAGGCGCGCGTTGCCGTCGCGGTCGACGAAGGCTTTCCCCGTCTCAAGCCACGCATCGAGGAAGACCCGGCAGCGGTCGCACGTCACGAGGCTGACCGTGGTGACGGCGTGGAGTCGGATGTCGCGTTGCGCTGCGTGAGCGTCGACCTGTCCGCAGAACGCCAGCGCCACCTCCTCGCCGAGCAGTCTCGGACGCTTCGGAGGGCGCGCGTGCCAACTGGCGTACTTGCCGCGTGTCGAACGCTTCGAGCCCTTCATCGCGGTCGCGAAGAACCACGGCTTCGCGCCGAAGAGCAGGTGCACGGGATTCACGCGGCACCTCGCAGCGAGGCACCTTCGACGCCCGCGAACACGCACGCGTGCCTGATGCGGTCGTACAGCCGGCCGCCCAAGCGTCGCCCGAGGTCGGCGGGGTCGAGGTTCGTGGTGAGCACCGTCTTCCGCGCCTCCTCGTGGCGGTGGTGCAGCACGTCGAAGAACACCGAGTCGGCGAAGCTGCTCTGGTGCTCGGTGCCGAAGTCGTCGACCACGAGCAGGTCGACGTGCTTCACGCGCTCCAGCGCCCCCTCGGCGTCGAAGCTGCCGACGGTCCGCGTGAGGCTCGACGCCACGAGCCACGTCGCACGCCGGCCGGTGCGGAGGCCTCGCTGCAGCGCGTAGCCCGCTGCGACGCTCTTGCCGGCGCCGGTGGAGCCAGAGAGCACCAGCCAGGTCGCATCACCGCCCAGCCACTCGTCGGCGGCGTCGAAGGCGGGCTTGCGGATGGGTGCCTGCAGCGCCCGCCGCACCAGCATCGGCACGCCGGCGCGCTCGAGGTGCGCGTCAGCATCGCCGCGACGGCGGTGCTCGAGCTCGGCCGCGTCGCGCTCAGCCAGCAGCGCCTCGTAGCGGGCCGCGATGCCCGGCGTGCGACTCGCCCACGCGTCGCGGGCGGCGCGGAACTCGGCGTACGCCGTCGGCGAGACGGCGCCCACCATGCCGGGGAAGGGCGGGCGGTGGAGCGAGGCGATGTCAGCGTCGATGTCTCGAAGGGTGCGCATCAGAAGCCTCGGCGGATGGTGGTGGTGATGGGCCCCTCGGTGCGGAAGCTGGCCGAGGGCGGTGGCAGGGCTGACGTGGCGGGCTTCGCCGCTGCAGGCGGCGCAGCGCCGAGGAAGTGCGCGAGGTGGTCCGCGAGCTGCGGCAGCGTCGACACCGTCGGGAAGCCGTGGTGCTGCAGCGCGCGCTTCCACGCCGCGATGATTTCGACCGGGTCGGTGCCCGTCAGGAGCAACCCCTTCACGCTCGCCGCGTCGCGGGGTGCGAACGGGTACTTCACGCCGCGGAGCGCGGCGTACGCGTTCACGAGGCCCTCGACGAGCGGCTGGTGGCGAGGGTCAGCCTCGATGCTGTCGGTGCGCTTCGGTCGACGTGGGCGCGCCGGTTGCTCGACGAGCGTCAACGACGGGCGCACCGCGCCCGCATCGTTGTTGTTGTTCTGCGTCTGCGTCTGCGTCTGCGTATTGCGGGGGGGTTCCGTTCGGGACCCGTTCGGGACCCGTTCGGGTTCCGTTCGGGTGTTGGGCGGCTCCTGTATTTTCGCGCCGTTGAGGCCACGGTTCTTGCGCCACGTCCCGTGGTACCGGTCGAGCCCGCGCACGCGCAGACCGTCGGGCAGCACCTCGAGGAGCTCCGTGGCAACGAAGACCTCTGCGAGCTCGTCGGCGCGGTCCGGCGGCCAGCGGCACGCCGCCGCCATCAGCCGCAGAGCGAGCTTCGACGTGCAGACGCCCGTGGGCGGCACGTCGTCAGGCCCCAAGCTCAGGCCCCAGCGCCACAGGAGCAGCTGCAGCGTGATGCCGCGGTCGTAGTCGACGTCCGCCAGCAGCCCGGCGAGTTGCTCGGCCCGCGCGAAGGTCTCCTCGTCGACTTGAAGCCAAGGGAGCTTCATGCGTCGGTACCTCGGACTTGAAGGGTGAGAGCGAACGACAGGGCGTCGAGCTGGTCACGGAGAGCGCGCACCTCCGCACGCAGCCGCTCCACCTCGAGGTCGACGACCTCAAGGCCCTGCTCGCCGCGCGCATCGAGACGCGAGTACGTGCATCGGGTGCAACCCCAGCCAGCGCAGGTGAGGCAGGTCACGCAGCCCTCGCTTTCCGGGCTTCAACGCGGCGCTTCGATTCGGCCGCTTCGATGTCGGCGGCCAACTGCTTCATGGTGGCGAGGCTCCACGACAGGTCTTCGATGACGCGGCGCACGCGCTCGTCGTGCCGCGTGGTGCGCGCGTACTCGCGGGCGGTGCGCAGCGAGTTGCGGGCACCGGTCAGCTGGCGCATGGCCGACTTCAGCGAGGGCAGGGCGCTCACGCGGCACCTCCCACGTGGGTGAAGAGGTCCGCTTGGTCTTCAGCGCGCGCGCAGTGCGGGCTGAACCAGATGCGCTCTTTCGCGCTGTTCTCGGCGTTGCCTGCAGCGGCCGCGTAGCCGCCGGCGGCCTTCCACGCGACGCACTGCCAGTCGCGCGGCATATCGTGCTCTCCCTCGTAGCCGCAGAGCGCGATGCGCAGCTTCTTGTTGCGGCCGTTGGCGATGGCCCACTCGCGCACGTCGTGCGCCACGTCGGCCGACTCGGTGCCGTACAGCGACGGGTCGCGGAAGTCGGCGAGGTAGGGGGGGTCGAGGAACACGCCCGTCACGCCGATGAGCTCCGTGCTCGACCTGCCCAACACGCGGGTCCAGTCACCGCAGCACACGCGCACGCGGCGCAGGCGCTCGGCGAGCGCGAACATCCACTCGTAGACAGGCCCGTACTCGACCCCGCGGTTGTGCACCCCGACGCCGTGACCCGCCCCTCCGCTCAGGAGGGGCAGCTTCTTGACGAGCCCCGTGGCCGCGATGCCTTGACCTGCAGCACCACGTGAGCCGCGCAACAGCGGGCGTTGCTCCCACTCAGCGGTGCGCTGAACGCCACGCGCGCCCTTGCCGAGGGACGGCCGCTTGTTCCAGTTGGCGCTGTTCGCGACGTCGCGCGCCCGCTGCACGCCTCGAGCGCCGCGGCTCAGCGAGGGCCTCTTATTCGCCTCGGCGGTCGCGGCACCTGGCGGGTTGTTGCGGTGGACGCCGTTCGGCGCGTACAGCTTGGGTCGGCGGGACTGCTCGGCGGTCCTGGGACGGTGCACCTCGGGGTTCCAGTTGCTCTCGGCGCACCAGCCTCCGCCGATCCACTGGCAGATTCCCCACACCCACCAGCCGGCGACGCGCGCGTCGAAGTACTCCGGGTCGCCGCGCATGCGCTCGCGGAACTCCGACTGCGCGACGAGCCAGCGGTGACGGGCGTGCAGGTCGATTTCGTTGACGGGCCAGTCGGCCCAACGCGCGACCTCTTCGGGTGCGTACTGCAGCGAGCGCCAGAAGTTGCTGACGTAGCAGTCGAGGTCGTTGACCGTCTCGATGCGCGGCGAGCTCGGCCGCCCGAGCAGCACAGCCAAGCTGCCGGCGAAGGGCTCGACGTAGTTGGCGATGTCGGCGCCGAACGCGTTCCACACCAGGTGGCTCACGCGCGACTTCCCGCCGAACCACGGGAACGGGGCTTTGAGGGTCAAGCGGCCTCCCCGAAGAGCCCCATCTGGCCCTTGCGCGCGTACGGCGTGCAGTCGGTGACGAGGATGAGCTGCGGCTGCACCTCGGTGTCGTCGAGGGCGACGCGCTGGTAGTCCGGCCACGTGTGCTGGTCGTACGGCGCGGTCTCGACGACGACGCCCGTGCGCCCACGCCACGCGCAGCCGGTGATGGACACCGCGGTGCCGACGGGGTGGCGCTTCACGACGCACCTCCCCACGGCTTCATCGGAGCGGTGCTCGGCAGGTACAGCGGGTGGCGTGGCGCGCCACCCTTCGTCAGGTCGCCGATGGTCCACACGCGGTTGCCCGGCGTCACGAGCTCCAGCACGCGGTTCACCCGCGCCTGCAGCGTCGCCCGCGACGCCTTGCCGGGGTCGAAGGCTCCCCACGCGAGCACCACATCGGAGACGGTGAACGCCGCGGCGCAGATGGCGTCGTCGTTCTCGGGACCCACCGGGTCTGGTCGGCCAGCGGCGAGTGCTGCAGCGACCACCGTGGGGTCGGTCGCGCGCAACGCGAAGAGATTCACGACGACAAGGTCGTTGAACCCCCAGGCTCGCGCGAAACCGATGCAGCGTCGGATGGTTGGGTCGTCGACGTGCGCATCGGCGGTGCTCGGGTTCAGCATCACGAAAGCGAGCGAGGCCGGGTGCTGGTTCGACTCCTCGCCCCAAGACCGCCAGAGCAGGTAGCGGTACCCGCCGCATGCGCTCAGCTGCGCATGCGTCCTCATGCGGCCACCTCGGCGATGCGCTTCAGGTCGCCTGCCAACAACTCCGCGCCGCGAGCACCGCCGTAGAGACACGGCCACATGCGCGACAGGTCGGCCACGTCATCGGAGCTCAGCCCGCGCAGCACCTCGAGGCGGGACTTCCCGTGGCTCTCGCCGCACCGAGGGCACGGCCGGTCGGCACGTTCGGCCGCGACTTGCACGCGCACGGCTGCAAGCAGCCGCGTCACTTTGAGCGCGTTCTTCGCGGTGACCTTGGGCTGCGTCAGCTGCAGGGCGGGCCGCTTCGCTGCTGAACCCAGCCTCGACGCGATGGCGGTCTTCGTGAGGCCGAGTCGCCGAAGTTCTCGCAGGGCGGCTCGAGTTGGCCCGCCTGGCAGAAGCGCATGGTCCGCGAGCGCCGTCGCGTCGACGGACAGGAGTCGCCGAGCCGTCGCCGCGCGGATGCGCGTCTTTCGACCCATCTTGACCTGCGAGACGATGCAGCAAGGAACGTCGCTCGCCGCGGCGACCGACAGCTTGCCGATGCCCGCGGCCGAGAGCCGCAGCAGGTGCTCGCGTGCTTCTGTGGCGTCGACCAGCGGGTTCGGCACAGCGCCGACGCGCGACCTCGCGTACTCACGATTCGCGCGGCGGCAGTCGTCGCAGCGACACTTCCCGCCCACGTAGCGGGCGCGAGTCCCGTGCGGGAACCCTCCTTCCGGCACGAACAAGGCGATGCCGCTCACAGGCCACCCCCGCGCGTGCGGTCGATGCAGGCCTGCAGCGTGGTCTGGCAGTCGGCGAGCAGGTCGAGGGCGGCATCAGCTCGCGACCACGCGGCGCCACAGGTCACGTCGAGAGGCTTCTCGATGATGCAGATGCAGCCGGTCCCGTAGGCGGCGCCTTCATAGAAGCCGCCGACAGCCATGCCCTTGCGGGCGCAGTAGTCGACGCACCCGATCTGTGACGGCGTGGCGCTGTTACCGATGCAGCCGGCCAGCGTGAGCATTGCCGCGAGCGCCGCCGGCAGGAACGCGCGGCCGCTCTTCGTGAGCGACAGGGTGCGAGCTCGGCGGCGCTCCCAGGTCACCAGACCCTTCGCCGCGAGGGCGCGGAGGTGCTCGACGACGCCGTTCGACGACGTCACCTCGAGCGCCGCCATCAGCTCGGTGATGGTGGGCGCGTAGCCGGCGCGGCGGCTGTGGTGGTCGATGGCCACCAGCACGTCGCGCTGACGCGGCGTCGGGCTGAGGCCGCTCACGAGCGCACCCGCTTCAGCAGGAGCTTCAGCCGGAGAGCGAGGCGGTGCTGGTCACCGCGACTCCGGAAGTCGGCCAGTGCCTCGGCCAGTTCGGTGGCGATCTGCTCGTTTGCTACGTTGCTACACGGGACCGCGCGCAGGGCCTCCCGCTGACCTCCGCTGCGCCTCGAAGCGCGCGGAATGACACTCACTGACCCCCGCTGACCCCCATCAAGAGAGGCTTCGAATCCCTCCCTGGGCACTCCTACGAATGACTGCGATTCTGCGGCGTTCGGC
>CAYWON010000070.1:0-12291 GCA_964459885.1 uncultured Archangium sp.
TCGTAGAAGCCGCAGCGCACCGCGAAGTCGCACGTCTGCGCGCTCTGCGTCGCGCACCACGAGTCGACGGTCAGCGTGCCGGTGCCGCCGCCCGTGCCGCCGCTGCCAGTGCCGCCACCGGCGAACGTGCCACCGCCGGTGCCTCCGTCACTTCCCGAAGGTCCCGGGCACGCGAGAAGAAAGACGACACACGACGCACAGACGAGGTGACGGAACATGGTGAGCGGCTCCAGTGAGGTGGAAGGCTCAGCGTACGTTCTGTCTGCCGGGTTGGTTTCGCGCGCGCGGCGACGTCACGACCGCGTGACGTGCTTCAGTACGAAGCGCAGAGACAGCGCACCGGGCTGCTGGGCACCCAGCCACAGTCCGGCGTGAAGTGGCCGCTGCTGACGAGCTTGGTGCCGATGCACGACCCCGACCAGCTCTCGCGCGTGCTGTCGTTGCAGAAGACGTCGCAGTTCACCGTGCCGTTGTTGCTGGTCTTCACCCGCAGCGTCACTTCGTTCGTGCGGAACGCCTTCACGGTGCCCATCTGCCAGGTGCCGGTCGGCGTGTCGGTGTTGACGTTGAAGTTGCCCGCCACAGCCAGCGTGCCCGTGCTGGTGACGTTGGTGGTGCCGCTGAGGTTGCCGGTGCCCGTGAGGTTGGCGGTGCCAGCCAGCGTCGATGTGGTGCCCACGTTGAGCGTCGCGGTGGTGGTGTTGCCCGTCACGGCGACGGAAGCCGCCTGCACGCCCGCGGTGCCTGCTCCACGACTGCTGTCGCTACGCCCAACGTCATACCCGCAAAGAAAAGAGGCGCCCGCGGGGTGCGAGCGCCTCCAGGTGTCAGCGCGCGGTCACGCTTACTGCTTCACCGAGTAGACGAACGTCGCCTTGGGCGCGCGCGTCCAACGCTCGGCGATGGTGAGGCGCTGCGTGGCCCAGGCGTCCTTCGCGTCGACGAAGCTGGCCTTCATGGCCTCGGCGTCCTTCTTGTCGCCCTTGCCCTTGGCCTTCAGCACGCGGTTCGCGAGCTTGTCGACGGCGGGCTTCCACTTGGCGAGGTCGACGTCGAAGCAGCCCACGTCGGTGCCGTTGGCGGCCTTCTCTTCGGCCTTCCACACCAGCACGCCTTCCTTCGACATGTGGCCCAGCTGGATGGAAGCGAGCTGCGAGTACGGCTTCGCGTTGCCCGCGCCGTCGTACATGCCGCGGCTGACGTGCCCGAAGGCCCAGGCCACGTCGCGCAGCGTCGCGTGCTTCGCTTCCTGCTCGGTGAGCAGGTTCTTCTCGACGAGCCACCACGTGAAATACAGCGCGCTCGTCTGGGCCTTGAGCTCTTCCATCGTCGAGGCCAACGGGCCGCCGAAGATGTCGTCGTCCTTCTTGCCCTTCACGGCGTAGTCGTGCGCGGGGCCGAGGTTGTGCGCGGCCTCGTGCAGCACGACTGACAGCAGCGCCGCCTTGGGGTCGGTGGTGGCGCCGTCGAACGTAGCCTTGCAGTAGAGCGACGCCATCTGATCGCTGAGCGCCTGCTGGCTGTCGGCGTCGGTGTAGAGGTTGGTCATCACCACCGTGCGGCCGCCCTTCTCGGCGACCTTGCCCCAGTTGGGCAGCGACTGGCCGATGGTGGCGCCGTGCGGGTTGCGCTGGTCGGCCGCGTTCAGCGTGACGTCGATGAAGTCCGGCAGCTTGAACTGGACGTCGCGCGCCTTGTACGGAGGGCCGGCGAGCGTCGCGAGCGTCTTCTCCATGTCGGCCTTCACGGGCTCGAGCTTCTTCTGCCACTCGAGCGACGCGAGGTTGATGCGCGCCAGCTGCAGGGCGAAGCCCGCCTTCCACGCGCAGGGCTCGTGGTAGACCTCGTCAGGCCCGACGCGGAGGTACCACTTCGAGTTGGTCGGCCCCATCGCCACCCACGCCTCGTTCGCCGGTTCCCAGTCGTTGGTGCGGAACGCGGTCGCGGCGGCCTTGAGGTACGCCTTGAACGCGGCCTCGTCGTCGCCGAACAGCGCGGCGGCGGCCTCGAGCTCGACGGCGACGGCTTCCATGTCGGCCTTGTAGGCCTCGGTGTACGGCACGGCCTTGAAGCCCTTGCCGTCAGCGACGACGGTCGAGAAGTGGCCCATCAGGTCGGCCTTGTTCTTCTCTTTCTCGAGCGTGGCGCAGAACTTGGGGTCCTTCTGCACGTCGGCCGGGTACAGCCCCACGAGGCGCGGCGGCGTGGTGCTCAGCGCGTTGCAGGTGGCGTCCTTCTCGGTCTTGGGCGCGACGCAGAACGGGCTCTGGTTGCGGTGGAACACGGCGCGCGAGAGCAGGTCGCCTTCGGGAAGCTGCGCGGCCAGCTCGGTCGTCGCGTGCTGCTGCGCGTAGATGCGCTCGATGAGCGCGGCGGCGCGGGCGAAGTGCGGGAACGCCTTGCGGTCGGCCTCGGTGGCGCCGGTGAGGTCGGTCTCGACGAGCGTGGTCTTGCCCTGCGAGAGCTCGAGCTTCAGCGCGGCGAGGCGCGGGTCGGTGGGCGCTTCAGACTTCTGCAGCGCGGCGTAGACCTCGTCGAACTTCGGCGTGAAGCCGTCGGCGCCGACGAAGTCAGCGCGCGCGGCCTTCCACGGGCCGATGAGCGTGACGAGCTCGGCGGGGTCGAGCTCGTTGTTCTTGTTGGCGTCGCTGCGCCAGAACAGCGGCTGGAACTGCTCGGCGGCGCGCGCGTTGAACTCGAGGCGCGAGAGCGCGGTGTACGTCTTCTTCGGCGGCGGCGCGGCTTCGACCGGCTTGGCCTCTTCCTTCACCGGCGGGGGCGCTTCTTTGTGCGCGCAGCCGGAGACCGCGAGCAGACCAACGAGTGTGAGGGGTTTGTTGAGCATGGGTGGCGCGCGTAGCACCGACGACGCGCGCGACCCATGATTGAGATCAATCACCGGCACTGGCCGCCGATGACCACCCAGCCGCCGTCGACCATCGTGCGCGTGGCGATGTACGCACCACGCTCGCCGGCGGCGACGTACTCGGTGCCGAAGATGGCGCCGGGAATCTGCGTTTCGATCGGCGAGTGCTCGGCGCCGTCGGCGGACACCTCGAGCGCGACCGAGAGCCCCGTGTCTGAGAAGAAATGAACGAGGCCGCGCGCGGCGGTGAGCTGCGAGAACCGCGGCGTGACGTTGTCGGTGTCCGCGATGCTGCGAGGTGCGGACCACATGTCGCCGACGCGCTGCGAGATGTAGATCTTCGGGAACTTCCACCACACCACCGCGGCGCGGCCTTCTGGGCCCACGACGGTGCCGAGCGTCGCCGTGCCGGCCAGCACGATGTCGTCGTAGATGGTGATGATCTGCGGCGGGTGCCACGTACCGCCGGTGCGCACCATCGCGCCGAGCCCGGGGATGCCACCGACGTCGAACACGCCAGCCACCACAGCCGTGCCGTCATCGTCGAGCGCCAGCTGGAAGTTGTCCTGGTTCGTCACCATCGAGTCGGGCATCGCCGTGCGCTCCACGCCTCCGGAGCTCGACACGAGGATCTCCGGCGCGCCCATGGTGGAGACGTTCCGCGTCGCGACGGCGAGCCGCGTGCCGTTCGCGCGCGTCGCGCCGTAGAGGTAGCCCGCATCAATCCACTCGACGGGGCCGGTCACGCCGCCGTCGCCGTCGCTGATCAGCTCGACGTGCGGTGTCGTGAAGTTGGTGTCTTGTCGCCACACGCTCGCGACGCCGTTCGATTCGAGCGCCGTCGTGAGGTTCGCGGGCAACAGGTTCAACGTCGCGATGACGCGCGGCGCTGAAAGGCCACCAGCGCCCGTGAAGCGCTGCTCGACGAGGTCGTTGCCGTTGATGGTGAGCAAGACGGCCTGGTCGCCGTTCGCCGTCAGGCTGCGCGCGAGGAGGATGCTGGTGTTCGTCATCGGCCCATGCTGCGTGCCGTTGGGGTCCTGCACCGTCCAGTTGAGGCCGCCCGGGCCATTCCACGCGTAGAGCACGTGACCCGACGACGTCATCGCCACCTGCGGCAGTGTGTTGCGACCGTCAATGCCATCGCCGAGGAAGATGTTGCGCTCGAAGGTGCAGTTGAGGCGGCCCGCGTCCCAGTCATCGACGCTCGCGCCGCCACCGCCGCCAGTTGCGGTGCCGCCACCGGTCGCGGTGCCGCCGCCTGTCGCGGCACCACCTCCCGTGACTGCAGTGCCGCCGCCGGTCGAAGTGCCTCGGTCAGGCGACGGTGGCTCAACACACGCGCTGGTGAACTGCAGGACAACGACCGCGAACACGACGTGCCTCGTCATGGTTGCTCCTGTCGATGGGTCCGGCCGGCGCGGAGCGTACGTCGGCGGCCCATCGCGGAGCCTTTGATGGCCGTCAATTCACCGGCACTGTTGCCCGAACACGAGGTACCCGCCGTCAGCGCCGATGCGCGTCTCGATGGCCGCCGCAAAGCGACCCGCTCCCGCGTACTCGGTGCCGAAGACGTACCCCGGCAGGTCGGCCGCCTGCGCTGCGCCCACGGAGCCATCAGCGGACACTTCGATGAACTGATCTTCGAGCCCCGCGCTCAGGAAGTGCACGAGGCCGCGCGCGGCGTCGAGCTGCGTCCACCGGGGAACCACCGCGTTCGTGGTCGCGATGGTCTGAGGCGCGCTCCACGTGGTGCCCGTGAGTCGGGAAATGAAGAGCTGCTGATCCTGCCACCACACGACCGTCGCGCGGCCTTCGGGCCCGGCGAGCGCGCCCATGGTTCGCGCCATCGCGAGGCCACCGTCGGCGTAGGTCGTCACCATGAGCGGCGCGCTCCACGTGCCGCCGACGCGCGCGATCGCGCCGAGGCCGTCGCCGCCAGCGAGGTTGAACACGCCCGTCACCACCGCCGTGCCGTCGTCGGCGATGGCCGCCTTGAACAGGTCGTTGCCGGTGATGACCGCGCCGGTGAGCGGCGTGCGCGTCGTGGCACTTGAAGTGCTGACGATGGCCTCAGGCACGTCGACGCCGTTGAACGCGCGCAGCCCCACCGCCAGCCGCGTGCCGTTCGCGCGCGTCGTCGCGTAGAGGAACCCCGCGTCGATGACCTCCTGCGGCGCGCCGACCGTGCCGACACCGTCGCTCGTCACTTCGAGCCACGGCGCGGTGAAGTTGGTGTCCTGTCGCCACAGGCTCGCGTGGCCGTCGGCTTCGAGGGCGATGGTGAGGTTCGCGAGGCCCTGCGCGACAGAGCCCACGAGGCCGGGCGCTGACAGCCCCGCGTCGCTGCGGAACCGGTTCTCTTGCAGCTGCGTACCGCTGACCGTCACCAACATCGCGCGGTCACCGCGTGCGACGAGGCTGGTGCCGACGAGCGACACGAGCGTGCTGATGGGCTGCGCGCGGGTGCCGTCGGGCGACTGCACGACGAGGTTGAGCGCTCCGTTCGGCGCGTTCCACGCGTAGAGCGCGTCGCCCGATTCAGTCACCGCCACTTGCGCGCGCGGGTCGATGGTGTCCGAGCCCTCACCGAGCTGAGTCGCTGGCTCAAACGTGCAGTCGAGGTGACCGGCGTCGAAGACCACGCCAGTGCCGCCGCCTGTCGCTGTGCCACCGCCCGTCGCCGTGCCGCCGCCAACACCACCATCAGGCCCGGGCGTTCCCGGACACGCGCACAACACAGAGACAACAGCGACCGCGACGACGACTCGATTCACCACGGTGAAGCTCCGAACGTGAGTGGGGACCGTCGACCGTGCAGCGGCTGCGCCTCGCGAGGTTCTGCGTACTTGAGCACTTCCCCTGTGCAGCGCGGTGCCGCTCGCGTGTATTCGGCTTCACACATGAAGAGCTGGGACCGCGCCCGAGCGCTGTTCACGAAACAACAAGCCGACGGCCGCTTTCCCGGTGGCCAGCTGGTGGTGCGCCATCGTGGCCAGGTGGTGCTCGACGTCGCGCTCGGCGTCGCGCGCGGTCTCCGCACCGAAGAGAACCAAGCGCCCACGCCCGTCTCGCCGACCACCCGCTTCGCGCTCTTCTCCGCCAGCAAGCCCGTCACCGCGACCGCCGTCGCCATGCTCGAGGAACGAGGCGCCATCGACGTCAACGCGTCCATCGCGAAGTACTGGCCCGCGTTCGCCGCCAACGGCAAGGCCGACATCACCGTGCTCGACGCGCTCTCGCAGCGCGCTGGCGTGTTCACCCCCGAGCTGGTGATGAACCCGCGCGCCTGGGGCGACGATGAAGCGGTGCGCGCCGCGTTGATCGCCGCGAAGCCCCGCTACGCGCGCGGCACGCTCGCGTACATGCCGTACGAGTCTGGCTGGCTGCTCGCAGAAGCCGTGCGCGGCGCGACGGGCCAACCGCTGCGCGACTTCATCAAGGCGAACATTCCCTTCATCGGCTTTGGAGCGAGCAATGAAGAGCTCCCGACGCTCGCGCGCGCGTACTGGCTCGGCACGAAGGCCGTTCACGTCGCCGGCGTGGAGCTCTCGCAGCGCTTCGAGCACGACAACAATCTCCCCGAAGTGCTGACCGCGTTCGTCCCCGCGGCAGGGCTCGTCGGCACCGCGCGCGAGCTCGCGGCCTTCTACGACGCGCTGCTCAACGGCTCGCTCATCAAGCCCGACACGCTGCGCCGCTACACCTCGGGCTTCAGCACCACGTTCGATCGCAGCAACCGCGTGCCGATGCGCATGGGCCGCGGCTTCATCCTCGGCTCGCTGCCGCCTTCCATCTACGGCTGGTGGGGCACGCAGCACGTGTTCGGTCACGCCGGCGCGTTCTGCACGCTCGGCTGGGCCGACCCCACGAAGCACCTCGCCGTCGCCATCGTCACCAACGGCAACCACGGCCCCAACGAGAGCCTGACGCGCTTCGCTCCCATGTGCGGTCTCGTGCGTCGTGTGGCGAGCGACCTCTGACTACGCCGTGCGCGCGCCGCACACCTGCGCGCTGATCAGCCCATGAATGAGATCAAGGCAGCGCACACTGTCGTCTGTCGTTGTTGAAGACGATCGGTAGCGGGCTGCCTCGTGTCGCAACAATCGACCGGATTGAGTTCGTAACCAATCGAAACAACAGCGCTTTTCGCAACCCCGCGATTTCACAATGTCAAAGTCAGATACACGCACATGGAGTCGGCTCATTTTGTCGCACCTCTGAATTCATGTCTGAAATCATGAGCTTAGAGCTGGCAAGCCGCCTGCTTAAGGGCAACCGCGCATCGTCCGCCTGGTGGGGTCGAGACGATGCCGGGAGTAGCAGCCATGAAGCAGACGATTCTCGGTGCGGTGATGGCGGTGCTGGCGACGGCGTGCGGTGTCGGCGAGAGCCGCATCACTGACCTCGGTGAAGACATCACGCAGAGCGGCTCCGGTCTCACGTGGGAGCAGTTCCGCGCCACCAAGGTCTTCCAGGAGCCCGAGAGCGGCCTGTTCATCGCCGACGGCGACACGCTGTTCGAGAGCGAGAAGCAGCTGCGCGAGTTCTACGAGCTGAACGTTCGCGAAGGGCAGCTCATCGTCAACCGCGTCGGCAGCGCTGACGACAAGTGGAGCAACACCGCGAAGCTGAACATCAGCTACTGCGTGTCTGACTCGTTCGGCACGCGCAAGGCGACGGTGGTGCAGGGCATGGCGCAGGCGACCGGCGCCTGGGAAGCCGCGGCCAACGTGAAGTTCAACTACCTCAGCCAGCACGACGCGAACTGCACGGCGTCGAACAGCGGCGTGGTGTTCGACGTGCGCCCCGTCAACGTCAACGGCCAGTACCTCGCGCGCGCCTTCTTCCCGTCGAACTCGCGCAGCGCCCGCAACGTGCTGCTCGACAACTCGATGTTCACGAGCAGCGGCGTCTCGTTCGTCGGCGTCATCCGCCACGAGCTGGGTCACGTGCTGGGCTTCCGTCACGAGCACACGCGCCCGCAGGCCGGGGCGACGGACTGCTTCGAAGACAACCAGTGGCGCGAGCTGACGTCGTACGACTCGGGTTCGGTGATGCACTACCCGCAGTGCAACGGCACCAACTCGTTCTCGGTGATGAACCTCACCACGTTGGACAAGCAGGGCGCCGCGGCGCTGTACGGCGCGCCGTCGACGGGCGGCACGGGCGGCGGCGCGGGTGGTGGCGGCGGCAGCATCGGCGGTGGCGCGGGTGGCGGCACGGGCGCTGGTGAGACGACCGAGACCTTCTCGGGCAGCGTCGCGCAGGGCGCGAACCAGGCGTACGGCCCCTTCACGGTGACGGCCGGCACCACCTTCCGCGCGGCGCTCTCGGGCAGCGGCGACGCCGACCTCTTCGTGCGCTTCGGCTCGGCGCCCACCGCGTCGTCGTACGACTGCCGCCCGTACCTCAACGGCTCGGCCGAGACCTGCGAGCTCTCGGTGCCGACGGGCGTGACGAGCGCGTACATCGTCATCAACGGCTACACGGCGTCGTCGTTCTCGCTCGCCGTCACCTACACGAAGGGTGGCACCACGCCGCCGCCGTCGGGTGGCACGCCGCAGACGGCGACGGCCTCGGGCTCGGTCTCGCGCGGTCAGCTGCTGCAGTTCAACCCCATCACGGTGAAGCCGGGCTCCACGCTGACGGTGGCGATGACGGGCTCGGGTGACCCCGACCTCTACGTGCGCTTCGCCGGCGCGCCGTCGCTGACGGTCTACGACTGCCGCCCGTACAAGTCTGGCGCGGCGGAGACCTGCTCACTCACGGTGCCTGCCACGGCCACGCAGTTCTACATGGCGGTCAACGGGTACCAGGCCGGCAACTACAACCTGACGGTGAACTACGTCGCTCCGTAACACCCACCAACGGACGCGATGAGCGAAGGCCCGCGACTCGCCCAGCATGGGAGTCGCGGGCTTCGTATTTTTCAGCTGAGGAGCTCGACGCGGCGCGGGCCGAAGCCTTCGACGCCGGCGGTCATCTCGACGAGGTTGCGCTGCACGACCTGGCAGCCTTCGTACGTGCCGCCGCTCACCAACAGAATCGGAGACGGCGACGTCGCCAGCATCGTGAGCGCGTCGAGCACCGGCGTGCCGGGCTCGACGGTGACGCCCTGCACGACAGGCAGCTCGTCAGCGGTGACGGTGGGCGACTGCGACGCCATCCACGTGGCGACCGACGTCAACTGCACGCCGCGCACATCACCGGCCGCGTCGCGCACCATCACGTAGCGGGCACCTGCACGGTTCGCGAGCTCGACCACACGCGCCACCGACGTGTTGCATCCAACAGCCAGACACGACTCAAGGGGGAGGTCTTGGATCTGGAGCATGGCGAACTGTTGTGCACAGGTCGGGCCGCTCGTTTTGCGCGCGCAACCTCCCGAATAGAGGTTCGCGCACGTTCAGCGCTGCACGCTGCATTGCAGCAATGAATTGCAGATTGCACGGAATGGGTCAGGTGTGACTGCCATTTTCGCCACGCTGCGAAACGACTGTGCCGTCATGTGCCGAGAAGTGGGCGACGCCGTCCGGTTGGCTGGGAAATCAAGGACTCAGCGGGTGTGTTGCTGACGTGCGCGTCATGCCTTCGGTGGCTCTGCGGGTGGTGTCTCAACATCGGGCGCTGGCTCTGGAGGCCAGAGGTCGAGCGTGCGTTGCAGCGACCATTTGGCCTTCGTGGCGAGCCACGTCGCGCGGTGCGCGGACAGGTCGTCATTGAGCCGCTCTTCCATGTGGAAGAAGCGCGCGATGGCGCCGCCGAGCAACAGCTGCAACCCGACGGGGATCAGCAGGAGGAACAACCACCAGTCCCACGTGAGCAGCGTGCGCGCGAAGAAGATGACGCCTTCGAAGAGCGCGAGCGGCCCCAGAATCTGCCAGCTCTCGCCCCAGCGCTGCGCTGACTCGGGCCACAGCGCGGTGACGGCGTAGGTGTTGGCGAAGCGCGCGGCGTCGTCGTCGAGCGTGGTGAGGTGCGGCGCGAGCACCGCGCGGGCGCGGCGAACCAGCATCGCGGTGCCGAGGCCCATCAAGACGAGCGCCGAGAGAAACGGAATGGCGCCCCAGGTGGGGAACGCAGCCCACGTGACCGCGGTGACGACCAGCAGGTAGCGCAGCGTGGTGAGCGACGGCATGAGGTGCGTTCTACGTCAGCGTTGGTCGCGCACGGCAAACTCACACCACCAATGGGCAATCCACAGGTCGGCGAGCGCGTCGGTCTTCTGGCGGTCGCTGCCTTCGCGGGCCGCGCGCGCGTTGAGGAAGCGCATGCGCGCCGGGAAGGGGATGGAGCCGGTGTCCTTGAGCGCCTGACCGCAGGCCTGCAGCGCGCGCGCTTTGGAGAGGTCGAGCTGCGCGGCGAGCGCCCTGGTGTTGCGCACGGTGAAGCCGCCGCGCTCGTCGAGCTGCACGCCGAACGCGCCGTGCAGGTTGGCGAGGTAGCCGGAATAGATGGTCTGTCGCGCGGCGAGCACCACGCGGGCGCGCGCGTCGGTCTCGGTGGTGAGCAGCTCGCCGTAGCCGACGACGTCGTGCCACGTGCTGTCGCGCTCGAAGGCGCGGTCTTTCACGCGGGCCTGCAGCGACGCGCGCGCCGCCGCGCCGGCCGACACGTACCAGGGCGCCAGCCGCGCCGCGTCGATGGAGCGCACCTTCTTCTTGAGCGGCGGCAGCGACGCGAACAGGTCGAGGAAGCGCTGACCG
This sequence comes from uncultured Archangium sp., assembly GCA_964459885.1. Taxonomy (GTDB): domain Bacteria; phylum Myxococcota; class Myxococcia; order Myxococcales; family Myxococcaceae; genus Archangium_A. The sequence continues at coordinate 10,576 of CAYWON010000070.1, forward strand.
TTCTCGAGCTCTTCTTTCGCGCGCAGCAGGTCTTCGGCGTGCTGCCGCGCGAGGCGCTCGAAGTCTTCTGAGGACGCCTCGCGCAGCGCGTTGCGGGTGGCGTCGGCGCGCAGCGACCAGCCCTGGGTGACGACGCTCTCCAGCAGGTCCATCGCGTAGACGTCGTTGGCGCGCGTGGTGTTGGGGAACTGCGCGTCGATGCGCGCCCGCAAGGCGGCGCGTTGTGAGGCGAGCGCTTGCTCCTGTTTCTCGAGCGCGGCGAGCACGCCGTCGGTGTCGAGCGTGCCCAGGTCGCGCTGCAGCTGGGCGTCGCTGACCGCGAGGCGCAGGGCCGTCAGCGTCGCGCTCCACACCACGAGCGCGCGCACGGTGTCGCCGCTCTTCGCGAAGTCTTCCGCGGCACGGCGGGCGCGCTCGAGCGCTGCGCGACGGGGCTCCGGCGACTGAGGGAACTCCGCTTCGAACTCGGCGCGCACCTTCGTGGTGAGCGCGTTGATGGCGGTCAGCTCTGCGGGCCACAGCTCCATCTGCTGCTCGGTGGCGGCGGTGGTGCGCGGCAAGGTGTCGCCGGTGAGGAAGCGGTAGGCCGCGTCGAGGTCGCTGAGCTCCTGCACCTCGACGCCCAGGCGCTTTCCTTCAGCGATGAGGTCGACCACCGCGCCCGTCGTTTCATCGAGCTGTTGGCGCGCGCCGAGGGGGACCCCGAAGCGCTTGAGGCCGCCACCCGCAGCGATGCGCAGGCGCAAGAGCGCGTCGTCGATGGGCGCGGCGCTGCCGTCGGGGTTGAGCGCGCCGGTGACGCTGGTGTGCGGCAGCAGCTTCTTGTTGCGCAGCAGCGCGGTCAGCGTCGCGGCGAGGCCGAGGCCCGCGGCGTGTTGGCCGGTGGGGCCGCTCACGCGCAGGGTGAACTCGTGGTCGAGCAGCTTGCTGCGCGTGGCCTGCGTGGCGGCGAACGACGCCTGCCACAGCGTCGCGAGCCAGGGCTCCGACGCGCCGACCTCTTCGGCGATGACGCCGACTGACGGCGTGTGGCGCGGGTTGGGCGCGAGCCGCGCGGTGACAGAGAGGGTCGTCGCGCCGACGTCGGTGATGGAAACGACGGGCAGGGTGGCCTCGCGCGGCGAGACGGCGCCGAGCGCGACGAGGGAAGCCAGCACGAGACTCATGAAGGGCACACCTTACTTATTGTGCGACGCGCTCGACCCAACCTTCGGCGGCGGGGAACGCGGTGACGACGTCGCTGGGGGCTTCGGTGAGCGGCTGCGTCCACACCGTCACGTGCAGCGCGGTGCCGTCGGGCAGCGTGTGGTGCTCGTCGTCTTCCGGAGGTGCCGGCTCATTCGCGCGCGGGTCAGGCTCGAGGAAGAGCACGAGCCAGCGCAGCCCCTGGGCGTCGGCGACGTAGTTGATGGCGAGGCGCTGCTGGCGATGGCGCCACGACGCATCGGTGGTGGGGCCGGTGTCGGGCCAGGCCTTGCTGGTGCTGCGCGCAGCCTCGACGACGCGCAGGCCGGCGCGCAGCCGCGTGTGAAAGTCGCGTTGAGCGGGCGTGAGCTCGCTGACGGGGCGCTGCCAGCCCGTCAACGTGCGCGGCGGCGTGGCGCGGGCGCGCTTCCAGATGAGCGCGGCGGAGAACACGACGAGCGCCACGGCGATCCAGCTGAGCGTGGTGCGGTGCTCCTTCGTCACGCGCCGCACCTTGCCGCACTTCGACGA
>CAYWON010000070.1:12391-32396 GCA_964459885.1 uncultured Archangium sp.
ACGCTGACCCATGCTCACTTCGCTTCGACGCGCGTCGGTCGCCACTGTCCTCCTCGCTGCGGCGCTCTCGTTCGCGTGTCGTCCGTCGACGGTGTTGCCCGGCGAACAGAAGGTCTCTGCCAGCAACCCGGTGCCCGCGCGCGTCACCGACAGCGGCGACACGACAGCGCCAGACCGCGTCGTCATCGACAGCGTCGAGGTGAAGTTGAACGCCGGCGCGTGCCCGAACATCGACGTGCTGCGCCTGCGGGTGACGGCGTTCGACAACAAGACCGCCAGCGCCTCGCTTCGCTACATCGCGTCGTTCGGCAGCACGACCGCCGAAGCGGACGCCGCCGACCCGGTGCTCTTGTTCGACACCACTTCGGCCACACACATCGACATTCCGTTGCTGGGTGAGGCCGAGGCGCACTTCGGTGGGCCCCCGCGCTGCTTCACGCTCTCGGCGGTCGATGACGCGGCCAACGTCGGGCCGAAATCGGAAGCGCGCTGCGTCGACACCTCGAAACCGACGGGGTGCTCGTCGGCGCCCGCGCTGTTGGTTCCGCTGGGGCTGCTGCTGCTCGCGCGTCGTCGTCGTCGCTGAAACAAGGCCGTCACTCGCGTTGGACTGAGCATTGCAGTCCATTGCGGCTCCAACGATGCAGCTGGCACCGTGCGCGCCTTCTTCAAAGGGGAAGGAGCGCTCACCATGTTTCGTCGTCTCGCTTGTCTCTCGCTCTTCGCAGCCGCGTCGTCGTGCGGCGTTGATTCGCAGCTCGAGCTGCAGGGTGGTGAAGACACCACCGCCACCACCACCGCGACGCTGACGTACTCAGGGGCCGACGCGCAGTTCGCTGGCGGGTTTGCGCCGAGCAACGCGCCGTACGGTGGCTTCGGAGGCGCCGCCAACTGCACGGCCACGCGCACACCAGTCATCTACGTGCCCGGCAACGGCGATGACGCGCGCAACTTCGACTTTGCTTCCAGCAGCGGAGCGCCGTCGCCGTACGCCGCATTGAAAGCGGCCGGCTACAAAGACTGCGAGCTGTTCGGCATCAACTGGCTGTCGACGAGCGAGCGTCAGACGCCGACGTTGAACTACCACACGTACACAAAGGCCGACCGCGTGCGCGACTTCATCGTCGACGTGCTGGCGTACACGGGCGCGTCGCAGGTCGACGTCATCGGCCACTCGATGGGGGTGACGGTGGCGCTGCACGCGCTCGAGCGCTTCTCGCTGCAGAGCAAGCTGCGCCGCTTCATCGCCATCTCAGGCGCGGTGCGGGGCCTGAGCGTCTGCACCATGGTGGGCTACGCGAACCCGTACTACCCGACGTGCGGCAGCCAGAACATCTGGGACTCCGACATCTTCGGTTTCTACCCGACGATGAACGCGCGCATGCAGAACGACGGCTTCCGCGACACGCCGTCACGCTTCACGGCGGCGCGCTTCTATTCCATCAGCGCTGACGAGCATGACGGCTTCGCGTGCCCGACCAACGCGTTCACCTCGACGTGCGGTGACACGGCGCTCTTCGACGCGCGCAGCAACGTCATCTCGCAGCTCGACGTCGGCTACGGCTCGACCTCGCTCGACGTGGACTTCGACTGGACCGACTACAGCCCGTACGTGGCGGGCGGCGGCGACATCGACGGCGTGGGCCACTTCCGCGCGAAGAACAACACCGGCGCGATTCAGGCGCGCATGTTGACGACGACCTGCTCGGGCACCGGCTGCTGCACTGGCTACGGCGCCACGTGCGGCCTCTGAGTTCCTCAGATTTCCGTCTCGCGGCGTGACGACAGTCCAGTCTTCATGAGGCGTTGCAACGCGGCCCCGACGTTGCACAGCATCGGGGCATGTCCTCATCCGTCCGTTCGTGGATCCGCCGTGCCCTGCAGGCCTCTGTCGTCGCGCCGCTGGCGTTGTCGGGGTGTGGGCCTGACCTGAAGGGCGCGACGCCGATGGCGTGTGAGAACTTCCGGCCGTCGCTGCAGGGGCTCAACCTGCCGGTGATCCCCGACATCATGCAGCTGCGAGAGCTGCAGAACCGCCAGTTCGATGAATCGACGCGCTCATCGACGACGTCGAGCAGCGTCGGCGTGGAGTGCGCGACGGCGACTGATGTCCCGGTGTGCAAGGAGGCGTTCAAGGAAGTGCCGACCGACGGCGGCTTCGCGTCGGAGTGCGTGCAGCTCTGTGTCGATTTCCACATCGCCACCACGAAGGGCGACACGGTGTCGGCGGTGCAGTCGCTGGAGCAGCTCAAGAGCTTCCTGGGGCCCATCGACACGCCGCAGGAAGCGATGCTGATTGCGTTCGCCAACACCTATCGCGTGAGCTGTGACGACCCTGAGAAAGGCTCGGCGAAGCCCGACGGCGACGGGTGGACGGTGTACGCGACGAGCGGTCACACCTGCGGCGCGGGTACGGCGCTCATTCGTCACTACCTGCACGTGAGCGCTGACGGCGCGTTGACGGAAGAGCGCTCGGAGATTCTGCAGCGCGGCGAGCCGAACTGCGCCATCGGTCGTCGGCCCGCGGGCCTGACGTCGAGTGGGGCGAGCGACTGTCACGACGCGCTCGGTCGGCACTTCGCTGAAATCGCCCACCTCGAGGCGGCGTCGGTGCCGGCGTTCGAGCAGCTCCATGACGAGCTGTTGCTGCACGGCGCGCCGATGGCGCTGCGCACGGAAGCCCGGCGCTCGGTGCTGGACGAGTTCCATCACACGAAGCTGATGGCTGAGCTGGCGCGCCGCTTCGGCGCGGAGCCCACGGTGCCGGAACTCGACGAGACCTCGCCGCGCTCGCTGCTGGCGCTGGCCTGTGACAACGCCGCGGAAGGGTGCGTGCGCGAGACGTTCGGCGCGCTGGTCGCGAGCTACCAGGCGACGCACGCGGAAGACGCCGACGTCCGCGCGCAGCTGGCGCTCATCGCCGAAGACGAGACGCGCCACGCGCAGCTGTCGTGGGACATCGACGCCTGGGCGCAGCATCAGCTCTCGGCGCCGCAGCGCGTGTCGGTGCAGGCGGCGCGTCGTCGCGCGCTTGAGACGTTGCGTGAAGAGGTGCTGTCGCCTCCCGAGGCTGACGTGGCGCGGGCGGCTGGGTTGCCGCCGCCGCACGTGGCGAGCGCGATGTTGAACGCGCTGTTCGCGGAGGTCTGAAGCCTCAAGGGGCGCGGGCGGCTCCCGTCATCCGCGCCGTGCCCAGGTCGGGCTGGCCCCGCGACGCCACCGAGTTCGTCCAGTCCGGTGGCAAGTCGCGCCCGAGCGGGGACACGATTTTCGACCAGTGGTCTCAGTGTACCCGAGAGAGTAGTCAACTACCTTCTCTCGTACATTGGCGTCACTGGTTCGAAAACCTGGGTCGCCTCCGGACCCCTGTTGCGACGTGAGTGAAATTCGTGTCGTGCCGCGGTGCTTGAGCGGGTTGGGCAGGCAGCGAGGACCCTGCGCCGCCCGCCACCTTCAGAGCCGGCTCAGCGACTCAACGCCCCACCACGTGCCGATGACCATCGACGCCGCGCCGGTCATCAGCAGCAGCGCCGCCGTCGCCCGCGGAGACCGCGCCAGGCGCATCAACGGAACGCCGGCGAGCCCCGTCAGCATCGCCATGCCCACCACGCTGCCCGCACCGAACAGCACGATGTACGTGAGCCGCGCCGCAGCCGTCGGCAGCTCCGCCAGCACCAGCGCCGTCAACGCGCCGCTGCCCGCGAGCCCGTGCATCAAGCCAATCAGCAACGGCCGGGTCGCCAGCGTCCACTGACTCACGTGAACGTGTGACGTCGGCGCCGCGTGCGCGTGCACCAGCCCGCCGTGCGTGTGCGTGTGCTCTGCGCCGAGGCGGCCTTCGCGCACCGCACGCACCACCGCGCGCACGCCGAGCCCCGTCACCATGACCGCGACCAGCAATTCAAACAGCGCCGCCACGTGCTCCGGCATCTGCGCGCCCAGCAACGCGAGCGAGCCGCCCACCACCAGCAACGCCAACGTGTGACCCAGACCCCAGAACGCGCCGAGCCGGAAGCCCGCGCGCGCGCCGCGCTCTTCAGTGGCCAGCGTCGAGACCGCAGCGAGGTGATCCGGCTCGAGCGCGTGGCGCATGCCGAGGGCGAGACCGACGAGGCTGGGCAGCAGAGCCGTCACGCGCGCGCCTCTAACACCGTGGGGTGTGGCCCCCACTCGAAATGAGAAACCTGAAGAAGATCAAAGGACTTCAATGTCTCAGGTCCTGTGCACGCCAGTTCCCATCTTGCGAGGGGAAATGCGGAGGCGGATCCTCCACTCCTCTATGCGCCGAGCTCTGCCCCTCGTCTTGCTCGCCATCACCGGTTGTGAAGCCATCATCGTGCCCGGTGAAGCCGAAGCGCCGCTCAAGCCCGTCACGCCGGTGGAGCCGCAGCTTGAACCGGTGAAGCCCATCGTCACCGCGTGCACCGACAGCGCGACCCCCGGCACCGCGCCGCTGCGTCGCCTCTCGCACGACGAGTACCGCAACGTCATCGGCGACCTCTTCGGCGACCCCACGCTCGCGCGCGACGTCACCAAGGACTTCATCACCGACCCGACCTCGCTCGGCTTCACCAACAGCGCGCGCTTCCTCGACGTGAAGCTGGTGATGGCGCAGGAATACATGAAGGCCGCCGAGACGCTGTCGACGCGCGCCCGCTCCAGCGCCGTGCTGCCCACCATCGCGCCGTGCCACGCCACCGGCGATGAAGCCTGCGCCCGCACCGTCATCACCAACTTCGTCGGCAAGCTCTACCGCCGCCCGCTCGCGCCCGCGGAGATCGACACGTACCTCGCGCTGTACCGCCAGGGCCGCACCGGCGCCGACTTCGCGACCGGCGTCGAGTGGGTGCTGCTCGCCGCGTTCCAGTCGCCCAACTTCCTCTACCGGCCTGAAGTCGACGGCGTGCTCACCCAGCGCGCGGTCTCGCCGTACGAGCTCGCGTCGCGCCTCTCGTTCTTCCTCTGGCGCTCGATGCCCGACGAGACGTTGCTGACCGCCGCCGCCGAAGGTCGGCTGCTCACCAAGGCCGATGTCGAGCGCGAAGCGCGCCGCATGCTGCAAGACGACAAGGCCGAGCGCATCTTCGAGTTCTTCGAGCAGTGGCTCGACATCGACGAGCTGCCCTCGATGGCGCGCGACCCGGTGGCCTTCCCCGGCCTCTCGTCGTCGCTCGCCGCCGACCTCCGCGAAGAGACGCGCCAGTTCGTGAAGCACACGGTGCTGGAAGAGGGCGCCACGCTCGAGACGCTGCTCACGTCGCCGACCAGCTACGTCAACCAGCGCCTCGCCACGCACTACGGGCTCTCGGGCGTCAGCGGCACCGACTTCCAGAAGGTGCAGTGGACGAGCGGCAAGCGCGGCGGCCTCTTCATGCTGTCTGGTTCCATCATCAGCCACGACAAGCAGACGCGGACGTCCATCGTGAACCGCGGCCTGCGCGTGCGCACGTTGCTGCTGTGCCAGACCGTGCCGTCGCCGCCTGATGACGTGCCGTTGAGCCTCGGGCCCATCGACGCGAACTTCTCGCAGGGCGATCGCCTCGCCGCGCACCGCACCAACGCGTCGTGCGCCGGCTGCCACTCGCTGCTCGACCCGCTCGGTGAGCCCTTCGAGGGCGTCGACGCCGTGGGCCGCGAGCGCGTCGTCGACGAAGCGGGCCGCGCGCTCAAGACCGCCGGCTCCATCGTCAACACCGAGAACGTCAATGGCGCGGTGTCTGACGGCCTCGACCTCATGCACACGCTGGCCTCGGCGCCCGAGGTGCGCGAGTGCGTGGTGCGTCAGCTCTTCCGCTTCGGCAACGGCCGCATCGAAGAAGAGGCCGACCTCTGCAGCCGCCAGCGCGCGCTCGAAGCTTTCTCGAACAGTGGGTGGAACGTGAAGGAGCTGTTTGTCGCGATGACGCTGACCGATGACTTCCTCAACAAGCCGGCGGTGACGCAATGAATCGGCGAAATTTCCTGCGCGCGGGTGGTGCTGTGCTGGCGCTGCCGATGCTCGAGTCGTTGATGCCGCGCGTCGCTCGCGGCCAGACCATGCAGGCGCCCAAGCGCTTCATCTCGGTCTTCACCGCCAACGGAGATCAGATCGCCAACCGCTTCACCACGCGCGGCGAGACCAACTTCGTGCTCGGTGAGTTCCTGCGGGCCTACGAAGCGCAGCGCGCCGACATGCTCTTCGTGGAAGGCGTGAACAAGTACCACGGCAACCTCCCGTCGGGAGAACGCGCCGACGGTCACCAGCAGGGCGGCAGCGCGCTCGCGCCGTGGAAATCGGGCACGGGCAGCTTCCCCATCGGCGGCGGCAACGGCGCGACCATCGGCTACGTGTTGGGGCCGAGCCTCGACAAGCGCCTCGGCGACCTCGTGAAGGCGCGCGACAACGTGCGCCACGGCAACCTCGTGTACCGGGTCGGCGACCGCAACAACAACATCTGGAACCAGCACGCGCACAACGGCCCCGAGGGCACGCAGGCGCCCATTCCTCCCGAGACCAACCCGTTCACCGCGTACACGCGCATCTTCACTGACGTGACGCCCGAGGCCCGTGAAGCCGCGCTGCGTCGCCTCACCATGCGCCAGTCGGCGCTCGACCTCGTGAAGGGCGAGCTCTCGTCGCTCAAGCCGAAGCTCTCAGCGAGCGACGTGCAGCGGCTGCAGCTGCACGAGCAGAGCGTGCGCGACATCGAGACCAGCCTGTCGTCGATGACGGCCAACGTGCCCGCGTGCACCACCGTCGACACCGGCGCGACCGTCGACCCGTACACCGCCGCCAACTGGGACGAGATCGGCCGCCTCTTCTTCCGCATCACCACCATGGCCTTCGCGTGTGACCTGACCCGCGTCGTCAACTTCAACTGGTCGGGCAACACGTCTGACCGCGTGTACGCCGAGCTCGGCTTCAGCGACGGCCACCACACCATCTCGCACGACTCGAGCGACGCGGCCTTCGTGAAGATCCGCGCCATCATCAACCTGCTGCACCAGAAGACCGTCAGCGAGCTCTACGGCGCGCTCAAGGGCGTGCAGGAGTTCGGCGGCACCGTCTACGACAACACCATGGTGATGCACTGGAGCGAGCTCGCGCAGGGCGACACGCACTCCAACTCCGACAACCTGGTGATGTTCGGCGGCGGCGGCGCGAAGGAATACTTCCGCACCGGCCGCTACGTGAAGCTGACCAACGCGGCCAACGGGTCGAACAGCTTCTCGGACCTCCAGGTGCACGCGTTCAAGTACCTGGGCTTCACCAACGTGAACTCGTGGGGCGACCCGCTCTGTTCGCGAGGCGCGGTGCCCACGGGCCTGACCTGAGGTACACGGCGCGCCCATGTCGCGCGTCGTCATCGCTGGTACCGGGCCGCTCGCCCAGAAGTTGTCGAAGCAGCTCGCTGACCGCCACGAGGTGCGGCTGACGAGCGGCTTCGACCTCACCGCCCGTCACGAGGCCGAGGTCGCGCTGGCCGGCGCCGAGGTGGTGGTGATGCTGGCCGCCGCGCGCGGGCCGCAGGCGCCGCTCAAGACCTGGGCCGCCGTCGACCTCGACAGGCTCCTCGCCGATTCAGTCGCGCGCGCCGCGAAGCTGGTGGGTGCTTCGAAGCTGATTCACTTCGCGTGCGGTGACGACGACGTGCGCGTGCCGCTGCTCGAGCAGAGCGGCGTGCCCTTGCTGGTGCTGCGCGGCGGCGGGCCCGACCCGGTCGACGCGCTGGCCGCCCTGGTCGACGGCGGCGCTGCTCCCGCGTTGTCACCGTGGAGCGGCAACCCACCGCTGCGTGACGAGCCGCGCTGGCCGACGTGCTCGGTGCAGCGGTACCAGTTGCCCACCGGGTGGGACGCGCCGCGGCTGGCGAAAGAGCACTTCGCGTGGCTGCCCAACAACGCGCCGATGACGAAGGTGGCCGAGCTGAACGGTGTCTACACGCTGACCATCTCGGGTGTGCGCGGGCTCGTGTTGCGCCTGGAGCCCGGCCGCAGCGACGCCGACACCGCCTGGTACGAGATCTCCGAAGGCGCGTTCACCGCCAAGCGCGCCGGGCGCTTCGAGTTTCGTCGGTTGCTCGACGGCAGCGGCGTGGCGGCGCTCATCGGCTACGAGCCGTCGCTGCCCTTCGCCATGTACCGCTTCACGCAGGCGAGGCTGCACGAGCGCGTGATGAAGCGCTTCGGTGAGTGGCTCGAGCGTCAGTGATGAAGCTGCTACGCGCCTTCATCTACCCGGTGAAGTCGCTGCGCGGCGTCGAGGTGCCGTCGCTCACGTTGGACGCGCGCGGCCCCGTCGGCGACCGCCGGTGGATGGTGGTCGACCCGCGCGGCGTCTTCGTCAGTCAGCGCAGCGTGCCGGCGATGGCGACGGTGACGCCGTCGCTCCGTGACGGCGGGCTGAGGCTCGAGCGCGGCGCGTCGGTGTGTGAAGTCGCGACGCCTGCGGGCTCTTCGCAGCGCGTGCGCGTCACCGTGTGGAAGGACTCGTTCGACGCGCTCGACGCCGGTGACTGCGCGGCGAGCTGGCTGTCGCAGCAGCTGGGCCGCGAGGTGCGGCTGGTGCACTTCGCTGACGACGTGCGGCGCGACGTCGACGCGCGCTACGCGACCGACGCGCACACCGGCTTCGCTGACGGCTACCCGTTGCTCGTCACCAACGAGGCGTCGCTCGACGCGTTGAATGTGCGGCTACCCGCAGCGATCCCCATGGCGCGGTTTCGCCCCAACCTCGTGGTGCGCAGCGACGACGCGTGGGCTGAAGACACCTGGCGTCAGCTGGACATCGACGGCGTGCGCTTCGACGGCGTGAAGCCGTGCGCGCGCTGCGCCATCATCAACGTCGACCAGACGAGCGGCGAGAAGCCTGACGGTGACGCGCCGCTCAAGACGCTGGGCGAGGTGCACGCCATCGAAGGGCGCGGCGCCATCTTCGGCATGAACCTCGTGCATCGCGGCACAGGCGTGGTGCGCGTCGGCGCGCAGGTCACCATCGGGTGAACGTCACGGCAGGCACTCGGGCGGGTCTGCGTCGCAGTCACCGGGGTCGAGCACGCAGCACGTCTCGTTGCCCGGGCACGGTTCGCCCATGAGGCTGCACGCCAGCAACGCCTGACCCGGAGACACGACTCTCGTCACTACGCGCGGTGGTTCGTACCGCTGCTTCTCGACGCCCATATTCGTTTGTCCCAACCCCCCGACGCACCACCGTTCTTAACGTCGTCAGCGACGCGCAAGAAGACGGGGGCGTCGCCGGTCCGAAGTCGGTAACAATGCGCGCATGTCTGACTGTCTTTTCTGCCGCATCGTCGAGGGCACCATTCCCGCGACGAAGGTCCACGACGACGAGCTGTGCATCGGCTTCCGCGACATCAACCCGCAGGCGCCGCACCACGTGCTGTTCATTCCCCGCAAGCACGTGGCGACGTTGAACGACGCCACCAGCGAAGACCGCGAGCTGCTCGGCCACCTGATGGTCTCGGCCGCGAAGTACGCGCGCGACCAGGGCCTCGCCGACACCGGCTACCGCGTGGTGATGAACACCAACCGCGACGCGGGCCAGACGGTGTTCCACGTGCACCTGCATCTGCTCGGTGGCCGCGCGCTGACCTGGCCGCCGGGCTGAAAGCGTCGCCAACGGCCACGGGCGGTGCCACGCTCGCCCGATGGCCCACCTCGACCTCATTCCCAAGAAGGACGTCTCGAGCTTCCGCAAGCTGGCCATCGGTACGTGGCAGACGGCCTACGACCCGACCGTCTACGGGACGATGCGGATTCGCATGGAGAAGGCGCTCCACTACATCGAGCGCTTCCGCGAGGTGCACGGCGTGCGGCTGACGGTGACGCACCTCGTGGCGAAGGCCATCGCCGAGGGCTTGAAGAAGTGCCCCGACGCCAACGCGATTCTGCGCTTCAACAAGATCTACCTGCGCAAGCAGATCACCTTGTCAGTGCTGGTGGTGCAGACGGATCAAGGCGACGGCAAGGTCGACCTGACCGCCGCGCGCATCGCCGACGCTGATCAGAAGTCGCTCAAGGAGATGGCGGCCGAGATGCAGGACGCCGTCGACAAGGTGCGCCAGCGCAAGGACAAGGCGCTCGAAGAGAGCAAGGGCACCATCGGGAAGATCCCGTTCATGTTCATGAACGGCTTCCTCAAGCTGCTCGGCTTCCTCATGTACACGCTGAACCTCGACCTCTCGTTCCTCGGCATGCCGAAGGACGCGTTCGGCGGCGTCACCATCACCAACGTCGGCAGCCTCGGCCTCGACATCGCGTACGTGCCGCTCGTGCCGTACACCAACACGCCCATCTTCGTGGCGCCGGGCGCGGTGCAAGACGTGCCGGTCGTCGAAGGTGACAAGGTCGTGCCCGGCAAGGTGATGCACCTCAACGCGTCGTTCGACCACCGCTTCATCGACGGCTTCCACGCGGGCATCCTCGCCAAGACGGTGCGCGACATGATGGAGAACCCGTTCGAGCGCTTCGATCCGGTGTGAGGTTGCTACAGTCCGCGCACCATGACGCCCAACCCTGAAGCGCCGATGCAGCAGCCTTCGTGGTTCTCTCGCAACTGGAAGTGGCTGTTGCCCGTCGGCTGTCTCGTACCGTTGCTGTGCTGCGGCTCCTTCGCTGGCTTCACCGCGTTCACCGTCGCCGCCACCATGAAGAGCAGCGTGGCCTTCACCGAGGGCCTGTCGCGCGCGTCGGCGAACGAAGAGGTCCGCGCCGCGCTGGGCACGCCCATTGAAGCGAGCGGCTTTCCCATGGGCTCGGTCAACAGCACCAACGGCCGCGGCACCGCCGACGTCACCGTGGGCCTCACCGGGCCGAAGGGCAAGGGCACGCTGCACGTCTCGGCGCGGTCCACCGGTCCCGGCAAGTGGGAGTTCGACGTCATCGACGTCGACGTCGAAGGCGGCGCCACCATCAACGTGCTGGGCGACTCGCAGGAAGCGCCGCTGCCCGAGCCCGACGAAGAAGAGCCCGCGCCGACCGAGGAGTAGCGCCGCGCGCGCGCGCCGTTACATGCGCGTCCACTTTCTCAAGGAGACGTCATGACGGGTGCAGAGCTCTTCATCGCCGCGCTGGAGAACGAAGGCGTCGACACCATCTTCGGGCTCCCGGGCGAAGAGAACCTGGACCTGCTCGAGGCCCTGCGGCGCTCGAAGATTCGCCTCGTGCTGACGCGCCACGAGCAGTCGGCGGCGTTCATGGCCGCCACGTACGGGCGGCTCACCGGCAAGCCCGGCGTGTGTCTGTCGACGCTGGGGCCTGGCGCGTTGAACCTGTCGACCGGCGCCGCGTACGCGCTGCTGGGCGCGATGCCGATGGTGATGATTACCGGGCAGAAGGGCATCCTCTCGAGCCGGCAGGCGCGGTTTCAGATCGTCGACACCGTCGCGGCGATGAAGCCGCTCACCAAGCTCTCGCAGCAGGTGGTCTCGCCGCGGTTGATTCCCACGCTGGTGCGCGAGGCGTTCCGCGTGGCGACCGACGAGCGGCCGGGCCCGGTGCACCTCGAGCTGCCGGAAGACATCGCGGCCACGCCGACCGACGACGTGGCGCTGGTGCCGCCGCACGTCGTTGAGCTCTCAGGCGCGAGCGGCGCCGCGTTGGACCGCGCGGCGGCGTTGCTGCGTGAGGCGAAGCGGCCGCTGGTGATGTTCGGCGCGGCGGCGTCGCGACCGCGGTCGACCGACGCGTTGGCGAAGTTCATCAAGCGCACGCGCGTCCCGTTCTTCACCACGCAGATGGGGAAGGGCACCGTCGCGGGCGCGAGCGAGTTCTACCTCGGCACGGCGGCGCTCTCGGAGCGCGACTACGTGCACGAGGCCATCGAGCGCGCTGACCTCATCGTCACCATCGGCCACGACACCGCCGAGAAGCCGCCCTTCATCATGGGCAGCGGCGGCCCGAAGGTGGTGCACGTCGGCTACCTGCCCGCGCACATCGAGCAGGTCTATTTCCCGCACGCCGAAGTCGTCGGTGACATCGGCACGTCGCTGACGCAGCTCGCAGACCGCGTCGAAGGCCAGCTGCCGAACGCCGAAGCGCTGCGTGGGTTGCAGCCGGGCATCTTGAAGCGGCTGGGCGCGCGCGCGACGGAAGAGCGTTTCATTCCACAGCGCATCGTCCATGACGTGCGCGCGGTGATGCCTGAAGACGGGGTGTTGGCGCTCGACAACGGCATGTACAAGATCTGGTTCGCGCGGAACTACCGCACGCGCCAGGCCAACACGCTGCTGCTCGACAACGCGCTCGCAACGATGGGCGCGGGGCTGCCGTCGGCGATGGCGGTCTCGATGCTGTACCCGAACCGGCGCGTCATGGCGGTGTGCGGCGACGGCGGCTTCATGATGAACAGCCAGGAGCTCGAGACCGCGGTGCGGCTCGGGCTCAACCTCGTCGTGCTCATCCTCGAAGACCGCGCCTACGGGATGATTCGCTGGAAACAGGCCGTCGACGAGCTGCCCGATTTCGGCATGACGTTCGGCAACCCCGACTTCGTGAAGTACGCCGAGGCGTACGGCGCGAAGGGCACGCGGGTCGCCGACGTGAAGGACTTCGTGCCCACGCTGGAGCGCGTCTTCACGGAAGGTGGCGTGCAGCTGGTCGTGGTGCCCATCGACTACTCAGAGAACGAGCGCGTGCTGGTGAAGGAGCTGCAGCAGCGGCTCCCGGTGCTCGAGGAGAGCTGACCCATGGTGACGAAGACGCTGCGCGTGGAGCAGGCGTGGGACCGCGCGCTCATTGAAGCGCTGCCGCAAGACAGCGCGGCCGACCTCGAGCGGAAGCTGGTGCTCGCGCAGAAGGCGTTCCGCGACCGCGCCGGGTGGCTCAAGCCGCACCAGCGCAGCGCGGTGTTGCTCAAGACGGCGGAGCTCTTGTCGGGCCGCAAGGACGAGTTCGCGACGCTCATCGCGCGCGAGGGCGGCAAGCCGTGGCCCGACGCGGTGGTCGAGGTGGTGCGCGCCGTCGACGGGCTCCGCAACGCCGCCGACGAGCTGCGCAACTTCGCGGGCCGTGAAGTGCCGATGGGGCTGACCGCCGCGAGTGAAGGGCGCTGGGCGTTCACCACGAAGGAGCCGATTGGCGTGGTGGCGGCCATCTCGGCGTTCAACCACCCGCTCAACCTCATCGTGCATCAGGTGGCGCCGGCCATCGCGGTGGGCGCGCCCATCATCGTGAAGCCCGCGCAGGTCACGCCGCTGTCGTGCCTCGCGCTGGTGAAGCTGCTGCGTGAAGCCGGCCTCGACGAGGCGTGGTGCCAGACGTTCATCACCGACGACGTGACGCTCGCCGAGAAGTTCGCGACGGACAGCCGCGTGGCATTCTTGAGCTTCATCGGCTCGGCGAAGGTGGGCTGGTACCTGCGCAGCAAGCTCGCGCCAGGCGCGCGGTGTGCGCTGGAGCACGGCGGCGCGGCGCCCGTCATCATCGACCGCAGCGCGAAGCTGGACGCGCTCATCGAGCCGGTGGTGAAGGGCGGCTACTACCACTCGGGTCAGGTGTGCGTGTCGGTGCAGCGCATCTACGTGCACGAGAGCCTGCAGGCGGAGTTCGTGGAGCGGCTGCACGCGCGCGTGGCGAAGCTGCGCGTGGGTGATGCGCTGGGCCGCGACACCGAGCTGGGCCCGTTGATTCTGCCGCGCGAGACGGAGCGCGTGACGACGTGGATTGACGAAGCGGTGGCGGGCGGCGCGACGCTGCTCGGCGGCGGGCGGGTGTCGGCCACGACGCTGAAGCCGGCGGTGCTGGTGAACCCGGCGCGCGACGCGAAGGTGTCGACGCTGGAGGTGTTTGGACCGGTGACGTGTGTGTACGGCTACCGCGAGGTGGACGAGGCCATCGCGTCAGCCAACGCGCTGCCGTGGTCGTTCCAGGCGAGCGTGTTCAGCAGCGACGTCGACGCGGCGCTGTACGTGGCGAAGCGCATCGATGGCGCGGCGGTGATGGTGAACGATCACACCGCCTTCCGCACCGATTGGATGCCCTTCGCCGGGCACCGACAGTCGGGCTACGGCGTCGGCGGCATTCCGTTCACGATGCGCGACATGAGCCACGAGAAGATGGTGGTCCTCAAGTCGCCGTCGCTCTGACTCACTTTGGTGGCGTCACCCGGTTCGGCAGCGCGTCACCGCGCGCGCCGGCGAGGAACGCCGCGATGTTCTCGAGCGTCGTCTGCGCGATGTTGTCGAGCGCGTCGGTGGTGAGGAACCCCTGATGGCTCGTCACCAGCACGTTGGGGAACGTCAGCAGCCGCGCCAGCACGTCGTCGTCGATGGCGTGGTCTGACCCGTCGCGAAAGAAGTACGCGCTCTCTTCTTCGTACACGTCGAGGCCCGCCGCGCCGAGGTGGCCCGACTTGAGCACGTCGAGCAACGCGCGCGTGTCGACGAGGCCGCCGCGGCTGGTGTTGATGAGCATCGCCCCGCGCTTCATTGCGCCGAGGCGCTTGGCGTCGAGCAGGTGGTGCGTCGCCGGGTTGAGCGGCGCGTGCAGCGAGACCACGTCGGCGTCGCGAAGCAGCGTCTCGAGGTCGACCGATTCGAGCTTCGCGGCCTTCGCGTTTTCGGTGGTGAGCGCGGGGTCGAACGCCAGCACGCGCATACCGAAGCCGCGCGCGATGTCGGCGAAGCACTGACCAATCTTCCCCAGCCCGACCACGCCAGCGGTGCGCCCATGCAGGTCGAAGCCCACGAGGCCCGCGAGGCTGAAGTTGCCGTCGCGCACGCGCGCCGCGGCCCGGTGCGTCTTGCGGTTGAGCGTCAGCACCAGCGCCATGGCGTGCTCGGCGACCGCGTGGGGTGAGTAGGCCGGCACGCGCACCACGTCGATGCCGTGGGCCTTCGCCGCGACGAGGTCGACGTTGTTGAAGCCCGCGCAGCGCAGCGCGAGCAGCTTCGTGCCGAAGCGCGCGAGTTCGCCGATGACCTGCGCGTCGAGCCTGTCGTTCACGAACGCGCACACCACCGGGTAGCCGTGCGCGAGGCCCACGGTGTCGGGGCCCAGCTGCACGTCGAGGTACTTGAAGCGCAGCGTGTCGGTGAGCCGCGCATCGAACACAGTCCGTTCGTAGGGCTTGGCGTCGAAGAAGACGACCAGCTCGCGCGTGTCGCGGCCCGCCCGCGCGAGGAGCGTCGCGAGCTGCCGAGACTTGTCGCGCACCTTTCCGCCGAGGTGCACGAGGAGGTCGCGCGCGAGCGCCGCGTCGCCGGCCAGCGCTGCGCGGAACGCGGCGTGGGAAACACAGCTGACGACGGCTGGGCCCTGTGCGCGGAGCGTCGCAGACCGCGGCCGTGGCTCCAGCGCGCTGGTGAGGCCGCCCACGTCACCGACGTGCAGCTCGCGCAGCAGCACGACCTTGCCGTCGTCGCTCTGCTTCTGCGCTGCGAGCGTCCCTGCCTCGACGCGGAATAGGAACCCTGCGTCGTCGTTCTCGCGGAAGAGGACTTCGCCATCGGCGAGTCGGCGCTGCGTAGCCGCTTGAAACAGCTGGTCAACGGACGGAGCTGACATGCCGCGGAACGTAGTGAGCAGTGTCGTCTCGCGCGAGACGTCGCGCAGGCTGCGGTACCGTGGGCCCTCGCCCATGCGGTGCTTCCTCGCCTTGTCCCTTCTGTTCGCCGGCCTCGCGCACGCGCAGCTGCCGGCGAAGAGCACGTGGAAGTACTCCGTCGTCAGCGGCGGCGGCATGTCGGCGCGCTTCCTCATCTTCCTCGACACGCAAGACGCACCCTCGCGGCGCGCGCGCGAGTGGTGGACTGTCGAGACCGGCGCGGCCAGCGCTGACGAGCGCACGCCGCTGACCGTCACCGTCCGCAACGGCAGCGGCAGCAAGCGCACCGCGTATACGACCTGGCCGTCGTCAGAGCTCGTGCTCTTCACGCGGGACGGCGACGCGAACGGCACCGCCCGCGCCGTGGTCGACCGTCATGCGCCGCCGCGCGTGTTGTCGATGGAGCGCGTGCCGTGCACGTCGTCGTTGCTCGGCGGCGTCGGCGGCACCTGCGCAGGCCGACCCGGTGGGCCGTTGCATCAGCCAGACTTGCCGTTGCTCGTGGTGGTGCGCGGCGACGTCGGCCGCACCGAGCGCACGCTGGCGGCCATCGGCGCCTTCATTCTCACGGGCGGTGTCCTCTTCCCCGGCACGGCCAATAAGTCGGTGGTGGCGTCGTTGGACCAGTCGCCCTCGCAGCCGCTCTCGCCGTTGCTGACGGCGTGGCGCAAGAGCTCGCGCACACCAGCGGCGCTCGAGAAGGTGGGGCTCGCCGCTGACGTCGACGCCGAGACGCTGGGCGCGTTGCTGGTGTTGGCCGGGAAGCCGAACCTCGACGTCCTCGAAGCGCTGACGCGGCGTGCGCCAGAGCCCGACCGCTGGCCGCTGGTGCGCCTCGCGCGACAGTCGGGTGCTGACGATCGCCTCGCGGTGCGGCTCGTGGCGCGGCTGACGGAGGGCTCGATGTTGCTGGCGCCCATCGATGAACAGGAGCGCGCGTTGCAAGCCTCGGCGCTGGCGCACTTCGACCCGCGGTTGCTGCGTGGGGTCGACGGGCTCTTGCAGGGCGAGATGCCGACGCTGCGCGCCGTCGCGGCCACCGCAAAGTCGCTCGATGACGAAGCCCCGCGCGCGCTCGAGGCCGAGCCGCTCGCCGCAGGCGAAGGCATCGCGTTGGCTATGTTGATGTCGAAGCCCTCGGCCGAGAAGGCGATGCCGCGCTTCATCGAGCGGATGCCGGACGAGGAAGGGCTCGCGCTCATCAACTGGCTGGTGCGTGACACGGCCGAGGCGCGACGGGCGACGCTGTTGCTGCGGCTGCCGGCCTGGGTCGACCGCGTCTTGCGCGGGGAGCACGGCGAGGCGCTGCTGTTCTCGGTCACCAACGACGAAGACCGCGTGAAGTTGCTCGATGGCGCGTGGAAGCGCGCGGCGCCGGAAGAGCGCGAGCACCTCCTGCTCCTCGCCATGCGCACCGTGCGCGCGGATGACACGCGGCTGCAGTTGCTGCGCGCCTGGTCGCCACCGACGTCGCTCGCGCAGTGCACCGCGGTCTTGAAGACCTTCACCTCAGACGACGGTCGCAGCGCCGGCGGCCGGTTGCTCTTGCCCGGCGTGCCGACGGCGGACCGCGACGCCTTCCTCGCTGACTGGCTCAAGGGGCTCCATGTGCTGCGCGGGCGCACGAAGCCCGGCGAAGCGCAGCCCAACGTGCGCGCGCTCATCGACACCACACAAGACGTCGACGCCGACGGCGCGAAGCTGCTCGAGACGACCGCCTTGCAGCCCGGCGAGGCCGTGACGGTGACGCAGCTGATGTCGGGCGCCGCGGTGCGCGCGTCGTTGCCGCGCTTCATCGAGCGGCTGCCCGACGAAGAAGGCGTGAAGGTGGTCGACGCGCTGCTGCGGTCCGACGCCGAGCGGAACCAGCAGGCGTTGCTCGCGTCGCTGCCGAAATGGGTCGACCGCGTCATCGCGGGGCCCAGTGCGGTCGAGTTGGTGAATGTCTTCTCGTCGGGCGACAGCCGCCTCAAGTTCATCGACGCCGTGGCGAAGCGGGCGCCGGCTGAGCTGAAGCCGCGGCTCTTCGTGTTGAGCGTGGGCGCGATGGCCTTCGACGACGCGCGGTTGTCGGTGCTGCGCGCGCGGCTGCCGAAGACGCTGGCGGTGACGGAGCGGCTCGACGCCCTGCGCGTGTTCTCCGGTGACGAGCGGCGCAGCGACGCGGCGCGGCTGCTCATTGCGGGGCTCGGCGAGGAAGACCGGCGCGCAGTGGTCGGCGAGTGGGTGCGCCTGACGCGCGACGTGCGCCGCAAGATGGACGTGGTGAGGGAGCAGTCGTCGACGGTGACGCTCGACGAGGCCGTCACGCTCTACCGCGAGCCGCCGTTCGACTCGAACCGTTCGCTCGTCGCGGCGACGTTGTTGCCGCTGGTGCCCGAGGCGGACCGCGCGGAGTTCTTCACGCACTGCGTGGAGAAGATGGCCTTCGATTCAGGTCGCATGGAGTTGCTCAAGTTCCCCGACCGGCCGGTGCTGAGCGACGCGCACAAGCAGCGCGTGCTCAGAGCGTTCGTGTTCGACCGCGAGAAGGCGCGCCCGCTGGTGCAGTAGTCAGTCGAAGCGCACCGGGCGGCCCGAGGGCGTGCCCTGCAGCGCGCCGTCGCGCATGACGACGCGGCCGCGCACCAGCGTGGCGATGGGCCAGCCGGTCACCTGCATGCCGTCGAAGGGCGTCCAGCCGCACTTCGACTTCGACCAGTCGTTGGTGATGGTCTTCTTCGCGGCGAGGTCGACGAGCGTGAGGTCGGCGTCGTAGCCGGGCGCGAGGCGGCCCTTGGCGCGCATGCCGAAGACGCGCGCGGGCCCGGCCGAGGTGAGGTCGACGAAGCGCTCCAGCGTCAGGCGGCCTTCAGCGACGTGGTTCAGCATGAGCGGCACCAGCGTCTGCACGCCCGGCATGCCGGAAGGCGATGCCGGCCAGGCCTTCGCTTTCTCTTCGAGCGTGTGCGGCGCGTGGTCGCTGCCGAGCACGTCGACGGCGCCGTTGCGGATGGCTTCCCAGAGCGCGGCCTGGTGGCGCGCGTCGCGAATGGGCGGGTTCATCTGCGCCAGCGTGCCGAGGCGGTCGTAACACTCGGGCGCCGACAGCGTGAGGTGCTGCGGGCAGACCTCGAAGCTGGCGAGGTGCTTGTTGGCCGACAGCAGCGGCACTTCACCGGCGGTGGTGACGTGCAGCACGTGCAGCCGTCGGCCGGTCTCGTGCGCGAGCTGGAGCAGGTTGCGCGTCGAGATGACGGCGCACGCTTCGTCGCGCCACTCGGGGTGGAAGTGCACGGGCTTGCCGGCGAAGAGGTCTTTGCGTTCCTTGAGGCGCGCTTCGTCTTCGCTGTGGCAGCACACGCGCTTGCGCCCCGACTTGAGCACGCGGCGCTGGTTCTCGGGCTTGTCGACGAGGAGCGTGCCGGTCGACGAGCCGCAGAACATCTTCACGCCGGCGCAGCCCTCAAGCACTTCCCACGCGGCGAGCGCTTCCGCGTTCTCGTTGGTCGCGCCGATGAAGAAGCCGAAGTCGACCCACGAGGTCTCTTTCGCGCGGGCGACCTTCCACGCGAGCTGCTCGGGCGAGTCGGTGTTGGGCTGCGTGTTGGGCATCTCGAAGAACGCGGTGACACCGCCGAGCGCCGCCTGCGCGCTGCCGCTGCCGAGGTCTTCTTTGTGCGTGAGGCCGGGCTCACGGAAGTGGCACTGCGGGTCGACCACGCCGGGCAGCACGTGGAGGCCGGTGGCGTCGAAGACCTCCTTCGCTTCGTTAGCGTTGATGGCGCCGATGCGCGCGACGCGGCCATCGATGATGCCGACGTCTGCTGGTGCGCGGCCCGAGGGCGTCACGCAGGTCCCACCGCGGAGGAGAAGGTCGAACATGCTCAAGTCATGCGCCCACGCGCCGCGCGAGGCAACGGGTAATGATGGCTGCATGCGCGTCGTGACGTGGAACGTGCTCCACCGCATTCACGCGTTGAACTGGGACGAGGCGTCGGTGGCGGCGTTCCCCGACGAGTCACGGCGTTGTGACGCCATCGCGTTGCAGGTGGCCGGGTGGTTGCGCGGCGACGTCGACGTGGTGTGTCTGCAGGAAGTGAGCGGCGATCAGCTCGATGCGGTGCGCAGCGCCGTCGGTGGTGCGGTGCACGTCGCGCAGCATCGACACTCGCGTGAGCCGAGGCTGCGCGCTGCGGTGCCGTCGCCGCTGCGTCGGCCCGCCGAGTTCCTCGTGACGTTGACGAAGCTCGAGCACGAGTCGGTGTCGGCGGAGGCGTTCGATGAAGACGGCGGGAAGGGTGTGTTGGTGGTGCGACTGTCTTCAGGGGTGACGGTGTTGAACACGCACGTCACGTTTGGCGCCAAGCGTGTGGCGCAGCTCGAGTTGTTGAGCGCGCGCCTGGTGGCGCCGTCGGTGTTGATGGGCGACTTCAACGCGCCGCTCGACGTGGTGATGACGGAGCTCGGCGCGGTGAGCTG
>CAYWON010000071.1:0-23958 GCA_964459885.1 uncultured Archangium sp.
TTCGGCGGTCGCTTCCGCGATCACCTCTACGTTGCCTTCACGACGCACCATGGCGCCGAGGCTAGACAGCGCCACACCAGAGACTCGCTCCCGATTTCAGGAATGAGGTTCCTGAATTCGGAAGACCAAGGTGGTGAGAGCGCTCGCCCTCACCGCCCGCTGATCACTTCTTCTTCTTCGCCGCCGGCTTCTTCTTCGCGACAGGCTTCGCCTTCTTGGCGGCGACCTTCTTCTTCGGAGCCGCCTTCTTCTTCGCCTTCGCGGGCGCCTTCTTCGCGGGCTGCTTCTTCTTCGCCGGCGGGTTGGGCGTCATGTCTTCAGAGTCGTCGTCATCGGCCTCGGGGTCGAACTCCGGGCGCAGCTTCTCGATGATCTCCTCGACGTTGTCCGCGGTCATCGCCCACTCGTTGCCCTCGTGGTCGAACGACAGGCGCAGCTCATCGCCGAACACCTGGAACAGCAGCGCGCGCCAGGGCTCGTCGTCCTTCGACATCTCTTCGCGGAGCGCCTCGGCGAGCTCGATGACGTTCGACTCTTCGGGCACCTCGGCGTGCGCCTCGCCGTTCTCGTCGAACAGGTAGCCGAACATGTTTCGATCGCCGTCGGCGATCTCGATGACCAGGCCGAGGCCGACCCAGTCGCGGCTCTTGATGTTGTCGTCTTCGAGGATCGCGTTGCCGATGGCCAGCACCAGCTCATCGGCCTTCGCGAACTCGTTCTTCTTCGTCTTCTTCGTCGCCATGCGCGCCGTATGGCGCAGCGCGCAGGCTTCGACAATTCACTTCGCGCGCTTGGCGGCCTTCTTCTTCGCGGCGGGCTTCTTCTTCGGCGCCGACTTCTTCGCCTTCTTCGGAGCCGCCACCGACTCGGGCCGCAGCGCGTCAGCGTCGACGTCCCACTCGCCGCCGTCGTAGTCGAAGTCCATCTCGATCTCCGGGCCGGGCTGCGTGATGCGCACCAGCGCGCTCACCCACGCGCCCATGCCGCCGACCGCCATCGTGGTGCGCAGCGCCTCGAGCACCTCGAAGACCTCCCCGTTCTCCGGCACTGCGAGGCGCGCCTTGCCCTTCGCGTCGTACACGTAGCCGGTGAGGCTGATGCTCTCGTCATCGAACTCGACCACCAACGAGAGCGCCGCCCACTTCGCGCCGTACACGCGGTCTTCGACCAGCAACCCACCGAGCTCGTTCAGCAGCGCGTTGGCCTGATCCACGTCGAACTTCGGCTCCGTCTTCTTCGCCTTCTTTGCAGCCACTGCGCCTCCAAGAGAGTCAGACACCAGAGAAGAGCACGTCGAGCGCGCCCAGAATGTCGGCCGACTTACTCTCGAGTGAGCCCAACGGCTTGCCCAATGAAGCGGCCGGCACCGCGCCGAGCTGCTGGGCGAGGAACACCACCTGCTGCTTGTCCACCGTCCACCCGGGGTTGAGCCGCGTCAGCGCGCGCGTGCCGAGGTGCTCCTTCTTCACCAGCGGCACCACCACGCGCGTGTCGAGCGACTCGAGCAACGGGTGCTGCACCACCACGAGGAAAGGGAAGACGCGCGCGTTGCGCGGGTTGCGGAAATAGAGAAACCGGTCGCTCTTCACCATTCGCGCTCGTCCTCACCAAACACGCCGTGCTTGGCGACGAAGCGGTTGTACGACGCGATGGCCTCGGCGTTCTCCGCCTGCCACAGCCGCTGTCGGTGCTCGCGCATCGCCTCGCGCAGCTTCTCTTCCAGCAGCCCCGAGAGGTTGAGGCCGAACTTCCGCGCCTCCGCCACCAGCTCGGGGTCGAGCGAGAGGTTCACCGGGGTCCGCTTCCGCTGCGCAGGCGCCATGCGCACACTGTATGCGCACACGAACGAGCGGCGGAAGGCGTCCACAATTCACTTCGCGCGCGTGATTGCAGTCCAAGTAACGTCACGATGCCTTGGCCAACCTCACCAGAACCATCGGACTCTCACTCGGCGCGGACATCTGCTGGCCGCTCTGTTTCGAGCACATCATGAAGCGCCTCGCGCTTCGCATCTCTCACGGCGGCGACACGATCGATTTCCACGTCGAGCGCGTCACCATCGAGCCCTTCGCGCTCACCCAGCCCGTGAAATACGACGTCGTCATCGACCGGCTCACGCACTGGTACGACACGACGCGCGAGTGGATCAAAAAGGGCGTGTTGATGGACGGGCTCTACGTCTTCAACAACCCGTGGTCCGTGCAGTCGATGGAAAAGCACACCAGCTACGCCGCGATGACGGCGCTGGGCATGCCCGTGCCCGAGACGTGGATGGTGCCGCCCAAGTCGTACGAGGCGCTGCCTGACCTGAAACCCACGCTCAGCAAGTACGCGCGGCTCTTCGACCTCGCGGCGATGGGCAAGAAGATCGGCTACCCGATGTTCATGAAGCCGTACGACGGCGGCGGCTGGAAGGGCGTCACGCGCATCAAGGACGAGGCCGCGCTCAAGAAGGCCTACGACGAGTCGGGCACGATGGTGATGCACCTGCAGAAGGCCGTCGACCCGTACGACCGCTTCGTGCGCACCATCGGCTTCGGGCCGCAGACGCGTCAGGTGCTCTACGACCCCGACGCGCCGCTGCACGACCGCTACACGATGAAGAAGGAAGCCGAGTTCCTCTCGGCCGACGACAAGCAGGTGCTCGACGACACGACGTTGACCATCAACGCGTTCTTCGGTTGGGACTTCAACTCGTGCGAGGCGCTGCGCGGGGCCAACGACAAGATCTGGTACCCCATCGACTTCGCCAACCCGTGCCCCGACTCGCAGGTCACGTCGCTGCACTACCACTTCCCCTGGTTGGTGAAGGCGTACCTCAAGTGGGCCATCTTCACCGCCGCGACCAAGCGCCCGATGCGCAAGGCCTTCGACTGGGAACCCTTCTACGCCATCGCCAAGAAGGACCTGCCCTACAAGGACAAGCTCAAGGAGTACGGCGCGCTCTCGCGGAAGATCCTCCAGGCCGAGGAGTTCGAGGAGTTCTGCAGCAAGCACCTGAAGCACCTCGACGAGGTGGCGTGGGAGTTCTTCTCGACGGATCAAGCCAAGGACGCCATTCGCCAGAAGGTGACGGCGCTGTTCCCCGCGCATGAGATCGAGCCGTTCACTGAGCTCTTCTTCCGGCGCGTTCAGCAGTGGAGGGCTGATCAGAAGTGAAGACCTCATCTCGTTGGTACTCGCAGCGCATGAAGCGCGAGGCGTCGCTGGTGCGCTGGGGCACGTTCGGCCAGCCGGTGCTGCTGTTCCCCACGGCGGGCGGCGACGCTGAGGAGATCGAGCGCTTCCTGATGATCAAGGTGCTCTCGCCGCTGATTGATGCGGGGAAGCTCAAGGTCTACTCGTGCGACTCGGTCGCGGGCCTGGCGATGGTGCAGAAGGAAGGTAGCCCCGGGCACCGCCAGTGGCTGCTCAACCAGTTCCACCAGTACGTGCGGCACGAGGTGGTGCCGGCCATTCGCAGCGACTGCAAGAACGACGGTCAGGAGATCATCGCGGCGGGCGCCAGCATCGGCGCCTTCCACGCGGCGGCGGTCATCTGCCGGTTCCCCGACGTCTTCTCGAAGGCCATCTGCATGTCGGGCACCTTCGACATCCGCCGATTCATGTCGTCGGACAAGTTCGGTGACGACTACTGGGTCAGCTCGCCGCTGCACTTCGTGCCGACGCTGTCGGGGCCGCACCTCGACAAGCTGCGCACGCGCTTCGTGTTGATTCCTTCGGGCGAGGGCAAGGCCGAAGACATCAACGAGTCGTGGAACCTCGCGCGCGTGCTGGGCAGCAAGGGCATTCCCAACCGCGTCGACTCGTGGGGCAAGCAGACGCCCCACGACTGGATGACGTGGCGAGACATGCTGCCGAAGTACCTCGGAGAGTGGCTCGGCTGAGCCTCACCAGCCGTCGCACTCAGGCGGCGGCGGCACGTCGGGCGCCGCCACCCACGGGTTGCGCGCCGCGCGGGTGAACGCGTCGTCGTGCGCTCCGGAGTGCAGCCGTCGCAGCGCCGCCCAGCGCTCCGCGTCGAACACTGGCGCGCGCGTCACCAACACCAGGTCGTCCCACGCGGCGCGCAAGCCCGCGTCGACCAACCGGTTCTCGCCCGTCTCGCGCGTCTCGACGTAGCCGGGCGGGAAAGGTCGCGGGTAGTGCCCGGGCCGGAACTGCGTCGCCGTGTACGGAATGCGCGCGAGCAACGGGTCGGCCAGCGAGAACCAGTCGACCACCACCTTCTCGCCCGCGAAGAAGCCGAACATGCCGACCTCCGCGACGACCTCCATGCGGCGGTCGCTCTGCGCCAGCGCGCGGCCCAGGCACGCGCCGTCGTACGTCGGCACGAGGTCGCGCTTCGCGTCGTTGCGCAGCACGGGCACCAGCCCCGCCCAGGGGAAATAGTACGCGCGCTCGTCGACGATGCCGCGCGGCCCGACGGCTTCTCGGTAGCCCTCGCCGAAGTGCGCGCCGGTGCGCAGCGGCGCGTGCGGCCACGCCAACGGGTAGACGAGCAACAACAGCGTGAGGGCTTGCGTCACGCGCGGCGGCACCGGCGACTGCGCGAGCGTCAACGCCGCCGCGAGCATCGCCGCGACGAAGGGCGCCATGAGAAAGCGGCCGCTCATGAAGTCGCCGCCGATGGGCAAGACGTAGACGACGCCCAGCACCGCGCCGACGGCGAAGCCCCGGGCGAGCGCGGAACCTCTCCACGCCGCCACGGCGACGCCCGCGATGAGGAGCACCAACGTCACCGGGTCTCGCTGCAGTGAATCGACGAGGTACGCGCCGCCGCTCGCGAGCCGCGCCGACCACGGCACCGCGAGGTTCAGCTTGGCGAGCGCCGTGTTGGGCACCCACGCGCCGTAATAGATGAACGAGAAGAGCTCCCACGCGAGGGCGGGCAACGCACCGAGCGCGACGTGCGCGACGCGCGGGCGCTGGGCCCGATGCAGCGCGAGCCAGACGGGCGCGCCGAGCAGCACGGCGTCAGGCCGCGTGAGAAAGAGCGCGCTGAGCACCAGCGTCGAGAGCACCGTGCGCCGCGGCGACTCGCCCACGAGCGAGAGCACCACCAACAGCAGCGCCAGCAGCGGGTTCTCGAGCCCCGACACGGCGAAGTCGACGAAGGCGCGGCTCGCGCCCAACGCCAGGAGCAGCAAGACCACGAGCGATGGCGAACGGCCTCGCGCGGCCAGGACGACGAAGGCGGCGGTCGTGACGAGAGCGACGCCGACGGTGGTGAAGAAGTACTCGCGCGTGACGCCGGTGAAGACGAGCAGCAGCGCCAGCCAGAGTGGGTGCGTGTAGGCCTGCACGCGCTCGCCGGGGTTCCACGTGAGGCCGTCACCTGCGTGAAAGCGCGCGGCCGTGCGCAGGGTGATGAACGCGTCGTCGGACACCCACGCCGAGGCGAGCAGCACCAGCAGCAACAGCGCGCCAGCAGCGGCGACCAACATGAAGTCTCGGCGGCCACCCGACACGCGGCGGAGAATGACACGCGCCACCATGTAGACAAACGCGCTACTCGCTCGCCTCGACAAACCACGCGCTGCGTCAGTTCGTTGTGCGATGCTTGAGGCCTCGCTGATCAACGGGAGGTCACCTGGGAACCGAGACGACGAGAGCGCACAAAGAGATCGAGACCGAGCGCGACGCGAAGACGGGCCGTGCGTTCATGCGCGCGGTGCTGGCGGACCTCCGCGCCCTCGAGCGGATGCTGCAAGAAGGCCGCTTCGAGAAGGGCGTGCGCCGCATCGGCGCCGAGCAGGAGATGTTCCTCACCGACCCGGCGTACGTGCCCGCACCGGGCGCGCTGAAGATGCTGGACCGGCTCAAGGACCCGCACTTCACGACCGAGCTCGGCGCCTTCCAGCTCGAGATGAACGCCTCGCCCCAAGACTTCACCGGCACCGGCTTCTCGAAGCTGGAAGCCGAGATGACGGGCCTGATGCAGCAGGCGTGGAAGGCGGCTGACGAGCTGGGCCTGCGCGCGGTGCTGGTGGGCATCTTGCCGACCATGCGCAAGGCCGACCTGGGCATGGAGAACATGGTGCCCAGCCCGCGCTACCTCGCGCTCAGCAAAGCAGTGGCGGCGCTGCGCGGCGGCGACTTCGAGTTCTCCATCAAGGGCCTCGACGAGCTCGTCATCGCGCACGACTCGGTGATGGTGGAAGCGTGCAACTCGAGCTTCCAGGTGCATCTGCAGGTCGACGCCGACGACTTCGCGCGCCAGTACAACCTCGCGCAGGTGCTGGCCGGCCCGCTGATGTCGATTGCCTGCAATTCGCCGCTGCTCTTCGGCAAGCGCTTGTGGGCCGAGACGCGCATCGCGCTCTTCCAGCAGTCGGTCGACACGCGCAGCAAGACGCAGCACCTGCGAGACCAGGCCGCGCGCGTGACGTTCGGCACCCGCTTCGTCGAGCGCGACATCACCGACATCTTCCGCGAAGACATCTCGCGCTTCCGCACGCTGGTGGGCAGCGCGTCAGACGAAGACCCCATGGCGCTGTTGAACGAAGGCAAGGCGCCGGAGCTCAAGTCGCTGCGCCTGCACAACGGCACCATCTACCGGTGGAACCGCGCCTGCTACGGCATCATCAACGGCAAGCCGCACCTGCGCATCGAGAACCGCGTGATGCCCGCTGGCCCGTCGGTGCCCGATGAAATCGCCAACGCGGCGTTCTGGTGCGGCGTGATGGTCGAGTTCGCCAGGCGCTACGAAGACATCACCCAGCACATCGCCTTCGACCACGCGGCGGGCAATTTCTACGCGGCCGCGCGCGAGGGCTACATGGCGCCCATGTACTGGCTCGACGACAAGGAACTGCCCGCGTCGAAGCTGGTGCTGGACACGCTGATTCCCGCAGCCGAGGCAGGCCTGCGCGCCCAGCAGGTCGACGAAGCCGACATCCAGCGCTACCTCGGCATCATCGACGCGCGCATTCGCAAGGGGCAGACCGGCTCGCGGTGGTTGACGCAGTCGCTGCACGGCATGAAGGGCAAGGGCAGCGCGGGCCAGCGACAAGCGGCCCTCGTCGCCGCCACCATCGAGCGACAGAAAGCAGGCAAGCCCGTGGCTGAATGGGAACACGCGCGGCTCGAAGAGAGCGGCGCCACCAAGCACACCTACCAGCGCGTCGAGCAGTTCATGACGACCGACCTCTTCACCGTCGAAGCCGACGACGCGGTCGACCTGGTGGCCAACATCATGAGCTGGGAGCGCGTGCGCTACGTGCTGGTGGAAGACAAGGAGCACCGGCTGGTGGGGCTCGTGTCGTACCGCTCGGTGCTGCGCTTCCTCGCGTCGGGTGGCGCGGCGAAAGACGCGGCGGTCAGCGAGCTCATGCGCCGCGACGTGATGACGCTGTCGCCGCAGACGTCCACGCTCGAGGCCATCTCGCTCATGCGCGACAAGCGCGTGGGCTGCCTGCCGGTGTTGCTCGACGGCAAGCTGGTCGGCGTGTTGACCGAAGACAACTTCCTCAAGATTGCGCGCGACCTGCTCGAGCAGCAGCTGCGCATGTGACGTTGGGAGAAATCCGCGCGGCGCCTTGGGCCCACCGGCTACGGTCCGCGCGATGCAGTCGGTGACTGAAGGGCGGAGCTCGGGCCGTGTGCTGGAAGCGCTGTGCGCCCTGCTGATAACGGCGGGCGTGCTGGTGCGACTGCACGCGCTGGAGTTCCCCGCCGCGTTCATCTTCGACGAGCACCACTTCGTCGAGAACGCGCGCAACTACCTCGCCGGCCGCGCCGACTGGAACGACCACCCGCCGCTGGGCAAGTTGCTCATCGCGCTGGCGATGAAGCTGCTGGGCGACACGTCGACCAGCTGGCGCATTCCCGCCGTCCTCTGCGGCCTCGCCACCATCGCGCTCGTGGGGCTGGCGACAGCGAGGCTCGCCCGCGACGCGCGCGCCGGCTGGTTGGCGTCGGCCTTCGTCGCCGCCGACGGCTTCTTCATCAGCTACTCGCGCGTGGGCCTGCTCGATGGCCAGCTGGTGCTGTGCTGCGCCGTGGCGTTGCTGTTGTGCACGCTGCAGTGGCGACCGCTGGTGTGGGTGGCCGCAGGCGTCGTCGCCGGCGTCGCGTGCGGCATCAAGTTCAGCGGCGTGGGCGTGGTCGCGATGCTGGCCGCCTGGTGTCTCCTGGCGCCGAGACTCAGCTGGCGCGCGCGCCTGGCCGCCATGACGACCGTCGGCGTCACCGCGGTGGCGGTGTACTTCGCGCAGTTCTCGGTGGGCCTCGCGCTGACAGGCAAGGCGTGGGGTGCCGGCGCTGTCATCGACGCCACCCGCGGGCTGGTGCAGCACCACGCCGCGTTGACCGAGATGAAGCACCCGTGGACCTCGTCGTGGCTGACGTGGTTCGCGCCCACGAGACCCATCGTCATGGGCGTCTTCGCCGACGAGACGGGCGAGCGTGTGCTGAGCAGCCTCGGCAACCTCGCGCTCTGGTGGGCCGCTGACGCCGTGTTGCTGTCAGTGCTGGGCGTCGTCGTCTGGCGCGGGCTGCGCGCCGTCCTGACGCCGGGTGAAGCGACGTCGTGGACACCGGCGGCCTTCGTCGGGGCGAACGGCCGACACGTGCTGCTGTTGCTGGCAGGCTTCGCGGGCTTCATCGCGCCGTGGGTGCTCTCGCGGCGCGACTCGTACCTGTACCACTACCTCCCGGCGTACTTCTTCATGGTGGCCCTGCTCGCGGCCTTCGTCGGGTGGCTCGCGCGCTTCAAGCCCGCGGCGGCGCTGGGCTTCGTGCTGCTCGTCGTCCTCGTCTTCGCGCTCTACGGCCCGACGTGGGGCCTCTTTCACATCTCGCACGACGCGTTCCTCCAGCGGCACTTCATTGGGAGCTGGCGATGAGCCCCCGCGCCCAGTGGGCCGTCGCGGGCGCGGTGGTGGTGGTGGCCGCCGCGCTGTGGCTCAGCGCGCTGACGCCCACGCCACCGCCGTTGCCACAGTGGCGGTTCGGCGACGGCATCGCGTTGCGTTCGCGCCCACCCGGCCTGCGTTGGCAACCGTTTCCGCTCGAGGCCTTCGAGCGCCACGGCGCGGCCTTCGGTGACGGCTGGGCGGCCGGCGCGCTGCCCGGCCAGCAGCCCGTGACGGGCGCGCGCGAGCGGCTGCTCAACAGCTTTCACGGCGGAGACGTGTCGACGGGCTGGCTGCTGGCTGGGCCCTGGCCTGAGGCGCGGCTGGTGGTGGGGCGCGTGGGCGGCGGCGCCGACAACCGGCGGCTCTTTGTCGGCGTGCTGTCAGCGACCGACGTCGTGACTTCGAGGTCGTCGGGCGCCAACAGCGAGCACTGTCAGCCATTCGAAGAGCTGGTGCCTCCGGGTGCGCGGCTGGTCATCGCCGACTTCGCCAACGGCGGCTGGGGGCACCTGCTCGTGTCAGACCTGATGTGGGCCGAGGTCGAGTAGTCAGTCGTGCGCGTCCAGCGCGGCGAGCGCGACCGTCGCCGTCTCGCCCAGCGTGCGCGTGGCTGAGCGACCGCGACCGTCGTGCCACTGCTGTGGTGGCACGCGCGCATCACCGACGAAGCGCTCGAGGTCTGCGCGCGCCTCGCGCCACCCGGTGTTGCCCGCGAACGAGAGCGCCGTGGCGACGACGAAGAGGTTCGACTGCGCGAGCAGCCGCCGCAGCACCGACAGCGCGACGTCACGTTGCGTGTCCTGCAGGTACTTGAGCCACGCGAACAGCTGCGGCTCGCGGCTCCAGTCCTCGGCGAGCGATTCCAACTCGCGGTGCAGGACGTCGTCGTGAAAGCGCAGCCCCTCGTACACGGTGCGCGCGTCTCGGCTGCGCGGCACCCACGTGAAGGCCAGCGCGCCGGACCGCGTGAACTCGCGCGTCTCATCGCCGCGGCGCTCCGAGCGCAGCACGCCGTCGTCGTACCAGGTCTGTCGCAGGCCCTGCGCTTCGTCGAAGAACTCCACGCGTTGACCCCGCGCGCTGAAGCGCTCTTCCACCCGGGGCGAGGCGTGCTGCGTGCGGCTGCGCAGCGTGCCGTCGGGGTACCACCGCTTCGACTCACCGACGTACGCGCCGCGCTCGAGCGTGAACTCTTCGAGCAGCTGCCCGTCGTCGGCGATGGTGAAGCACCGCCCATGACCGAGGCCGTTCTCGAAGAGCCACTCGGTGCGGCTGCGGGTGGTGCGCGCGACGCCGACGCCGGTGAAGAGCTCCCCGCGGAAGCGCACGTCGTGAAACTCGGAGTGCGGGTCGGTCTCCAGCTCGTCGAGGGGAATGAACAACATCGCCACCTGACTAGCAGCGCAGGCCACGCCCGTCAGGTGGCCCGGCCATCGCGCGTTTCTGGGAAGATGTACGCCATGTTCAAGCTCGACGACGAGAAAGCGGTGCTCGACAGCTTCCGCACGCGCGACCGCAAGCACGTCGAGCTGCCAGACGACCTCAAGTTCCCCGTCATCCTCCGCGACTACGTGGCGTGGAGGCACCCGGCCGGCGGCCGCCTGTACCTCGTCTTCGCGCCCGAAGAAGGCCACCCCACCGGCATCGTGTTCGACACCAACGGCGGCAGCGGCGGCCAGGTTCCGCAGATGTGTACGTGGTGCCATTCCAGCGCCGGCGCGGGCAGCGTGGCGATGCTGACGGCCACGGCGTCCAACCGGAAGCGCGTCGGCGTGCTCGTGTGCGGCGACCTCAGCTGCAAGGCGAAGCTGGAAGAAGCCTGCAACCTCGCGGGCAAGTCGCTGCAGGACGCGCTCGCGGGGCTGGTGGGGCGCATGGGTCACTTCGCCGAAGACGGCCTCGGCATCGACCTGCTGCGCCGCTAGTTCGGTGGGCGGGGCGGCGGAGGCGGCGTGGCGCCCGGCGGCGGCAACATCGGCGTCGCGGACGCTGGCCCACCCATGCATTCCCACTCGCTGGTGATGGGCGTGACGATGCCGATGGTGATGGCGGCGATGAAGTACGAATACCAGGGCCGCCACATCTCGACTTCGCGCAGGCCGTACTGGCACTGCTTCGCGCCGTGCGTCGGCGTGGTGATGCCCCAGAAGAGCGACGCGCCGGCCGACGAGTAGCGCTCTCCACGCGGCCCGTTGGCGCGCACCACCGACGAGAAGCACCCCTGCAGGAGCGTGGCGCTGCACAACAAGATGACGACACGTTTCATGAGCTGTCTCCTCCGAGTGGTGTGGCTACGGTGAGGGCAGATGAATGGCGAACCGGCCGTCGTGTTTCAAGTGAACATGGCGGCGGAGTGTCAGTGAGGACCATGAGAGACCTCGACGGAAGAGTGATGTTGGTGACGGGCGCGACGGAGGGCATCGGCAAGGCCGCCGCGTTGAACTTCGCGAGGCGTGGCGCGCGGCTCACCATCGTCGGCCGCAACGCCGAGAAGACGGCGCGGGTGCTGGAAGAGCTCAAGGCCGCGAGCGGCAACGCAGACCTCGACGCGCTGCTGGGCGACCTCTCGAAGCTGGCCGACGTGCGCGACGTCGCCGCGAAGTTCAAGGCGAAGCACGACCGCCTCGATGTGCTCGTCAACAACGCCGGCGGCATCTTCTCGAAGCCGCAGACGAGCGCCGAGGGCTACGAGCTGACGTTCGCAGTGAATCACCTCGCGCACTTCCAGCTGACGGTGGCGCTGCTCGACCTCATTCGGGCGACGCCGAACGCGCGCGTCATCTCGACCTCGAGCCACGCGCACCGCGTCGGCAACGTCGACCTCGCCACGACGCCCACCACGCACCGCGGCTTCAAGACCTACGCGACGTCGAAGCTGGCCAACATCCTCTTCATCAAGGAGCTGGCGCGGCGACTTGAAGGCACCACCGCCACGGCGAACGCGTTCAACCCCGGCTACGTGCACACCGGCATCATGAAGAACGACGCCAGCGCGGCCTTCACGCTGCTGCTGAACGTGTCGGGCCGGCTCTTCGCGCGCACGCCCGAGCAGGGCGCCGACACGCTGGTGTGGTTGGCGACCGCGCCCGAGTGCGGTGCGCTGCGCGGCGAGTACGTGTCGGATCGGAAGAAGGCCACGGTGGCCTCGCAGGCGCTCGACGCGAAGCTCGCCACGGAGTTGTGGGCGCTCAGCGAGCGGCTCTGTTCGGCCGCCTGACGCCTACTGCTGCTGTCGACGGTTGCCGCGCTGGCCGGTGCCTTCGCCGCGCGTGTTCGCGCCGTCACCCCGCATGCGGCCGTTGCCGGCGCCGTCTTCGCGCCGCACCGACTGGTACTGCTGCTTCTGCGTGTCATCCATCAACGCGCTCATCTGCGTGTCCGTCTCGCGGCGCTGCGTGCGCAGGTAGTCCGACACTTCGCGCCAGGTCTGCTCGCCCAGCCGCAGCTGCTCCATCTTCTTGGTGCGCTCCGACTCTTCGAGCGCCAGGCGCTCGTTCAGCTTCTGCTCGGCCGCGTAGGTGAGGCGCGCGTCGGTGACGAAGGTCTTCCAGCGCACCTTCTGCTGCTCGGCGGCCTTCTGGCGACGCTCTTCCATCTGCGTGAAGCGCTCCTTCTGTTGATCAGCCTGCGCCTCGCGGATGACCTCCTTGAGCGCGTCGCGGCTCGACGGGTCGGTCAGCACTTCGCCGGCCATCACGCTGCGCAGCTCGGCGCGCAGCCGCGCGACCTCGGCCTCCATCGCGGGCGACGCACCGCCGCCATCGCCAATCAGCGCCGGGCGCTTCTCCAACAGCACCACGCGGTCCCACAGCGTGCGGTTGTCGTCTTCCAGCAGCTCGACGCGGCGCTTGAGGAAGTCGAGCTCTTCGTCGTTGCTGTCGACCTCGGTCACCACCGACGGCGGCACGGTGGGCTCACCGCGCGGCATCAGCGCCACGCCGAAGGCCAACAGCGCCAGACAGATGGAAACGATGGGAAGAACGCGGCTCATGGGGCTCCTTTACCTCTCTCGGGCTCCGACGCGTGCATCGGCGAGGCGACGCAGTTAAGAAGTGTGTCGCGGCCTTCGCGGGTCGCCCTCATGCGCGTTTGAAACCAGTCACAGCGTCGAAGTGGTTCTCCCCACGACCTTGATGGTTTCCCCATGTCATCTCTCCGCGCCCAGGCTCTG
The DNA here is from genome assembly GCA_964459885.1 of uncultured Archangium sp. GTDB lineage: Bacteria > Myxococcota > Myxococcia > Myxococcales > Myxococcaceae > Archangium_A. The sequence goes on from CAYWON010000071.1 coordinate 13,033, forward strand.
GGCTTTGCGCACGACGCGTCGTCGGCGCTCTTTGAAGACGTCACCTTTCATCTGACCCCTGGCTGGACCGGGCTCGTCGGCGCCAACGGCGCGGGCAAGACGACGCTGTTGCGGCTGCTGTCTGGCGAATTGCAGCCGACGTCAGGACAGCTCAAGCGCGAGCCGACGCAGGCGCGCGTGGTGGTCTGCGAGCAACGCGTCGAGCAACCCGGCGACGACGTGCAGGCCTTTGTGTGGGCGCACGATGGGTTGGCGCGTCGGCTTCACGGTCGGCTCAAGCTCACGCCAGAGCAGCTCGAGCGCTGGCCGACGCTCTCGCCCGGCGAGCGCAAGCGGTGGCAGCTCGGGGCGGCGCTCTGGAGCGAGCCCGACGTCTTGCTGCTCGACGAGCCCACCAACCACCTCGACGCCGACGCGCGCGCGCTGGTGCTGGACGCGCTGCGCGGGTTTCACGGCGTGGGCGTGCTGGTCTCGCACGACCGCGGGCTGCTCGACGCGGTGACGACGCAGACGCTGCGACTCCACGGTGGCGGCGCCCGGCTGTGGCCAGCGGCCTTCACCGCAGCACGCGCTGAGTGGACCCGCGAAGAGAACGAAGTGCGCGACGCCCAGCGCGAGACGGCGCGGGCGCTCAAGAAGGAGCAGCGGCGCCTCGACGACAAGCGCCGCACGTTGGAGTCGAGCGCCCGGCAGCGGAACACCGGGGCGCGCATGCGGAACGGCAACGACTCCGACGCGCGCACGCTGGGGGCTGGCTTCCGCGCCGAGATGGCAGAGATGGCGCACGCCGCTTCGCTGCGGCGCACGGCGCGTCGGGCCGAGGCGCTGGGTGACGAGCTGGCGGCGTTGCACGTGCGCGACGAGGCCGGCCAGCGCCTGTTTCTGGGCTGGGAGCCCTGCCCCAGGGCCCGCGTCTTGACCGTCGAGCCGGCCGCGAGGTCGGAAATCCACACGGCAGGTGGATTTTCGACCTCGCGTGCCCCGCTGACGGTCGACCGCGACGAGCACGTGTGGCTGCGAGGCCCCAACGGCGCCGGAAAGACGACGCTGCTGCGCGCCGCGCGTGAGGCGTGCACCCTGCCGCCGGAGCGCGTGCTGTGGCTCCCGCAGGACCTCTCGAAGGAAGAGACGCTGGAAGACCTCGCGCACCTCAAGGCGCTGCCGACCGACGCGCGCGGCCGTGTGTTGCAGTTGGTGCACGCGCTCGGGGTCGAGCCCGCGAAGCTGCTCGCGTCGCCGTCTCCGTCACCGGGTGAGGGGCGCAAGCTGCGGCTCGCGCTGGGGCTGGGACAACAGGCCTGGCTGGCGATGCTGGACGAGCCGACCAACCACCTCGACCTGCCTTCCATCGAGCGGCTGCAGGCGGCGCTGGCCGATTACCCCGGCGCGCTGCTCTTGGTGACGCACGACGACGCGCTGGGCGCGGCGGTGACGACGCGGCGCTGGGACGTCGCTCAGGCGGCCTGACGGCGGCGCACCAGCGCACAGACGTCGTCGACGGACCAGCCGTCGTCGGCGTGCGCGCCGTACTTCACCGCCAGCAGCTCGCCCGACGGCGCGACGAGGAAGTCCGCGGGCAAGCCGTTCATGCCGCCTTCTCCGGCGAAGGGGCTCGCCTTCACCGCGCCCAGCGCGCGCACGCCGGCCACCCACGCGGCCGGGTGCAGCATCGCCAGAGGCGAGGTCTCGACGCCGAAGCGCGCGTACCAGTGGCGCTCCGGGTCAGGCACCACAGCGAAGGGCAGGTCGCCCTGGAACGGCAACATCGACTGCGCCGAGGAATGAAAGAAGGCCACCGTGCGCACGCCCAGTTGCTGCAGCTGCGGCTGCGCGCGCGCGAAGCTGCGCACGTGGAGGTTGCACACAGGGCAGCCCGCGAAGCGGCGGAACTGAAGGTGCGTGTACGCATCGCCGGGTACGCGCAGTGGCCCGTGCGACAACGTCTCGACGGTGAAGGGGTTGACGACGCTGCCAGGAAGAAGTCGGTTGGGTCGCATGCAAGCGAAGGTGCCGACGCCGTCGGGCATTACAGCGGCGGGCGCTGTAATGAAGACGCGGGCCAACACCTCAGGAGGCGCGCATGTTGATGAAGGCGATGTCCACCCTGCTGAGGCCGGCCACGCGCCGCGCGCTGCCCCGTACGACCTGGTTGGGCGAGCTCGTGGAGGCGCACCGCGTCTCGCTGGCGCGCATCGCCGCGTCGGAGGGCTTGCGTGGTGACGAGGCGCTCGACGCTGTGCAGGACGCGGCGATGACGTTCCTCTCTCGCGCGCGCTGGCTCGCGCTCGAAGACAGGCCTGACGACGCCGTGCGCCTGCTGGCGACGCTGACGCGCAACCGCGCTCGCAACGCGCGGCGGCGGCACGGCCGCGACGCAGAGCCCCTGGAGCAACCCGAAGCGCTGCAACGCCCCGCGGCGCAGGCCTCGCTCGACGACGAAATCGCCCGCGCCCAGCAGCACGTGGCCTTGACCGGGTGCATCAGCACGTTGAAAGGCACCCAGCGCGCGGTGGTGCTGGCGCGGTTGTTGGACGGCGCGTCAGGCGACGAGGTGGCCCAGGCGCTGGGCCTGACGCCGGGCAACGTGGCTGTGACGCTGCACCGCGCGAAAGAGCGGCTGCGCAGCTGCGTGCAGCACTCGGTGTTTCAGCCGCCCGCGTAGAGGGTGACGTCGGTCGCGGCGGCGAAGCTGATTTTGTACGCCTCGTCCCAGTTCGGGTGGCGCACCATGAAGTGGCCGTCGGACAAGAGTGTCTGCTTCCAGTTGCGGCGCATGGTGCCAGGGCGCAGGAGCTGCTCTTCCACGACGTGGTCGCCGTAGCGGCGCAGGTAATCGCGCAGGCCGGTGATGCGCGTGATGCGACCCTGGCCGATGGCGCGCTTGAAGATGACGCCGGCGTTGTACTTGCGCTTGGTCGACGCCTCGAAGCTGCGCCAGCAGGCCACGCGCGCCCACTCGCGGAAGAGGTCGATGTCGCCGGTGTAGTTCATCTGGTCGACGAGGTGCGCGCCGCCGGGGCGGCAGCCGATTTCACCGAAGACGGCCTCGCCTTTGGGCGTGAGGTACCACTCCATGTGCGTGAAGCCGTCGCCCATGTTGAGCGCCTTGAGCACCTTGCGGCCGAGCTCGATGCCGGGCTTCAGCTTGGGCTGCTCGAGGTTTCGGACTGTGATGATGACGGGCGAAATCCACTCGTTGGTGCGCGCGATGAGCGGCTTGGGCAGGTAGGCGGCGACGTTCTCGTAGGCCGGCTTCCCGTCGATGCAGACGGTGTCGTAGGTGAACTCCTCGCCGTCGATGAACTCTTCGCAGCTGGCCACCTCGACGTGGCGCATGGCGGCGATGGCGCTCTCGAGCTCGGGCTTGGTCGTCACCTTGTAGGTGTCGGCGCTGCCGGCGCCGCTGATGGGCTTGAGAATGAGCGGGTAGCCAATCTTCTCGGCGGCGGCGCGGATCTCCTTCTCGCTCGTCACCTTGAAGGCGTACGGCACGCGCAGGCCGGCGGCCTGCACGCGGTCCTTCATGAGCTGCTTGTCGCGGAAGCCGGTGACGGTGTCGACCGACATGCCGGGCATGCCGAACTTCTCGCGCAGCCGCGCGGCGAGGATGACGAGCGGTTCCCAGTTGGACAGCACGCGGTCGACGCTGCGCCCGCGCAGCCACGCGGTGACGCGCTTGATGACGTCGTTCTCGTCCATGATGCGCGGCACCTGGAGGTAGTCCGCGAGGTACGGCTTCAACGTGCGCGGCAGCCCGGCGCGCGGCGTGTCACCGACGCCGAAGACGTTGGCGCCGACCTCCGCGAGGCCACGGGTGTACTGCTGCATCTCCGGCGGGTAAGAGGGCGCGAGGAAGACGACGTTCATGTGCTGCGAAGTCTACGGCGCGGATGCCGCATCGCGTCGCACGATTTTCCCGTGGGTGAGACACGCACATGCGCAGCTTGGCGGCCTTGAGGGGCGGCGGTGCGTGCGGGGTGTGTGGCCCGCTGCGCGACACGACCTGGCTCCGCGACCTCAACCGCGGTCACACCACTTCATTCGTCACTTGGGTCATCCCACGTGACCCAGGTGACGAATGAACAGCGTGGGTCACTTCGTCCGAAGCCGAGAGGCCCGCGCGTGTCGTCTCCGGCGACCGTCACGCTCGCCACGGCTCTCATCGGGGCTGAAGTCGCCACTTCGCGACGAGCCCAGACTGTTGAGGGGCTCGGCACATACGGGCGTGCGGAGCGCGTCGTCTCACTCGCACGTCACGCGCTGAACGACTTCCCGTCGATGACGAAGCGGTAGCGCACGTCATTCTTCACCAGGCGTTCCCACGCCGTATTGATGTCGCCGGCCTGGATGATCTCGATGTCAGCGCCGAGCTGATGCTGTGCGCAGAAATCGAGCATCTCCTGCGTCTGCTTGATGCCGCCGATGTTCGAGCCAGCGAAGCGGCGGTTGCCGCCGACGAGCGCGAACGGGTGCACCGGAATCTCTTCGGGCGGCAAGCCCACGAGCGCCAACGTGCCGTGCGGCCGCAGCGTGCGGAGCAGCGCGTTGACGTCGTGCGGCGCCGAGACGGTGTCGATGAGCAGGTTGAAGTGGTTCTTGAGCTTCTTGAACGTCGACTTCTCGGTGGTGAGCTCGAAGTGCGCGGCGCCGAGCCGCTGGGCGTCGGCTTCCTTGGCGCGCGAGGTCGACAACATCGTCACTTCAGCGCCCATCGCGGCGGCGAGCTTCACGGCCATGTGGCCCAGACCACCGAGGCCGACGACGCCGACCTTGTCTCCGGGTTTGCAGCCGTGCTCGCGCAGCGGCGAGTACGTGGTGATGCCGGCGCACAGCAGCGGCGCCGCGCGCGCAGGGTCGAGGCCCGCGGGAATCTTGAGCGCGAAGTGCTCGGTGACGACGAGGTGCGAGCTGTAGCCACCGAAGGTCGGCGTCTTCCGGTCCATCTCGGTGCCGTTGTACGTGGGCGCAGCACCGGCCTCGCAGAACTGCTCGTCGTCGCAGCGACACTCACGGCAGGTGCGGCATGAATCAACGAGGCAGCCGACCCCGGCGAGGTCGCCGACCTTCAGCTTGGTGACCTCGGCGCCGACGTGCGTGACGCGGCCGACAATCTCGTGGCCCGGCACCATGGGGAACTTCGCGGCGCCCCACTCCGCGCGCGCCTGGTGCAGGTCGGAGTGACAGATGCCGCTCCAGAGAATCTCAATGCCGACGTCCTTCGGCCCGACCTCGCGGCGCTCAATGGTGGTGCGAGTCAGCGGTTGTCCCGCTGCGGCGGCGGCCCAGGCGTGTGCGTGCATGGTGACGTTCTAACAACGCGCACGCCGCTGGCGTTGAGGAACGCGGTTCGCGCGGTCATCGCGCGGGCACCGCGACCTCCGAGCGAGTTCTCAAGTCACTTTGTGCTCTGGGGGAACCAAGTGACTCAGATGCCAGCGCGGCGGGGCGCGGCGCTGTTTCACGACGCGACGCACGGCAGCTCGTCGAAGCCGCACGGATGAGCGAACGTCATTCGGCCTTGAGGAACGCGGTTCGCGCGGTGATGTCACACCGAGCACATCGCGCGCTGGCACCGCGACCTCGCCACGAGGTCCGCTCTGCCGGTGCGGCTTCCACGAGTTCCCTACGCATCATCGTCACGAAGTCGCGGGGCCAGCCCGGGCGCCCGCCTCAACGTCGGCGCTCGAGCTGGTCTTGAGGAACCGGTTCGCGCGGGCAGCTCACGCCGCGCACATCGCCACGAGGTCCGCTCAGCTCAGTGCGAGTTCTCAAGTCACTTTTGGCTCTCGGCGAACCAAAAGTGACTTCAGATTCCAGCGCGCTCCGTGCGGATCATCGCCACGAGGTCGCGGGGCCAGCGCGACATTGGCACCTGCTCACGACATCGGCGCGCATTGCCTCAATGTCGGCGCTGTTTCACGGCGCGACGCGGCTCAACTCGTCGAAGCCCGGCAGGCTCGACAAGTCCGGCACGAGCACAATCTCGATGCGCCGGTTCGCCGCGCGATCTTCCGGCGTGTCGTTGCTCTTCGCCGGCTTGGTGTCACCGAAGCTGGCCGCGCTGATGCGGTCGGGCGGCATGCCCGCGTCGGTCATCGCCTTCAGCACGCTCAACGCGCGCGCCGCGCCCAGCTCCCAGTTCGACTTGTTCTTCGTCGGAATGTTGTCCGTGTGCCCTTCAACCTGGAACTTCCGGTCGGGAATCGACTTGAGCAACTCTGCGACCTCCACGATGGCGGGCGCGCCGTCCTTCGACAGCGTCGCCGAGCCCGACGGAAAGAGAATGTCGGTCGCCAGCGCCACCACCATGCGGCCTTCACGAATGCTGACCTTCAGCTTCCCGGAGTCGATGAGCGTCTTGAACTTCGCCAACAACCCACGGAACTCAGCGATGCGCGCTTCACTCTCGGCCTTGCGCTTGCGCAGCTCGGCCAGCGCGGTCTCGAGCGCCGACTTGTCTTTCTGCGTGTCACCCAGCGCGGCCTCGAGCTGCGCCATCTTCGCGGCGAGCGCGGCGGCCTTCGCCTCTTCGGCCTCGAGCGTCTTCCGCGTCACCGCGAGCTGCTGGTCGCGCTCCGACAGCGTCGCCACGTTGGCGTCGTGCTGCGCCTTGAGCGCGTCGTAGGTCGACTGGGTCACACAGCCGGTCAACACCAGCATCGGCAAGAGGTAACGCATCACTTCTCCTTGGAAAGCGTGGGGGAAACCGTCAGGTAACCACCGCCGCCACGCGCGCGAAGTGGTGTTACCCCTCAGTAGCGCGACACAGCGCGAGCAGCTGGGCGCCGTGGTCGGTGATGGCTTTCGGACCCAGCCCCTCGACGTCGCGGAGCTCCCGGTCGCTCGCGGGCCGCGCTTCGGCGACCGCGAGCAACGCGCGGTTGGTCAGCACGCGGAACGCCGGCACGCGACGGCGCTTCGCTTCCTGCAGTCGCCACGCACGCAGCCGCTCCACGAGGCCGGCGTTGGCGCCGCTCGATGGCAGCTCGACGCCGCTGCGCTCACGCGGAGCGCGACGACGGCGCGTCTTGCGCTCGAACTTCCGCTCGGGCGCGGGCAGCGGCTTCGGCGCCAACAACGCGCGCGACGGGTCGGGCGCGCCGACGACATGCAGGCGCGTGAACGAAATGCGCTGGCCGTCTTTCTCGAAGACGTCGTCGGCCTGCCGGAGCTGCCCCGCACGCACCATGCCGCCCACCAGCCGCTCGAAGCGGTTGCGCGCGTCGGGCGCCTCACCGAGCAGCTCGCGACACAGCCGCCCGCTCGCCTGGCCCTGCTGCGACTGCAGCCGCGCGACCAGCTCGTGCATCACGAGCAGCTCGTCACGCGTCGGCGCTTCGAAGCGGGCCGCGACACACTGCTTCGGCGCGCACACGTCACACTGACCGCACGGCTTCCCCGAGTCGGTCTGGTCGCCGAAGTGCTGCACCAGCGTCAGCATTCGGCAGCGGTGGCCCTCGGCGAACTTCGCCATCAGCGCGAGCTGCTCGACGCGCAGTTTTCGTTGCGTTTCATACGGCGCCGCCCAGTGGTCGTGCCCACGCGTGAGCGCGTCTTCCGCCACGCCGTTGACGCCGCCGTGAATCCACAGCTTCTCGAGCGCCTTCTCGAAGTCGTCGACCTTGATGCGCGAGCGGCGCTGCACGGTCTCGGCGTCTTCCGGTGTGTCGCGCAGCGTGCGGTGCAACTTCGAGAGCACCGACGCGTCGGGGTAGTCGCGCTCGAAGAAGAACTCGTGCGTCTTCCGGTCGACGAAGTGGTGCATCAACACCGCGCGGGACGGCCGCCCGTCGCGGCCGGCGCGGCCGATCTCCTGGTAGTAGCCCTCGACGCTGCCGGGCAACGCGAGGTGAATGACGGTGCGCACGTCGGCCTTGTCGACGCCCATGCCGAAGGCCACCGTCGCCACCACCACGTCCAGCTTGCCGCTGAGGAACTTCGTCTGCGCCTGCTCGCGCTCCGCCGTCGAGAGGCCCGCGTGGTACGGCGCGGCGCGGAACCGTTTGCCCAGCACCTTCGCGGTCTCTTCGGCGCTCTTGCGCGTCGCCGCGTACACGATGGCGGGCAGGCGACCGGGTTGACGCAGCCACTCGGCGCAGCGCTCTGCGCGCTCGCTCGGCAGCACCTCGAGGCACTCGATGGCGAGGTTGTCTCGGCGGAACCCATGAATGAGCTGCTTGTTGCCGGTGGCGAGGCGCAGCTGCGCGACGATGTCCTGCTGCACGCGCGGCGTGGCGGTGGCGGTGAGCGCCATCACCGGCGCGGGCCGCAGCATCGGCAAGCGCGCGCCCAGCAACCGGTACTCAGGCCGGAAGTCGTGACCCCACTGCGAGATGCAATGCGCTTCGTCGATGGCGATGAGCGACGGCGTGCGCTTCGCGAGCAGCTCGGGGAAGTTGGGCACCGCGAGGCGCTCGGGCGCGATGAAGAGGTAGTCGAGCTCGCCAGCGAGGTACTCGTTGCACACGCGCCGCGACTCCAGGCGCGGCCGACCGGAGTGGATGCGCTCGGCGCGCAGCCCCTGGGCTTGCAGCTTGGTGACCTGGTCTTCCATCAGCGCGATGAGCGGGCTGACGACCAGCGTGGTGCCGCCGCGCGCGAGGCCCGGCAGCTGGTAGCAGAGCGACTTGCCCGCGCCCGTGGGCATCACCAACAAGACGTCGTCACCGGCGATGGCCGCGTCACACGCTTCTTTCTGGTGCGGCCTGAAGCCCTGGTGACCGAAGCGCGCCAGCAGCGCGGCCTCGTCGCCCGGCGGCGGTCGTGGTCGAGGGCCCTCACCCCGACCCTCTCCCACTTCGCGGGAGAGGGGGACCGTGCCGCCGCCATCCCGGATGCGCCCAATCACCGACTCGACGTAGCGCTCGATGCCGTCGATGAACTCCGGCAGCGCGCCCTGCCCCTTCGCGATCTTCTGCAGCCGCGCTTCCCACGCGCCGGTCATCGCCGCGCTCTTCACCTCGGCGTCGACGGCCTCAATCAGCCCGAGGCCCTTCTCGGTGACAGCGAGCGCCTTGCCCTCACGCACGATGTACGCGCGCGTCAGCAACGTCTCGATGATGTTCGCGCGCGTGGCCGGCGTGCCGAGGCCGTTCTCTTTCATCGCGTCAGACAGCTCGCGCTCGTCGAGCGTCTTGCCGGCGGTCTCCATCGCCGTGAGCAGCGACGCGTCGGTCAGCCGCGGCGGCGGGCGCGTGCGCTTCTGCACCAACTTCGCGTCGATGACCTGCTGCGGCTGCCCCGCCACCAACCCCGACGGCAACATCGCGTCGTCGTCAGCGTCTTCACCCGGCGGCTTCTTCTCGCTCGGAGGCTTCACCGCGCCGACGTCGAGCACCTTCCAGCCGACCTGCTCGACGGCCGTGCCGTGGCTCTTGAAGGTGTCGACGACGCCCGGCGTGGTGACCTCGGTGACGACCTCCGTCGCGGCCCACGTGAAGTCGTCGTGCCACGCCTGCAGCAGCCGCCGACAGATGAGGTCGTACACGCGCTGCTCGTCGTGACTGAGCGAGCCCGGCCGCGTCGCGGTGGGAATGATGGCGTGGTGGTCGCTGACCTGCGCGTCGTCGACGAAGCGCTTGCTCAACGGCCGCTGACCCGTGCCGGGCGCGACGTGCGGCGCGAAGCGGGGCGCGATGGCCTGCGTGATGGGCTCCAACGTCTTGGCGACCTCGGCCGACAGGTGGCGGCTGTCGGTGCGCGGGTAGCTGATCAACTTGTGCTGCTCGTAGAGCGCCTGCGCGAGCTCCAGCGTGCGCTGCGCCGAGAAGCCGTAGAGCCGGTTGGTGTGCCGCTGCAGCTCCGTGAGGTCGTAGAGCAGCGGTGGCGGCAGTTTTTTCTGCCTCTGCGTGACGGCGGCGACCTTCGCGTCACCACGCTTCGCGCGCTCGATGACGGCGCGGGCCTCTTCACCGTCAGCCGGGAGCCGCCGCGGGTGCTCCTTCGCGTCGGGCCGGTGCCACACGCCGTCGTACTTCGCGTCAGCGCGCGGGGAGAACGTAGCGACGACCTCGAGGTAGTCCTCGGGCTTGAAGTCGCGAATGGCGAGCTCCCGCTCGGCCAGCAGCGCCAGCGTCGGCGTCTGCACGCGGCCGACCGAGAGTTGCTCATCGCGAGCCAGCCCGTACGCGCGCGAGAGGTTCATGCCGACGAGCCAGTCAGCGCGGGAGCGCCCGAGCGCCGCAGCGGCGAGGCCGTCGAAGTCGCGCTGCGGCCGCAGCTTCGCGAAGCCGTCGCGAATGGCGCCGTCGGTGAGCGACGAGATCCACAACCGGCGCACGGGCTTCTGGCTGCCGGTGGCCTCGTAGATGAAGCGGAAGATGAGCTCACCTTCGCGCCCGGCGTCGGTGGCGCAGATGACCTCGGTCACCTTGGGTGAGGTGAGCGCGCGCTGCAGCACGTCGAACTGTTCGCGCGTGGTGTCGAAGACCTTGAGCGGCCACTTCGAGGGGAACATCGGCAGCGTGTCGAAGCTCCAGCGCTTCCACCGCGGGTCGACGCCTTCGGGCTCTTGAAGACCGACGAGGTGACCGATGGCCCAGGTCACCACGTAGCCATTGCCGCTGAGGTAGCCGTTGCCGCGCGTCGTGGCGCCCAGCACGCGGGCCAGGTCACGGGCGACAGACGGCTTCTCGGCGACGACGACGACGCTCACCGGGCGCCTTCTACCTCAGGACACTGACATTCTGTTCAGTCGGGGAGCGGACCGCGCGACATGCTTGGAGTTCCACGTTTCTGACAGAGTGCGCGCCATGCGCGTGTCGGTGGCGATGATCGGGGCTTGTGTCGTGTGTCTTGGCTGTCTTGACCCTGTTGAAGAGCCCAGTGGCGGCTTCGACGCAGGTGGAGGCGGCGCCGGTGGCGGTCTCGGCGGCGGCGCCGGTGGCGGTCTCGGCGGCGGCGCCGGTGGCGGTCTCGGCGGCGGCG
>CAYWON010000071.1:24058-32114 GCA_964459885.1 uncultured Archangium sp.
GCGGCGCCGGTGGCGGTCTCGGCGGCGGCGCCGGTGGCGGTCTCGGCGGCGGCGCTGGTGGCGGTCTCGGCGGCGGTGCTGGTGGCGGTCTCGGCGGCGGCGCTGGTGGTGGTCTCGGCGGAGGCGCCGGTGGCGGTCTCGGCGGCGGCGCTGGTGGCGGTCTCGGCGGCGGCGCCGGCGGCGGCACGGGCGGTGGCGGCGCGACCTGCGTTCCACTCCCGACTGGAGCGATCGCCTGGTGGGACGCCGACCTCATGATGGGAACGACCGTCATCGATCGCGCCGGCGCCAACAACGGCACAGCGATGAACGTCGCGCTGGTCCCGGGTCGCGTCGGTCAGGCGTTCCGATTCACCGGAACCAACGTCATCGACATCCCCTTCGCGACGGCGTTGGTGCCGATGAACGGCCTCACCTTCGAGTACTGGATGTACCGCGATGGCGCCCAGATTCAGTGGGCGCGCGTGGGCGGCATCCAGGTCGACCACAGCCCGAACTCCACGTGGCTGTTCGGCGTGAGCACCGCGCAGGGCGTGTACTTCGGCGCTTTCAAGAACCAGAACCAGGCGTTCGTCGACGGCTCGCAAGCCATCCCCAACCGCGCGTGGACGCACATCGCCGGCACGTGGGACGGCGCGTTGATGCGTGTCTACATCAACGGCGTGGTGCAACCCGACGTCGCGGCCATCACGCCTCCGCTCAACAACAGCGCGGTGCCGTTCCGCATCGGCCGCGGCAGCACGAACAACGTCGGCTTCCGTGGCGACATCGACGAGCTCACGCTCTACGACCGCGCGCTGACGCCGCTGGAGATTCAGGCCATCGCGGCCGCCGGCAGCCTCGGCAAGTGCAAGTAGCCGTCAGTCACGCTTCGTCGGCGGGTAGCTGAACTCGCTGCCGTACTTCCCGCCTCGCCGCGTCGCCGTCAGGCGAATGTGCGGCAGCGCGACCGGCGCTTCGCCCGCGGAGACAGGCACCCGCGTCTCGAGACCGAGCTCCAGACAGCGGCGCGCATAGGCGTCGACGTCACCGGTGCCTGAGAGCGTCAGCGGCCCGGTCTTCAGCACGTTGCCTTCGTTCACCACGTCGAACGACACCGACACTTCGTCCGATTCGGGCAGCGTCGGCAGGCACTTCGCGAGCAGGTCACGCACGCGATGCGCTGAAGGAAAGACGGTGCGTTGAGGCGTGTACGGCAAGCACCGCACCATCATCTGCGCCGACTCGATGGGGAGATCTGGCACGTCGGAGTTGCTCAACGCGTCGCCCACGCACGAGACGAACGACGCAGGGCCGTTGCTCTTCGCGGCGGTGTGGGCGCGCGCGATGCGGCTCCCTTCGCCGTGCTGCTCGAGGTCGAGGTCGATGGTCACCGACGCGCTGAACCACGGCGGGAAGCGCTCGGCGCACGCGTCGACAGCCTTGCGACATGCGCTGCGCAGCGCCGTGGAGCTCGCAGCCGCGAGGTGCGTGATCTGCGCAGGCCCCGGCAGCTCTTCTTCCACGGCGCTCGGCACCACCGGCGCTTCGGGCACCTCCGGCACCGCCACGGCGACAGCAGGCGGTGGTGCGACGCGTGGCGGCGGCGGCGCCACGACGACGGGCTGCAGTGGCGGCGCGACCTCGACCGTCGCCTGCGGCTCGACGCGCTCGAGGAAATACGAGGCCACCGCTGCGGCCAGGAGCAGCACCACCGTCAACGCCGCGATGGCGACGCGAGAGCGCATCAGTCGTGGGGCCTGTACGCCGCTTCGAGTGGCAACGGCGCGCCGCGCAGCACGCGAACGGTGATGGGGATCTCGAGCGCGAACGTCACCACCATGCCCGCGCCCGCGAGCAACAGGCTGACGCGACCCGCCCACGCGTCGAGCGGGCACAACGCGACGATGCCGCCCACGGCGACGACGGTCGCGAGGTAGCCGCCCATCGACATCCACACGAACTGGCGGCGGTCGTTCTTCGCGCTGTCGAAGTGGAAGAGCAGCGTGCTGAGCGGCGTGCGCGGGTACGAGACCTGCGCGCCCGAAGCGAGCGACGCGACGAGGTGACCGTACTCGTGCCCCAGGAAGCCGACGTACGCGGTGAGCAGCCCGGTCACCAACGCGTGGGCGAGGCCGACGGGCGTGGTGTCACGGTGCGCGGGTTCGACCCACCACAGCGAGGCCATCGCGACTAACGCGGCGAGGTCACGCGCGAGCAAGTGCGGCGGCGGCAGCTTCATGCGCGAGGGCTTACCACTTCAGCGCGTCGACACGCGGAGCCCACCCACGCGCGTCGAGGCCGAGCGCCGCCATCGCCACACCCGCGAACACCAACCCCCACGCCACGCGTCCTCGCGTCGTCACGGCGCCACAATCCCGCACGAAGTCCATGCGTGACAACCCGGCGAGGGCCATAGTCGCGACACCATGCGCACTGTCGTCTTCGTCGTGCCCTACCCCGCTGAAACGTCCATCCGCTTCGCCCGCGCGTTCGCCGAGCTGAAGGCTGTGCGCCTGATTGGCCTCGTGCAGAAGGAACCGACGGGCGCCGCCGCGAAGCCCTTCGCCAACTTCGTGAAGGTGGCCGACGCGTTCGACTCAGCGCAGCTCATCGCGGCCTGCGAGAAGGTGAAGAAGCGCTACGGCGGCATTCATCAAATCGTCGGCGTGCTCGAGCCGCTGCAGGTGCCGCTCGCCGAGGCCCGCGCGCACTTCAAGATTCCCGGCACCGACCCGCGCACGGCCGACCTCTTCCGTGACAAGGCGCGCATGAAAGACGCGCTGCGCGCCGCGGGCCTGCCGTGCGCGCGGCATCAGCTCATCACCTCGCTCGCCGACGCGATTCACTTCGTGCAGCAGGTCGGCTTCCCCATCGTGCTGAAGCCGCCCGCAGGCGCCGGCACCAAGGCCACCTGGCGCATCAAGTCGCTCGAAGAGCTGCAGGGCGTCATTCAGGCGATTCACCCGAGCGCCGCGAACCCCACGTTGGCCGAAGAGTTCTTGAAGGGCCGCGAGTACTGCTTCGACACCATCACCGTGAAGGGCAAGGTGCAGTTCGAGAACGTCACGCGCTATTTCCCCGGGCCGCTCGAAGTCATCGAGAACCCGTGGATGCAGTGGGCCTGCGTGCAGCCGCAGGCGCTGACGCCGGACCTCGACGACGCGCGCGAGCTGGGGCGCAAGGCCATCAAGGCGCTCGGCCTCAAGACGGGCTTCACGCACATGGAATGGTTCCGCCGCGACGACGGCTCGCTGGCCATCGGTGAGATCGCCGCGCGGCCGCCGGGCGCCAACTTCGTCGAGATGATGGGCTTCGGCCACGAGACCGACATGTACCGGGCGTGGGCGCGCGCCATCGTCGACGAGGCCTTCGACGGCCCGTTCCAGCGGCAGTACGCGGTGGGCTGCGCGTACCTGCGTGGCATGGGCCGCGGCCGCGTGCAGCGCGTCACGGGCGTGCGTGAAGCGAACGCCAAGGTGGGCAAGCTGGCGGTGAAATCGAAGCTGCCGAAGCTGGGCCAGCCGAAGACCGACCACTACGAGGGCGAGGGCTACGTCATCGTGCGCCACCCCGACACCGAGGTGGTGAAGCAGGCCGTGAAGACCATCATCGAGACCATCCGCATCGAGTACGCGTGATGGCATTCGAGAACGTCGAAGGCGTCGTCGAGTTTCAGCGCTTCCCGGCAGCATCGCCGTCGCGGAAGTGGCTCTTCGTCGACGTGCCGCACGGCGCGACGCGCAAGGCCGACTACGACGCGGTGTTCGCGCACTTGAAGGGCGCGCTGCCGGCGCAGCTGGAGCACTTCTTCTTCGTCAACACCGACATCGGCGCGCCGGAGGGCGCTGCGTGGCTCGGCAAGACGCTGCAAGCGCGAGGCATCAACGTGGTGGTGGCGCGTTGCCTCATTCCCCGCACGTTCATCGACCCCAACCGCGTGGTGGCGCTGGGCGACGCGGAAGGCAAAGTGAAAGACGGGCTGACCGCGGCGGTGCCGGCGTACCTCACCAACGCGGACGACCTCGCGTGGTTGGGTCAGCAGCACGCGCGCTACCACTCAGCCATCGACGCGGCGTATCTCGAGGTGTGTCGCGGCAAGAACGGGCTCGCGGTGCAGCTGCACTCGTATTCGCCGCGCAGCGTGGGCATCGAGAAGGTCGATGCAGACATCGTGAAGGCGTTGCATGCGGCCTACGTGCCCGAGGTGTACGCGACGTGGCCCGAGCGCCCGCCGGTAGACCTCATCACCGCCACGAAGGACGGCAGCTTCCGCACGGCGCCGCGCCTCGTCGACGCGTTGCTGGCCGAGTACGCGAAGGCCGGCATCGACGCGAAGGAGAACGCGACGTACCACCTGGCGCCCGCGGCGATGGGCATGGTGTACGCGCAGCAGTACCCGGATCAGGTGGTGTGCGTGGAGCTGAACCGCGGCCTCGTCGCGGACCCGTTCGTGCCGTTCGGCGTCTCGCCCATCAGTGATGCGAAGGTGGCGCGCATGGTGGCGCCCATCGCGAGCGTCATCGCGGCGCACGTGGCGGGGTGAAACGGCTCTTCAGGTGGGCGGTCGGCGATGGTCGTCGAGGCCGTGCTCGCCTCCAAGGGCCCCGCGGCGCGGACCGCTCGTCACGCGCTTCACCTGGCTTCGTGACCGGGCGCGGGGGAGGTGGTGGGTCTCCGGAGCGCGTCATAAACGATGACGCACCTGACATTGTTTATGACGCGTGCTGCGAAGCGTGCCCGCCCTCCCGCTCTGAACCGACCTTGATCGAGGTGAGGGCCTGCCCGCGCTGGGCAGACGCGACGGCCCTCGCGTCTGCTTCCTTCAGAGCCGCCGTTCAGTCCTGGCAGCGGTACGTCGTCGCGACGATGCGGTCGGCCTCGTCGACGATGACGTGACACATGCCCCAACCGCCGGTCCCGCAGTCAGTGCTGTACGGCTTGTCCAGCACGCTCACGCGCAGGCGCGCGAGCAACGCCTCACAGTGCGAATCATCAGCGCACGGCACCGGTCCGCAGCACGCGCCGCCGACGTCGTCCCACAACCAGCGGCCGTGAATCGCCCAGAACGCTGCTGACTTGTTGCTCGCGGGGACCAACTCGCGCGTCGGCAACGACGAGAGCGGCGTGTCTGCAGCGATGCGCTCGCAGAAGAAGCCCGCCTCGGTCTGCGCGCACCCGGCGAGCAGCAGCACCGCCACCGCCCGCGTCACTTGGTGACGAACGCCTTCTCGATGAGGAAGTCACCCTGCTCGTGCGTGTCGCCCTCGACGAAGCCGCGCTCCTCGAGCAGGTGCATCGTCTCTTTGAGCATCTCGGTGCTGCCGCAGATCATCACCCGGTCCTCAGCGGGCGAGAGCGCGTCGACCCCGGCCACCTTCGCCAGGCGTCCGTCGCGGATCATGTCGGTGATGCGCCCCGAGTTGGCGAACGCCTCGCGCGTGATGGTGGGGAAATAGATGAGCTTCTTGCGCACCTGCTCGCCGAAGTACTCGTGGTTCGGCAGCTCGCGCTCGAAGAAGTCGCGGTACGAGAGGTCGGCCGCGAGGCGGCAGCCGTGCACCACGATGACCTGCTCGTAGCGCTCCCAGACCTCGGGGTCTTTGACCACCGAGAGGAACGGCGCGAGGCCCGTGCCCGTCGAAAGCAGCCACAGCCGCTTGCCGGGCTTCAGGTTCTTGATGTGCAGCGTGCCGACGGGCTTGGTGCCGATGAGCACCGTGTCGCCCACCTTGATGTGCTGCAGCCGCGAGGTGAGCGGGCCGTTGGGCACCTTGATGGAATAGAACTCCAGATGCTCGTCGTAGTTGGCGCTCACCATCGAGTACGCGCGCATCAGCGGCTTGCCGTCGACCATCAGGCCCAGCATGACGAACTGCCCGTTCTCGAAGCGGAACCCATCGCCGCGCGTCGTCGTGAGGCTGAAGAGCCGGTCAGACCAGTGGTGAACCGACAGCACGCGTTCTTCAGTGTGATGCGAAGCCATACGTAACGGAGGCCCGTCTGCAACGACTCAGGCCCCGACGCAACGCCTCAGACGGCCAGCCGACAAGGCGCGCTCATCGGCCGGGTGACGCCGGGTTGTCACTTCGTCGGGTCGTAGTTCACGCCCAGCAGCCGCTTCTCGAACTCATCGAGCCGAATCGACTCTTCGCGGCCCCACGGGTTGGTGATGGTGACGTACTGCTGGCCGTCGCGCGTCTCGGTCCCCGTCACCAGCACGGCGTGGCCGCCCGATTCCCACGTGAGGCCGGCGACGACCGACTCGCCGTTCTTCACCTGGCCGACGATGTACTCGGTGCCCGCGGCCTTCTCTTGCGCGCTGCCCGTCTGGCTGAACGCGAAGTCGCGCCCGTACAGGCTCTCGAGCAGCAGGTCGCCTTGCGCGAACGTGAGGCCGAGCTGCTGGTTGTTGCCGTCGACGCTGCGGTCGATGGTGTTGTTGTAGTCGGCGCGGCCGTTGGCCACCTCCATCAGCGCCGGGGCCAGCAGCCGCTGCGAGAGCGTGCGCGTCGTGCCGTCGGTGAGCGCGTCAGGCTCGACCTTTAGCGTGTCACCGCCGACGGTCTTCACCTCACCGGCCGTCGACGCGAGACCCGCCACGAGCCGCACGTATTCAGCGGGGTTCTTCTGCGCGAGCTGAATCTCAATCGACGTCGGCATGCAGGTGCCGCGCTCGGTCTGCGCGATGGACTCAGGCGTCGCCACTTCTTGCACCACGTCGGCCAGCAGCTGGCGCTGGTCGATGCCGGCGCCCACGGGCTGCGTGGCCAGCGTCTCGAGGCCGCCCAGCAGCGTCTCGTCGCCGCCCAGCGCCTTCGCCCCGGGCAGCGACCCCTCGAGCAGCATGGTCTGCAGCGCCAGCGCCGCCACCGGGTCTCCGTTGGGCTTCCCGTCGGCGGGCTCCAACAACGCGCCCTTCACCGTCTGGTAGCTGGCGCGGTCAGCCTCGGAGAGCTTCTCGAGCGCCGCGGCCTCAAGCTCGGCGTTGTCCAGCACCTGCCCCAGCGCTTCTTTGGCGCGCGGCCCGGTGACGTCGCCCGCGTCGTTGGCGCTGGGCGCGTCGTTGGTGATGACGCCGTTCGGAATGGTGGTGGCTGACGACGCGCCGCGGCTCAGGAGCTCGCGCGCCTTGTCGATGGCAGGCGCGGGGTCCACGGCCGGCTTCACGGGGTTCAAGACCACCTTCGGAGGCTGCGCAGGCTCGAAGCCGGGCTGCACGCCGTTGCTGGCCGACGGCCGCTTCTTCTGTACGGGCTTCGCGTTCTCGAGGGTGCGGGTCTCGGCCGACGGGGCGCTGCGGGTCAGGCGCTGGTGCTGCGAGATGGTGGTCATGCCGTGAAGACGAGCGCCGCCGCCAGTTGTCGCATCGCCGTCGGACCTTGAGCTGCGCAGGCCGCTGCGCTGCGCAGAAGACCCCCGTCATCACCGTGTCACAGCGTCGGCGAGACGCGGGGTTACGACCCGGCCCAGCGGTTGCTCAACCCAGGCGCATGCACCTCCCACTCGTGTTGGCGATGACGCTGGCCACGACGTGCCCCGTCGATGACGACGACGTGTGCCGTCAGCAGGTGGAGAACACCCGCGCCTTGCGCACCTACAAGCGCGCGCACGGCGAGCTGTCGTTCGGCTACCTCGGGCAGTGGGCCGACGAGACCAACCGCGCGCTGACGCTGGACTCGAAGGACGCGCCGCCCGAAGCCGGCCGCATCACCGAGCCGTTCCTGGGCGCGCCGTACGCGGGCTCCATCATCACCGGGCCGATGCTGGAGGCGCGCACCGTGGTGAGCCAGGTGCGCTTCACGGTGGGCTTCCGGTTTCCGTTCGCGAACTTCCGGCCGAGCGACACCGTGCAGTCGGTGGACCTCGGCGGCACGCAGCACGAGGTGTTGGTGCGCTCGATGAAGCTGTGGGACCTGCGCACCGGCCTCGGCTTCGAGCTGCCGTTCGAGCGCGTGACGCCGTTCATCGACGTGCTGGGCGACGTGCAGTTCATGACGACGCAGTTGATCATCGACGGCGCGCCGGCCACGTACAAAGGCAACAGCTTCTCGCTGGGCGGCCGCGTGGGCGTGCG
>CAYWON010000072.1:0-31743 GCA_964459885.1 uncultured Archangium sp.
ATCATCAGCCGCGTGAAGATCATGGCGCAGCTGAACATCGCCGAGAAGCGCCTGCCGCAGGACGGCCGCATCAAGATCAAGCTGGCCGGTCGCGACATCGACATCCGCGTGTCCACGATCCCCACGGTGCACGGCGAGAGCATCGTCATGCGTCTGCTCGACAAGAGCGCGACGCTGCTCGACCTGGGTGAGATCGGCATGAACCCCGACATCCTCCGGGACATGGACGAGCTGATCCGCCGGTCGCACGGCATCATCCTCGTCACCGGCCCCACGGGCTCGGGCAAGACGACGACGCTCTACGGCGCGCTCACGCGCATCAACACGCCTGAAGTGAAGATCCTCACCGTCGAGGACCCTGTCGAGTACCAGTTGAAGGGCATCAACCAGATGCCGCTAAACTCGAAGATCGGCCTCACCTTCGCGAGCGGCCTGCGCGCCTTCCTCCGCCAGGACCCCGACATCATCATGGTCGGTGAGATCCGCGACAAAGAGACGGCGCAGATCGCCATCGAAGCGTCGCTCACGGGTCACCTCGTGTTCTCGACGGTGCACACCAACGACTCGGCCGGCGCCGTCACGCGTCTCGTCGAGATGGGCATCGAGCCGTTCCTCGTGTCGTCGTCGCTCATGGCGGTCATGGCGCAGCGCCTCGTGCGTCGCGTCTGCAAGGAGTGCCGCGAGCCGTACAAGCCGACCGAAGAAGAGATCGCCAAGCTGGGCATGAGCATGGACCGCTTCCGCGCGCTCGGTGGCGACACCGTGTACCGCGCCAAGGGCTGCCCGACGTGCAACCGCGTCGGCTACCGCGGCCGCAGCGGCATCTACGAGCTGCTGGTGCTCGACGACGACATCCGCCAGCTGATCCTCAAGAACGTCGACTCCGGCACCGTGAAAAAGAAGGCGATGGAGAAGGGCATGCTGACGCTGCTCGACGACGGCGCGTGGAAGGTGGCGCGCGGTGAGACCACCATCGCCGAAGTGCTGTCGGTCACGCAGGAGGACCTCTAAGCCGCCATGGCCGTCTTCGAGTACAGAGGCCTCAATTCGGCCGGGAAGAACGTCACGGGCCTCAAGGAAGCCGAGAGCCCGAAGGCCCTGCGCGCCGTGCTGCGCAAAGACGGCATCTTCCTGACCGACGTGGTGGGGGAAGCCGAAGGCGGCTTGAAGGCCGGCAAGGGCAAGGCCGGCGCGACCTCGCTGGGCGGCGGTGACATCAATTTCCGCAAGCTGGCTGGCGGCAGCATCAACACCGACGACATCGCGGTGATGACGCGCCAGCTGGCGACGCTGCTGAAGGCCGGCGTCTCGCTGGTCGAAGCCCTCTCGGCGATGGTCGACCAGGTCGAGAAAGAGAAGCTCAAGCGCATTCTCTCTGACGTGAAGCAGCGCGTGAACGAGGGCTCTTCGCTCGGCGACGCGCTCAACACGCACGTGAAGGTCTTCGGCCCGCTCTTCGTGAACATGATCCGCGCGGGCGAGAGCTCGGGCGCGCTCGACGCGGTGCTGCTGCGTCTGGCCGAGTTCACCGAAGGCCAGGCGCGCCTGCGCCAGAAGATCGTCGGCACGATGATCTACCCGGCGATCATGCTCGTCATCGGCGGCGGCGTGCTCATCATGCTGATGACGGTCGTGGTGCCGAAGGTGACCAAGATCTTCGACGACATGAAGGTCAACCTGCCGTGGACGACGAAGCTGCTCATCGCGTCGTCGAACTTCCTGCAGGACTACTGGTTCTTCGTGGTGCCCGCCTTCATCCTCGGCGCGGTGCTCTTCTTCCGGTGGACCGGGTCAGAGAAGGGCAAGCCGGTGTGGGACAAGATCGTGCTGCGCGTGCCGGTGTTCGGGCCGCTCATCCGCCAGCTCTCGGTGGCGCGCTTCGCCCGCACGCTGGCCACGCTGCTCAAGTCGGGCGTGCCGCTGCTCAACGCGCTCGACATCGTGAAGAACGTCATCACCAACAGCACGATGTCGGCGGTCATCGACACCGCGCGCGACGCGATTCGTGAAGGTGAGAGCATCGCCAACCCGCTCAAGAAGTCGGGCGAGTTTCCGCCGCTCGTGTACCACATGGTCGGCATCGGCGAGCGCTCGGGCCAGCTGGAAGACATGCTGCTCAACGTCGCCGACAGCTACGAGTCGTCGGTGAACGTGCGCATCGGCGCGCTGACCGCGCTGCTCGAGCCGATGATGATCGTGCTCATGGGTGCGGTGATCGCCTTCGTGGCGTTCTCGATCCTCATGCCCATTCTGCAGATGAACTCGATGGTGCGCTGATGAGAGCCACGACGCCCGACCTGCTGATTCAACGCTTCATCACCGGCGGTCTGGTGGCGATCGCCGCCACGCTGCTGTGCACCGCGCTCATTCTCTACGTCTGAAAGGAAGAACGAACATGAACACCACCCTGCTCCGCCGCCTGAACCGCCGCCGCTCGTCGCGCGGCATGACGCTCATCGAGATCATCGTCGTGATCACGATCCTCTCGCTGCTGATGGCCGCGGTCGGCATCGCCGTCATCCCGCAGCTCGATCAGGCCAAGGTCGACCGCGCGAAGATGGACATCCAGAACATCCAGAACGCGCTCAAGACCTACTACGCCAAGAAGGGCAACTACCCGGACACCGGCGGCGGGCTGAAGGCGGTCGTCGACGCGCAGATCCTCGAGAAGATGCCCGTCGACCCGTGGGACCACGAGTACGTCTACCTGAACGAAGGCGGCAAGCCGGTCGTCATCTCGTACGGCAAGGACGGCGCGCCGGGCGGCAGCGAAGGTGACGCCGACATCTCGTCGAAGGACCTCGGCGGCAAGAAGTAACGAATGAAGCCTGCGACGGCCAGCGACGGGCTCTCGCCCCTCACCATCGCCCTGGCGCTGAGCGCCGCGGCGGGCGTGTGGCTGGTCGTCGACGTGTTGCGGAGGCTGTCATGAAGCCTTCGCGTTCACGTCGCGGCATGACGCTCATCGAGATCGTCGTGGCGTTGATGATCGTCGCGGTGCTGTTCGCGGCGGTCACCTTCGGCATCGGCGCGCTCACGGGCGCCAAGGCCCAGGAAGCCTCGACCGAGCTCGCGGGCACCATTCGCTCGCTCTACGACACCGCGGCGCTGTCGGGCCGCACGTGCCGGCTGGTGTTCGACCTCCCCGAGACGAAGAACGAAGACGGCGTCGTGAAGTGGCGCGCCGAGTGCGCGAAGGGCGGCGCCACCGCCACGGCGAAGCGCGACGACGAGCTCAAAGATCTGCGCGCGAAGTCGAAGGACAAGGTGAAGCGTGAAGCAGCGCGCTTCACCCGCCTCGACGACGACTCGGCGCCCACGCTGCAGCAGCTGCAAGAGCAGGAACAGAAGCGCGTCGAAGAAGCCGCCGAGTTCTCTGACTTCTCGAGCGAAGACGTCGTCGAGCGCTCGCTGCCGTCGAACGTGCGCGTCGAGGTGTGGACGCAGAAGCAGAAGTCGGCCGCCAAGACCGGCACCGCGTACCTCTACTTCTTCCCGCAGGGCTACACCGAGCGCGCGATGGTGTGGGTGCGCCAGGGCGACAACGCGTGGACGCTCACCATCTCGCCGCTGACCGGCAAGACGAAGATCCACGGCGAAGACCTCGAGGTGCCGCGCACATGAAGCCCGGAGCGAAGCCGTCGGCGCCGGAACGGCGCGCGAGAACAGAGCGAGCGCAGCGAGCGAAGGGCCGAGGCGGAGCGACCCAGCGGCAACGCGCGTTCACGCTCCTTGAGGTCGTCGTCGCGATGTCCATCCTCGCGGTGTCGTTGGTGGCCGTGTTGGACATCAACTCCAACGCTGTCTACGCGCACGTGTACGCGAAGAAGCTCACCGTCGCGACGCTGCTCGCCCGCTCGAAGATGACGGACCTCGAGCAGAAGCTCTACGACGAGGCGCTGCCCGCCGACGACGACGAAGACGCTGGCGATTTCAGCGCCGAGGGTTGGCCGGGCTTCAAGTGGCGCTCGAAGGTCATCGTGCCCAAGACCAACGGGCTCTCGCCTGAGCAGCTGTTCGGCGCGCTCTTCGGCATGCCGCTGGGCGGCGCTGGCCCGGGCGCGGCAGGCGGCAGCGACCCCACGATGATGCTCCAGACCATGATGGGCGGCGGCAACATCGACCCGTCGAAGCTCGCGGGCGCAGGCGCGGCGGCGCAGGGCGCGGCAGGCGGCGGGCTCATGGGCATGTTGGGCCCGATGGCCGGCATGGCGCAGCAACAGTTCACGCAGATGGTCGACCAGCTGCAGAAGTCGGTGCGCGAGGTGCACCTCACCGTCACCTGGAAAGAAGGGAAGATCACCGAGAGCATCGACCTCGTGACGCACGTGGTCTCGCTCGGGCCCGGCAGCGATCGCAACGGCGGCGCAGCGGCGGCAGCAGGCCAGACCAACGCGGCCAGCGGCGGCCTGGTGCGCCCTGACGGCACGCCCGCGCGCTCACCGCGGCCCAGCCCCACGGGTCAGGGCATGGTCGACGACGACGGCACGCCGCTGATGCCCGGCCAGCAGAACCAGCTCGCCAACCCGATGATGAATGGCCTGCCCGCGGGCATCAACCGCGCGCTCACGCCGGGCCTCGGCACGACCCTGGTGCCGCGATGACGTCACGCCGCGGCTTCACGCTGATGGAGGTGGTCATCGCGATCGGCATCACCGCGTTCATCGGCGTGGTCATCGGCGTCAGCTTCAACACCACCATCGCCAACAAAGAGGTCATCGAGTCGCAGTCGGAGCACTACCGCATGCTGCGCGCGGCGATGAACCGCATGACGCGGGAAATCTCAGCCGCGTACGTGAGCGATCGCTACGACCCCAAGCGCTACCGCGACGCCTACGACCGCCCCACCAACTTCATCGGCGCGCGCGACAAGCTGCTGTTCACCACGCTCGCGCACCAGCGCCTGTACGCCGACGCCAAGGAATCAGATCAGATGATCGTCGAGTACGAGGTGAAGACCTCGCCCGACGCCAAGGCCAAGGGCCGCAACGATCTGGTGCGTCGTGAGAAGGTGCTGCTGGAAGAGCGCATGGAGCGCGGCGGCTCCGAAGACTCGCTCTACGAAGGCGCGAAGAAGATCGAGTTCCAGTACTGGAACAGCGAGCGCAAGCAGTGGGAAGACGAGTGGGACACCCGCCGCACCGAGCGGAAGACGATCCTGCCCACGCGCGTGAAGATCACGCTCTACGCGGTCGACGAGAACGGCAAAGAGGTCAAGTACACGACCCAGGCCCGCATCATGTTGAACACCGAGTTCCCGAGGTACCAATGAGCGGCCGGGTACGTCGGAAGCGTGGCGAGCAGGGCGTGGCGATGCTGCTGGTGCTCGTCGGCATCGCCGTGCTGGCGCTGGTGGCCAACGAGATTCGTTACAACTCGGTCGTCGAGCTGCGCCTGGCGACCAACCAGCGCGACGAGCTCCGCGCGCACTACCTCGCGAAGTCGGGCATCGGCCTGACGCGGCTCATGCTGCGCTTCCAGAAGCAGCTCGATCAGATCCAGATCCCCAACATCAGCGGGCTGCTCGGCGGGTTGATGGGTGGCGGTGGCGCCAACCCGTTGACGGGCGGCGCCACGGGCATGCCAGGCGCGAACCCCATGGCGGGCGGCGGCGGCGGCATGTCGATTCAGCTGTGGCGCATGGTGAAGATCGACTGCCACATGCTCGAGCAGATGGTGCCGGAGATCGACGAGAAGGGTCAGGCCATCGCCGGGTCGATCAAGAACAAGAAGTTCGACTTCGACGACGAGAACCCCGAGCTGGCGCAGGAACAGACCAACCGCCGCTTCGGCAGCTTCACCGGCTGCTTCGAGACCAAGATCACCGACGAAGAAGAGCGCATCAACCTCGCCAAGCTCGACGCGCCGCAAGGCACGGCCGCGGGCCTCTTGATGCAGCTCATCGCTACGTTCGCCGACAAGAAATACGAGTTCCTCTTCGAGAAGGAAGACACCAACCGCGTGAAGGTGACCCCGCAAGAGGTCATCACCAACATGCGCGACTGGATCGACGAAGACGAGACCGGCACCACGCTGAACATCAACGGCACCGGCGACCCGTTCGCCAAGGGCTTCTCTGACGAGAACGGCGGCTATGTGAAGTACGAGCCGTCGTACCGGGCCAAGAACGCGCGCTTCGACAGCCTCGACGAGCTCTTCATGGTGCACGGAGTGAACGACCGCTTCATGGCGGCCTTCAAGGACAAGCTGACCGTCTACCCCGACGTCAACTCGCGCCTGAACATCAACACCGACGATCCCATCCTCCTCGAGGTGGCGATCCGCTCGGTGGCCGACCCGCTGCGCCCCGACCCGCGGCTGGCCGACCCCATCTTCATGGACACGCTCATCAAGAAGATCCGCGCGGCCCGCATCTTCGCGCTCTTCGGCATGAGCACCGGCGACTTCGTGAACATCATCGCGTCGTCCGGCATCGCCGTGAACGCGCAGATTCAGAGCAACGTGCAAGGCAACCGTTTCATCGGCGACAAGAGCGTCACCTACCGCGTCAGCGTCACTGGCACGGCGGGCGACGTCAGCCGCACCA
The DNA here is from genome assembly GCA_964459885.1 of uncultured Archangium sp. GTDB lineage: Bacteria > Myxococcota > Myxococcia > Myxococcales > Myxococcaceae > Archangium_A. Next base: position 6,548 of record CAYWON010000072.1, read on the forward strand.
TCACCGCGGTGGTGCGGCTCGACGACACGCTCGGTCGCCTCGTCTACTGGAGAGAGGAATAACCAATGGCCCGCGTACTCGGCCTCGATCTGGGCAGCCACCGCGTGAAAGCCGTCGTCGTCGAGACGGCCTACCGCGGCGCTGCGCCCGTGAAGACCGTACTCACCGCGCCCGTGCCCGCCGAAGGCGAGCGCCCGGAGCGCCTCAAGGCCGCGCTGACCGCGTTGCTGGCACAACAGCCGCTGCAGGCCGACAGCATCGTCGCCGCGCTGCCCGGCACGGGCCTGGCCACGCACGCCATCGCCCTGCCCTTCTCGGACCCCAAGAAGATCGAGTCGACGCTGGCCTTCGAGGTCGAGAGCCAACTCCCGTACGATCTCGACGACGCTGTCTTCGATCACCAACTGGCGCGGAGCGACGAGGCCGGCGCGCAGCTGCTGGTGGGCGTCGCCAAGAAGACCGAGGTCAAGCCGGTGCTCGCGATGCTCAGCGAGCTGAAGGTCGACCCGCGCGTCGTCACCCACGCGGGCCTCGTGTACCAGAACGTGCTCGCGGGCCTGCCCGTCGACTCGGTCGAGCTGGGCGCGGCGGTCGCCGTCGTCGACCTCGGCCATGAGCGCTGCTCGATCGCCATCGGTCGCCCCGGCGGCGCCGTCGAGTACGCGCGCACGTTCGCCGGCGGCGGCGCGGCGCTCACCAAGGCGCTGTCGAACGAGTTCCAGGTCAGCCTCGCCGACGCCGAGGCGTGGAAAGAAGAGCACGGCGCTGTCGGCGACGAAGTGGTCGGCCCCGAAGCCGAGCGCGCGGCTGGCGCCTTCATGCGCGCGCTCCAGCCGGTGCTGCGCGACCTGCGCTCGACCATCAAGGCCTACGTCGCCCGCGCCAAGAACCCCATTGGCCTCGTGCTGCTGTGCGGCGGCACGGCGAAGCTCAAGGGCCTGCCCGGGCAGCTGGCGGTCGACCTCTCGGTGCCCACGCGCTTGCTCGACGTGCCGAAGGAGCTCGACCTGAGCCAGGCGCAGCCCTGGGCGCTCGCGCTGCGCGGCGCGACGTCGGGCGCGAAGGTGCCGCGCTTCAACCTGCGGCGCGGTGAGTTCGCGTTCAAGAGCGACTTCGATTTCGCCGGCGAGAAGGTCGGTCAGCTCGCGGCGTTCGCGGCGATCCTCTTCGTGTTGATGATCGCCAGCGGCATCGTGCGCAACTCGGTGCTGACGCGGCGTGAGAAGCAGGTCGACGCGGTGCTGTGCGACATCACGCAGCGCATCCTCGGCAAGTGCGAGAAGGACTTCACCATCGCCACCTCGCTGTTGAAGGGCCAGGAGAGCCCGGCCGCCGGCATTCCGTCCCGCACGGCGGTGACGCTGTTGGCCGAGCTGACGGCGCACGTGCCACCCGACATGAACGTCACGTTCGACAACGTGGTCATCGACCTCGATCGCATCTCGCTGCGCTGCGAGACGGCGACGTCGAAGAACCTCGAAGAGCTGATCAACGCGCTCAAGACCTACAAGTGCTTCAAGGAAGTCAACGAGGGCAAGGTCGAGAAATCGAAGGACGGCTCGAAGGTCTCGAGCCGCCTCGACATCCAGGTCGAGTGCCCCGAAGACGGTGAGAGGAACAACGGATGAGCGCCATCACCGACTTGCAGGCGCGGGTGCAGCAACAGCTCGCGGCGCTCTCAGCCCGTGAAAAGAAGATGCTGGGTGGCGCGGCGGCGGCGCTGAGCATCTTCGTGGTCTTCATGGTGCTCTTCAGCTTCGGCAACACGGCCGACAAGATCCGCGATCGCACCGCGAAGAAGATCGTGCAGCTCGACGAAGTGCAGACGCTCGCCGCCGGGTACCGCGATGCCAAGGCGCGCCAGGACGCGCTCGAGAACCAGCTGCGCATGTCGAACGTGCGCCTCGTCAGCTACCTCGAAGACAAGGCCAAGCCGGCGGGCATCGAGCTGCCGTCGATCAACCCCAAGTCTGACGTGCCGCTCGACGGCTCGAAGATCGTCGAGAGCAGCGTCGAGGTGACGCTGACCGACGTGCGGCTCGATCGCCTCCTCGATTTCCTCAAGGCGGTCGAAGCGGGCCCAGGCATCGTCAAAGTGAAGTACCTGCGCATGGAGCCCCGGCCCGCGCAGGAAACCGTCACCGCGTGGCTCACCATCGCCACCTACAAGCTGAAGTGAGCCATGGCTGAGAAGAAACTGGCTGTCTGGAAGCGCGTGCTCGCCTACTCGACGTTCTCGATCTTCGCGCTCGTGCTGATGTTCTTCGTGACGTTCCCGTACGCGACGCTGAAGGACCGCGTGCGCCTCGAGGCCGACAACGCGGGCTACTTCCTGCGCATCGGCTCGATGGGCCCCGGCCTGTTCGCGGTGCGCGCGAGCGACGTCAACGTCAGCAAGAAGTCCGACGCAGACCCGCCGCCGGAGGCGATGAAGATCGACTCGCTCAGCATCGGGCCGTCGATGTTCCCGCCGGGCGTCAAGGTGAAGCTGAACGCGCTCGACGGCACCATCGTGGCGCGCGTGTCGGGCTTCGGCGCCACCCGCGTGCAGCTCGACGCCGAGGGCCTCGATCTGACGAAGGGCAACCTGAAGGGCTTCTCGGGCATCGACTTCAGCGGCAACGTCGAAGCGCACGTCGACCTCACCCTGCCCCGCACCGCCGCCGCGCCGGGCGCCGTCGCCGAGCCTGATCTCTCGCAGGCCTCGGGCACCATCAACATCACCACCAGCAACCTCGCCATCAACGGCGGCACCGCGAACATCACCATTCCGCAGTTCGGGCCCGAGCCCACGCCGGTCGACCTGCCGAAGATCGTCATCGGCGATCTCACCGGCAAGGTGAAGATCGAGAAAGGCGCCACGACGGTCGAGGAGTTCAAGTCGAAGAGCAGCGACCTCGAGCTGGCGCTCTCGGGCACCATCAAGCTGGCCAAGAAGGTCGACTACTGCGAGCCCAACCTCGAGCTGCGCGTGAAGCCCGACCCCGAGTTCCAGAAGCGCCTCGGCCTCCTGGGCAGCGCGCTCTCGATGATCGGCAGCGACCCGAAGGATCCCACGTGGCGGCTCGGCCGCGTCACGGGCTACCTGGGTCGCCCTCAGTTCCGCTGACGACGGGCGGGCCTTCGTCGCGCTGCTCCAGCACCACGACCGCGAGGCCCGCAGCGCCGCTCTTCTTCGCCAGCACGCGCACCGCGCGGCCCTCTCGAATGAATGTGCCGGGCTCGCGCTCGGCCCAGCCGCCCGACGGCAACACCGATCGATAGAAGTCGATGACCTCGGCCTCGGTCGCGTTGGCGGTGAACGAGAGCGCGTTGGCCAACTCCACGTTGAAGGTCGTCGCCGCCTTCGCGCCGGGGAACACCGGCAAGCCGTTGCTGGCGGTCACGCGGCGGTGGCCGAGATCGGCCGCGCCCAGCACCAGCGTGGTGGTGCCGTCAGGCTCGGGCCAGCCCCAGATGAGGAAGCTCACCATCTTGCTGTCATCGAGCGCCACGAGGCGCGGCAGCTTGAGCCCTGAGATGCGGCCGATGCGCGGAGGAATGAAGAAGCCCGCGTCTGAGAAGCGCGCCGCGTAGTGAATGAGGAGCCGGTCGAGCTCCCACGACGACTTCGCGAGGAACACCGCCATCGGCAGCCCGTCGCGCTCGAGGTGCTTGCCCACCGGCACGAGCTCCAGCTGGCCGGGCACGTCCCACGAGAACGGCTTCGCCACGCCCGCGTCAGGCGCTGCAGCGAGCGCCAACGCGCACAGCCCAGCGATCACGGGCACGGGCGGCCCAGGAAACAGGTGCCCGAGGTGTGCAGCCGGTCCACCATGCCGCCGGGCACGTTGCCACCACCGGTGACGAACTCGCCGATGCCTTCGCCGCCGACGAACTCCTTCATGTCGGACTCTTCGCCCGAATAGCTGAAGAAGAACGACCCGGCGCTGACTGGAGCCGCCCCGGCGAACTGGGCCGCGAACGCAGCGCCGGCACCACCGCCACCACCACCGAAGAGCGTGCGCACCGCGCCTTTGTACGCCGTGTCGGCGCAGCCCAGCCGGCACTCGTTCGACTCTTCGTTCACGAAGCCCCAGTCGTTCGACAGCACCGCCAGCGCGCCGCGGCAGTTGCCGTTGACGGGCAGGCCCATGCCGCAGACCTTCATCGGGTCTGCGCGCACCACCTCTTCGCGGAAGAAGCCACCCTCGCTCTTCATCATGTACCGCCGGGGAATGCGGATGGCGCGCACCTCCGCCGAAGACTCGCAGCGCAGACCGCCGACGTCCCACAGCAACGGCGCCGCGGCCGGGCTGGCGCGGAACGAGAGGTCGTCGTCGGGGCGACACTCGACCTGCACCCGGCTGCCCCGCGTCAGCGCGCGCGTCACCACCGTGGTGTCGGTGCCGTTCCGCACGCCGTCGAAGTCGCGATACCGGCGCTCGGCCTTGCGTCCCGAGCCGCTGGTGTCGTCCATCGTGAGGTTGAACGGCGTGCGTGAAGTGCCGCCGCCGACGGTGCGCGACTGCACGCGGCGCGTCGCGGCGTCCCACACCGCGAAGGTCTGCGCTTCCTGAACCTTGAGCGAGAGCTGCGCGTACTCGGCCATGTGGATGCCGATGAGCACCACGCCGACGAAGACCAGCGTGCCCAGGGCCAGCTCGACAGTGGCTTGCCCACGCCGCATCAGTGCAACCCCTCGAAGCCAGACGCGCGCAGCGCGTCATACGCGTCGCGCTGCCACTTGAACTCCGGCGCCGACAGCGCGCGGTTCACGTCGCGTGGAGAGTTGTCGACGTCCACCGGCACCAGCGTCGCGCGCCAGAACGGGTTGAGCAGGTTGGGGAACTCGTTCCAGTGATTGCGGCGGTGGTAGTACGCCATGCCCGTCGCGAACGCCGTCTGCGTGGAGATGTTGAGGTTGCGGCCGGCGCGCGTGTGCAGTCGACGACCGCGGCCGTCCCACTCACTGGCGGGCCCCGTCGCGCTGAAGGGGAACTTGAAGTTCAACTCCCACGGGAAGGTGCGCACGGTGAGATCGCGCTGCACGGCGGCCATCACCTTGGGCTGTCCCCAGGCGTCGGCGGCGCCGCCGGGCTGGAAGCCGATGGTGCGTACCCACACCGACGGGCAGCGCGGCGTGCAGTCGCCCATGGTGTGATCTTCGTCGGGGTCCGGGTCGGCGGGGCCAACGGGCGGCGACCACTGGTGCTGGTCACCGCGATTGATCAGGTGCGTCGAACGAACGTGCGCGGTGATGGGAATGGTGGCGCTGCAGCCGTCGCCACCGCTCACCGTCACGCTGCCGTGATCGTCGCCCCACGCCTCGGTGCCGTTGGGGTTGTTGCCGTGGTGCATGCCGTCTGACCAGTACGCGCTGCCGTTCTTTCCGCCGTACGACACCGTGACCGCGCCGTAGTCGCCGTCGAGCTGCGTCAGCTTGAGCAACACCTTGGGCGGCATCTGCGACCGGCCGGTGAGAAACGAGCTCCCGCGCGTGCCCATCGCGGCCATCAGCATGTTCTCGTTCCACGTCGCGCGCATGCACAAGCCGCTGCCCGCCGGGGGTTCGTCTTCGTTCCCGGAGCCGCCGAAGTCACAATCGATCTCGCGGCGCGAGACCTTCCCCGCCGTGTTGGGGCTGGCCCCGGCGCCGGTGTTGATCACCGAGACGTCGGCGTTCTGCTTCGACGCCGTGATGATGCGACTGGTGAGCAGCTGGTTCCCGATCGCCTGATTGAGGCGCTGCTGAACGGAGTCACCGCCCATGCTCAGCTCGGTGCGAAGCCCGGCGATGCGCCCCTGGATGGCCAAGGCTTCCATACCCGCCGCTCGGTCCGCCGTGCGCCACAGGCCCGAGGGGTGAACGTCGCTGGAGATGAAGCCGCTCACGTCGCTCGCGAAGTCGCGCAGCTGTCGCTCGGCGCGCGGCGTACAGCGGCCATTGTCAGCGGCTTCTCTGGCAGCGTTGCGCGCGCCGGCGGCCATGGCGCTCGCGTAGGCGGTCCACGAGATGAGCGACTCGTCGGCCGCCAGCGCCACGAAGTAGGACACCTCGAGCCGGTTGATGATCGCCATGTTGTTGAACGCGCGCGCCGTCATCACCGCGTTCGAGTACGCCGACGCGTCGGCGATGTTCTGCAGTTCCTGCTTCTGACGAATGCGCAGGCCCAGGCCGATGGTGATGGTGACCATCAACGCCAGGAACAACATGGTGAGCGCGAGCAGCACCAGGTTCTGTCCGCGAGGAGCTCTCATGGCGTGGGATCGCAGTGCTGACGGCGGAAGAAGGCGCGGCGCGGCGGCGTCATCATGCGCATGGCGCCGGTGCCCACCACGGGGAACACGTACTGCTTGTCGTCGTACCGACGAAGGAACTCCGCGCGGAACCCGTCGAGCGAGCGCGCGCCCGACTGCGTCCACCGCGCGGTCTGCGCCGGCATGAGCGGGTTCTGGTGCGTGTAGTCAGCGAGGCCGAAGTACGCGCGGTACATCGTCGCCATCACCCAGTTCGCGAACGGAATGCGCAACGGGTACCAGTACACGACGCGCGCCTCGAGCGTGTAGCCGTCGGTGTCGGGGTCATCGAAGTCGTCCTCTGAGTCGCGGTTGACGGTGCCGGAGCGCGGCGACTCCCGGTAGATCCACACGATCGCGCCGTTGTGCGGGTCGTCGAGCTCAGCGTCGTAGCGGTTGCCCTGCGGCTTGTTCCGCGTGCGCGCGCGAAACGCGGTCGCCAGCTTCTCGTGGGGCGAGCCGCCCGCCGTGCCTTCGCCGAGGTACGACGTGAAGCTCGGCAACACCGCGAGGATCGACGCTTGCGTCATCGCGTCGCAGTCGCCGTGGCGCACCGAGCCCACGCGCACCGCCTGATACGCAGCGTGCTCCGCGAAGAGCCGCCCCTGCAGCAGCATGAAGAGCTGCAGCGTGCCCAGGACCATGAAGAGCGTGAGCGGCATGGTGAGCGCCGTCTCGACCGCGGCCTGGCCGCTTTCTCGCGTGGCACTCACAGCGGTGATTGTGCGCGCTGTCGCACCACGACTCCATCGGACGTTGTGCCGCGCGCGTGTGCGCGTTGGTGCGACCGCGGACGCCGTGGTAGGTGCGCCGCCATGCCTGAGCTCGTGTTCTTCCGTCGTGGGGAAGAAGTTCTGCGGCTGTCGATGGGGGAAGAGCGCGTCGTGCTCGGTCGTGGAGACCGCTGCGACGTCGTCATTCCCGATCCCGAGGTCTCGCGTCAGCACGTGGCGCTCCACCTCGAAGACGATCGCTGCGTGCTGCAAGACCTCTCGGGCAAAGGCACCGAGGTCGCCGGCAAGCGCATCACCGACGGCGAGGTGCGCGACGGTGCCGACATCGCGCTGGGCCAGTGGCGCGCCATCTTCCGCATGACGTCGCGCGGCGACGACAGCCTCGCGACCGAGATGGGCCCGCGCACCGAGCTGCTCGCGTCGGCCGAGGCGAGCGACAGCGTGAAGCTGCCGGCCCAGGTGCGCGTACGCGCCGGAGGCCAGGAGACCACGCACAAGCTGCAGACCGAGTCGTTCACCGCCGGCAAGGATGCCGGAAATGATCTCGTGCTGAACCAGCGTTTCGTGTCGAGCCGTCACCTCAAGGTGACGCGTCGCCACAACCGGTTCCTCGTCGCCGATCAGAACTCGACCAACGGCACGTGGATCAACAACGTGCGCGTGTTCGAAGCCGAGGTGCCTTTCTTCAGCACGCTGCGCGTCGGCGAAGGCGAGATCATCATCGAGCCTGCGCTCAGCAAGCAGGCGCCATCAGAGACGGGCACGTTCGGCCTCATCGGCGGCGATCAATCGGTGAAGGCGCTCATCGAGCTCATCGAGCGCGTGGCGCCGTCGACGGCCGCGGTGGCGATCTTCGGCGAGTCGGGCACCGGTAAGGAGCTCGTCGCGCGCGCCGTGCACTCGCAGAGCAACCGCGCCCAGGCCGCGTTCATCCCCGTCAACTGCGCGGCCATCAGCAAGGAGCTCATCGAGAGCGAGCTCTTCGGTCACGAGAAGGGCGCGTTCACCGGCGCCATGAACGCACGCAAGGGCGCGTTCGAAGAGGCCGACGGCGGCACCATCTTCCTCGATGAGATCGGCGAGCTGCCGTTGGACCTGCAGGCCAAGCTGCTGCGCGCGCTCGAGAGCGGCGAGATCAAGCGCGTCGGCGCGCCCCGCCCCATCACCGTCGACACGCGCGTGGTGGCGGCGACCAACCGCGACCTGCTGGCGATGTCGCGCGAGGGGAAGTTCCGCGAAGACCTCTATTACCGCCTGTGCGTCATCCCCATGTCGCTGCCGCCGCTGCGCAGCCGACCGGGCGACATCCGCGCGCTGGCGGAGCACTTCGTGCGCCTGCACGGGCCGCGCGGACAGCGTGTGGTGCTGCTGCCCAACGCCATCACGGCGCTCGAAGGCCACCCGTGGCCCGGCAACATCCGCGAGCTGCGCAACGTCATTCACCGCGCCCTGCTCTTGCGCCGCGGCCCCAACGTCGACGCGGGCGATCTCAAGTTCGACGCGGTGCCCGAGCGCCCGATGACCAGCGGCTCCGGCGCGGTCGAGCACCAGCCCGGCATGTCGCTGGAAGCGCAGCTGGCGCGCGCCGAGCGCCTCATCGTGGAGAGCGCGATCAAGCGCCTTGGCGGCAACAAGGAGGCCGCGGCCCGCGAACTGGCCGTGTCGCGCTCGACGCTCTTCAAGCGCCTCAAAGAGTGGGGCCTGACCACCGGAACTGACGAGTAATTCCGGGTAGATCGCCTTTCGTAGATCGGCCGCGCAGGTCGCCCGTTGGAAGGGCCATGACCGCGCTGCCGCCGATGAGTGAGCTGTACCGAGAGCACCGCCGCCGGGCATTGGCCATCGCGCGGCGCATCTTGCGAGACGCCGACGAAGCCGAAGACGTGGTGCAGGAGGTCTTCACGCGGCTCTACAGCCAGAACGTGCGCTTCGACGGCAAGGCGGCGTACACCACGTGGCTGCACCGCATCCTCGTCAACTCGTCGATCAACTCGCTGCGCGCCAAGAAGCGTCGCGGCAAGTTGGAGAGCACCGTCGGCGGCGCCGAGGACCCCGAAGAGACGGCCGTCGGCAACCAGCAGCGGGCGCTCTTCATCGAGGCGCTGCAGCACCTCTCGGAGCAACACCGGCAGGTGGTGACGCTCAGAGACCTGCGCGGCTACTCGTACCCGGAGATCGCCCGCATGCTGGGGCTGCCTGAGGGCACCGTGAAGAGCGCGCTCAACCGCGGCCGCACGCGCTTGATGGCGCACATGGCCGAGGTCGCCGAGTGATCAATCGTCTTTCTGGCCGACGAACTGATCGTTCTTCTCTTTGAACAGCACGTTGAACGTCGTGAGCGAGCCGTAGCTGCGCGTGACGTACTGCTGCAGCTCGACCTTCTCGGCGTCGGTCAGCTTGGGGTTGGCGTTGATCTTCCGCTCGAGCGTGCGCAGGCGATCCCTGACCATGACGACCTTGTGGAACAACGAATCGATCGGCACGTCTTTGGGCTGCAGCGACGGGTCGGCGGGAATGAGGCGCAGCGTGCCGCCTTCCCACTTGTTGGCCAGCGGCACATCGGCGAGGCCTGACGCCTCGAGGAACAGCTCCATCAGCTCTGCGCGGGTCATGGTGTCTCCTTCGAAGTCGATGGTGGCGTGAGGGTCAGCCGGCGCACGGCGGACCTGCGGGGCGATCGACACCGCGGCGCGGGGGCGGCGCGCAGGCTCGGGCGCCGTCACCGTCACTTCGCCGCGCGGCGCGAAGACGTTGCAGATCGGCGCCGACGGCACGAACAGCCCGCGGCTCTCCTGCATGCGGCAGCTGCCGACCCAGCCTTTGACGGCGTCGACCGAGTGCGCACGCCACAATTTGCAGTTGCCGCACACCCGCTCGTCGGGCGCGAACACGGGCAGCGACACGGCGTCGTCACTCACACCCGAAGTCGTAGGCGCGGCGCGCTTGTGTTTCAAGAGCGCATTGGATAGGCGGCCGTCCCGCTATGGCGAACATCCCGCTTGAACGAATCCGCAACATCGGCATTTCCGCTCACATCGACTCGGGCAAGACGACCCTGACCGAGCGCATCCTGTTCTACACGGGCAAGATCCGTGAGATCCACGAGGTGCGCGGCAAGGACGGCGTCGGCGCCACGATGGACTCGATGGACCTCGAGCGTGAGAAGGGCATCACGATCGCGTCGGCCGCGACCTACGCGACGTGGAACGGCTCGCAGGCGCAGTTCGAAGAGCACAACATCAACATCATCGACACGCCTGGGCACGTCGACTTCACCATCGAGGTCGAGCGTTCGCTCCGCGTGCTCGACGGCGCCATCCTGGTGCTGGACTCGGTGGCCGGCGTGCAGTCGCAGTCGATCACGGTCGACCGCCAGATGAAGCGCTACGGCGTTCCCCGCCTCTGCTTCGTGAACAAGATGGACCGCGCCGGCGCGAACTACCTGCGCTGCGCCGACATGCTCCGCGAGAAGCTCGGCCACCACGCGGTGCCGATCCTCGTGAACATGGGCGCCGAGGACAAGTTCATGGGCGTCATCGACCCCATCGAGGGCAAGGCCTACTTCTTCGAAGGCGAGAAGGGCGACAAGGTCGTCGTGAAGGACGTCCCGGCTGAGTACGCGGACGAGACGAAGGAGCGCCGCGCCAAGATGATCGAGCAGGTCGCCGACGTCGACGACCAGCTGGCCGAGAAGTACCTCGGCGGTGAAGAGATCAGCGTGGCCGACCTCCGCGGTGCCATCCGCCGCGCCACCATCGGCCTCAAGATGACGCCCGTGCTCTGCGGCTCGGCGTACAAGAACAAGGGCGTGCAGGTGCTGCTCGACGCCGTCACCCACTTCCTGCCCTCGCCTCCCGAGGTGCAGAACATCGCGCTCGACCAGCGCGACGGTGAGAAGGAAGTGAAGCTCCAGAGCGACTTCTCCAAGCCCTTCGTCGGCCTGGCGTTCAAGCTCCAGCAGGACCAGTACGGTCAGCTGACGTACTTCCGCATCTACCAGGGCGCGGTCAAGACGGGCGACACCATCGTCAACTGCTCGCGTCAGCTCAAGAAGGAGCGCGTGTCCCGCATGTTCCGCATGCACTCGGACAGCCGCGAAGAGATCCAGGAAGCGAAGGCCGGCGACATCATCTGCATGTACGGCCTCGACGTGGCCTCGGGCGACTCGTTCACCGATGGCACCGTCAACTACACGCTGACGTCGATGCACGTGCCTGACGCCGTGATCTCGCTCGCCGTGGCCCCCAAGGACCGCTCGGGCGAAGCGAACTTCGGCAAGGCGCTCAACCGCTTCACGAAGGAAGACCCGACGTTCCGCGTGCGCCGCGACGAAGAGTCGGCGCAGACCATCATCTCGGGCATGGGCGAGCTCCACCTCGAGATCTACATGGAGCGCATGCGCCGCGAGTACAGCTGCGAGGTCGTCGCCGGTAAGCCGCAGGTGGCGTACCGCGAGACCATCACGCAGAAGGGCGAGTTCGCGTACACGCACAAGAAGCAGACGGGTGGCTCCGGCCAGTTCGCCCGCGTGTGCGGCTACCTCGAGCCGCTCCCGTCGGACGCCGTGCAGCAGTACGAGTTCGTCAACGACACCGTCGGCGGCACCATCCCGCGCGAGTTCATCCCCGCGTGCGACAAGGGCTTCCAGGAAGCGATCAAGAAGGGCTCGCTCATCGGCTTCCCCGTCGTGGGTGTGCGCGTGGTCGTCAACGACGGCGCCTTCCACGCCGTCGACTCGTCCGAGCAGGCGTTCAAGACGGCCGCCATCATGGCGTTCCGCGAGGGCTACGAGTCGGCCAAGCCGGTCGTCATGGAGCCGGTGATGAAGGTCGAAGTGCAGGGCCCGCAGGAGTTCCAGGGCGCCATCGTCGGCCAGGTCAACCAGCGCCGCGGCATCATCATCGAGACGTCGACGGTCGAGAACAACGTCGTCGTCGTCGCCGAAGTGCCGCTCAACACCATGTTCGGCTACTCGACGGACCTCCGCTCGGCCACGCAGGGCAAGGCCGAGTTCTCGATGGAGTTCGCCAAGTACTCCGCCGTGCCGCGCGGTGAGCAGGACACCCTGATGAAGCAGTTCAAGGAGAAGCAGGCCGCCGAGCAGGCTGCCCGCAAGTAAGCCTCCGCTTCATCGCTGTTCGACCGGGGCCGGCACCTCCACTTCTGGAGGGCCGGCCTTCGTCTTTTAAAGCGTTGCGCGAGCGGTTCGCGCCCGTAACATGCGCGTCTCTTTTCGCCCCACCCTCACCTTGTAAGACTCAAAGGAGTTCCTTCGTGGCCACCACGTTCCAGACCGTGCCCGAGATGCTGTTGCACCGCGTCGCTGCGACGCCCGATCGCACCGCGTTCAGCTACCCCGTCGGCTCTGGTTGGAAGCAGGTCAGCTGGAAGCAGTTCGGCGAGCAGGTGAAGCACATCGCCATGGGCCTGCGCTCGCTCGGGCTGAAGAACGAAGAGCGCGTCGCCATCTTCTCGGGCACCCGCTACGAGTGGGTGGCCGCAGACATCGGCATCCTCGCGGGCGCCGGCGCGACGACGACCATCTACCCGTCGAGCACCAGCGAAGACTGCGAGCACATCCTCAACGACTCCGGCAGCGTGTTCGTGTTCGCCGAGACCGACGAGCACGTCTCGAAGCTCGAGAAGATCCGCGGGAAGCTGACCAACATCCGCAAGGTGATCACCTTCGACGGCAAGGCCAGCGCCGACGGCTGGGTGATGACGCTCAACGAGCTCATCGAGAAGGGCCGCCCGTCGAGCGACGCCGACTACGAGGCCGTCGCCAAGTCGGTGAAGAACCAGGACATCGCCACGCTCATCTACACCTCGGGCACCACCGGCAAGCCCAAGGGCGTGGTGCTGACGCACGACTGCTGGGTCTACGAGGCCGAAGGCATCGATGAGATGAAGCTGCTCGTGTCGGACGACGTGCAGTTCTTCTGGCTGCCGCTGGCGCACAGCTTCGGCAAGGTGCTCGAGGTCGCGCAGCTGCGCATCGGCTTCCACACCGCCATCGACGGCCGCGTCGACAAGCTGGTCGAGAACCTCGCGGCGGTGAAGCCCACGTTCGTGGCCGCCGTGCCGCGCATCTTCGAGAAGGTCTACAACAAGGTCGTCGAGGGCACGAAGAAGGACGGCGGCGCCAAGTGGGCCATCTTCAAGTGGGCGCTGGAGGTCGGCAAGCAGGTCAGCGCGCTGCGCCAGAAGCGCCAGGAGCCGTCGGGCCTGCTGGCCATGAAGTACGCCATCGCGACCAAGCTGGTGTTCTCGAAGCTGCAGAACCGCTTCGGTGGCCGCCTGCGCTACTTCGTGTCGGGCTCCGCCCCGCTCTCGCGCGACATGGCCGAGTTCTTCCACGCCGCGGGCATCCTCATCCTCGAGGGCTACGGGCTGACCGAGACGTCGGCCGCCGCGTTCGTCAACCGCCCCGACAGCTTCAAGTTCGGCTCGGTGGGGCCGCCGCTGCCCGGCACGCAGGTGAAGATCGCGCCCGACGGCGAGGTGCTGATCAAGGGCCGCGGCGTGATGCGCGGCTACCACAACCTCCCCGAGGCCACGGCCGAGACGCTGAAGGACGGCTGGCTCTACTCGGGTGACATCGGCGAGCTCGACGCCGACGGCCTGCTGCGCATCACCGATCGCAAGAAGGACCTCATCAAGACCTCGGGCGGCAAGTACGTCGCGCCGCAGAACATCGAAGGCAAGTTCAAGGTCGTGTGCCCGTACGTCAGCCAGGCGCTGGTGCACGGCAACAACCGGAACTTCTGCGTGATGCTGGTGGCGCTCGACAAGGAAGCCATCAGCGAGTGGGCGAAGAACAACGGCGTCGACGGCAACTACGAGCAGATCGTCAAAGATCCGCGCACGCAGGCGCTCATCAAGCCGTTCATCGCTGAGCTCAACAAGGGCCTCGCGAGCTACGAGTCGATCAAGAACTTCGCGATCCTCCCGAAGGATCTCACGCAGGACGACGGCGACCTCACGCCCAGCCTCAAGCTCAAGCGCAAGGCCGTCGAGACCAAGTACAAGGAGCTCATCGAGAGCTTCTACACTGGCAACGTCGCGTCGGTCTGACGCGCCTTGTTCCGTCGCCACGTCGCGATGGGAGACCCGCAGGCGCCGTTCGACACGGTGCTCGCGGTGCTGCGCCACCACCAGCTGCTGACCGACGCGGATCGACTCCGCGACGACGTGCAGCTGGTGTCGATGGGCGATCACTTCGACTGGGGCCCGCCGGAGCAGCGCGCGCGGGCCACCACCGACGCGCTCGAGCTGCTCGCGTGGCTCGATACGCACCCCGCCGAGCAGGTCGTGTTGATCGCCGGCAACCACGACCTCGCGCGCGTCTGCGAGCTCGCGCCCTTCACCACTGACGACGCGTTTGAGCGCGCCCACGCCGCGGCGGTGCAGGTGTACCGACACGGCGCCGACGAAGCGGCGTTCTTGCGCGCGTACCCGCATGTGCCCGACGCCGAGTGTCTGGCGCGTGACTTCTCGTGCTTCTCGGTCGCGCAGCGCGACGTGGTGAAGCAGTTGCTCGCCAGCCATCGTCTGCGGCTCGCGCACGCGCACCGCGGCTTGCTGTTGGTGCACGCCGGCGTCACCGTCGACGACTTCGCGCGCATCGGCGCGACACCTGGCACCGCGGAAGAAGCCGCGCTCGCGTTGAACACGGCGGATCTCACGAAGCTCCACCAACCCGGCGCTGCGGCCACTGGCATCGCGCGCGGCGTGCTCTTTCAGCGCCCGGCCTTCCCAACCGATGACCCGCAGTTCACGGGGCCCCTGCGACGCCGCTTCGACCCGCGACGCTTGCCGGCTGCGTTCCCGCAGGCCATCGGCCACATCCGCGACAAGAAGTGCCACGAGCTGCTCGGCCCGTGGGTCCGCGACGCGGCGCCGGAAGATGGACCGATTCGGTCGCTCCGCGTCGACGGTGAGGCCGTGCACTACGCGCGCGGCGTGACGTCAGACGCGCGGCTGTACTTTCTCGATGGCGGCATGCTGCACACCACGCCCGAGCGCTACGAGCTCTTCGATCTCGATGCCCGCGCGCCGCTGGCGTGAGGTTCAAAGCCGGCGATGATCGGCACGTGATCTGACAGCCCGCCGAACACGTTGTGCAGATCCGAGAAGCTGCGCGTGTCGTTGAGCTCGGTGAAATCGACGCCCTCACCAAAGACGTGATCGAGGTGCATGCGCAGGTGCATGAAGCCCGCCGTAGAGAACGAGCGGGGGTCCTTCACGTCGATCTGCTTGAGGCGTTCTTGCGCGCCGACGAGGCCCGCGTCGTGCGTGAGCTGCCGGTACACGGGCGTGCCCGGCGCGGTGTTGAAGTCGCCCACCACCAGGTACGGCTCGCCCGCGGCGGTGGCGCGCGCGTACTCGGCCAGCGCCTTCGCCTCGGCGAGCTGGTTGGCGCCGAAGCCCATCTTCTCGGGCTGCGACCAGAACTCGCGCGCCCAGAACGTCGGCAACGAGAGGTGCGTGTTGAAGAGGTGGAACTTGCGACCCTGCAGATCTTCGAGGTGCAGGTGCGCGGCGATGCGCGTCTGCTTCACCTTGCGCAGCCGCTCGTTCACCACGTGGGTGATGTGGTGCGGCTTCGCGCCGACGCCGTTGATGGCGTGCAGCTTCTGGGCGTTGACGAGGATCGCGAGGCCCGTGGTGTAGAGCTTGAACTTGCCCACGCCGTAGACGTGCGCCGGGAAGTACCAGGCGCGGTACGGCATCACGAGCCCGCGCGCGTGGAACGCGGTCGACAGGTGCCGCATGAACGCGTCGAGCTGATTCTCAGAGGGGTGCCCGCGGCGGTGCGCCACGCCAGCACGGAACGACTGGTGCTCGACCTCTTGCAGCGCCACCATTTCCGGCAGCGGCTGCAGCGCCGCGATGGCTTGCGCGATGCGGGTCTTTGACGTCGCGGTGCTCGCGAGGCCTTTGAGGCCATGGCCGAAATAGCGGACGTTGTAGGTCGCGACACGCACGGTCGCTGGCGATCATAACGACGCGCCACGCGCGCGCAGCAACGCCGTACCTTCCAGTGACGAAGGCCCGTCGCTCACGAAGCGCTCGGGCGCCCCCAACACGAGCTCGGCGAGCGCCGCCAGCCGAGGCCATTCGGGATCGCGCGTCGGCGCAGTGTGCGCGTGCCGGTGCACGGCTTCGTCGTCGGGCTCGATACCGGCGCGCGCCGCCCAGGTGCCGAGACACCACGTCATGCGTTGAGCCGCCGAGAGCCCCGGCGCGGCGCGGGCCAGCACGACCTCCGTCACCGCGATGGCGTCGGCCCACGAGGCGAGCTGATCGGCGCCGAAGCGCCCTGAGAGCAGCCCGCGCGCGCGCTCGACGGCGCCACGGGTTGCCTTGACGCCGTCCAGCCGCGCCAGCTCCGCGAGCAACAGCGTCTTCACCCCGTCGTTCGAGGGCACGTCGGTGACGCCCTGCCCCACCAGTCGCGCGCGTCGAACGAAGGACGAGAGCGTGACGGCGCGAGGCTGACGGCGTTTCGTCGGCCGTGCAGCGAGGGTGCGAAGCGCGAGCCGCGCATCGTCGGCCTTCAGATCGACCACGCCGGCCTTCACCAGCGCGCGCACGTCCGCAGACCAGCCCATCGCGTCGAACAACCGCGGCCAGGTGCGCGACTGGTAGAACATCGCGTCGGCCACGTCGCACAGCCGCTGCGCCTCGCGCGCGCCGAGCCGCCGTTTCAACGCCTGCGCCGTCGCCCACACGTTGACCCAGGGCACCGACAACGGCCGAAAGCCCTGCGCCTCGTCACCATGCACGAGCGCCACCGCCGCGTCGTCGTTCCACGTGCCGCGCACGAAGCGCCGCGCGATCTCGCCGAGCGGCTTCACCACGCCCGGCAGCTCTGCCGCTCGCAAGGCGCCCATGCTGCACGCGCCGAAGACCGCGATGCCCGCCGCGTCGGCCGCGACGAGCTCGTGGTGCCACACCGACGGCACGGCCTCGAAGATGCCGTCGATGACCAGAATCGCGTCGGGCGCGTCATCGATGGCGCGGAACACGTCGCCCTGTCTCGCTGGCGGCCGAAAGTCTGCGTCGAGCCACTGGCGCGCCTCGTCGCGCGGCAGCGTCGGCCCCAGAAAAACGATCGCGCGCGGACTCTTCACGAGATCACCGTACACGCGCCTCCATCGCGGAAACCGATGAAATCGCGGCGTTTCTTCAGGCGTCAGCGAAGCCTTCGGCCAAAAATGTGTTTGTAAATTGGCTGACCAGTAACCGCGGCCGGAGCCGGTCGAACTTCAGGCATGACCACTCCCGTCAGCGGCTCGAGTTCGGCAGCAGCAGCAGCGGCAGCAGCAGCAGCGCGTCGTGCAGCGGAGGCGGCCAAGCGCGCCGCCGAGGCCCGTCGCCGTGCAGAGGCCGCCAAGAAGGCCGCCGAGGCCGCGAGGAAGGCCGCAGAAGCTGCCAAGGCCGCCAAAGCCGCCGCTGCCAAGGCACTGAAGGCCGAGGCCGCCAAGGCGAAGCCGGACGCCACCGTGAAGGCGAAGCTCGAGAAGGCCGACCAGGTCGCAGGGAAGAAGCTCCAGGCCGCCGAAGAAGACGTGGCCATCAAGTCGAAGGCCGCTGTGAAGGCGATGCGTGAGGCCAACACCGCCGCGGCCGCCGACAAGGTCGCCGCACCGTACTCGGCGCAGGACATCAAGAAGCAGGAGGCCACGCAGGGCGAAGTCGCGGCCGCCTTCGATGGCACCCGCCGCCGCGCCGACCTCGCCAAGACGCTGGGCGTGCAGGCGCCCAGCGCCGCGCAGACGCAGCAGCAGCTCGACGCCGACACGAAGTACCAGGCGCTGGCGCGCAACCCCGCCGACCGCGCCGCGCTGGACAAGCTGGGCGTGAAGAGCGGCGCCGAGTTGATCGAGCTGGGCGCGCGCCTCGATCGGCAGATCACCACCGGCGAGACGTCGCGTCGTGGCGACGCCGCGCTCCAGGGTGTCGATGACACGGCCGCGCTCAACCGCGTGCTGACCGCCGCCGCTGACACGGTCACCGACCCGAAGATCAAAGACACGCTGAAGGACCCGTTCTTCGCCGAGCGCGTGAAGGCGGGAGACAGCCCGCGTGACGCGCGCGACGCGGTCGATTTCAAGAAGGAGTTCAAGCTCAGCGATCGCGAGACGACGCAGTTCCTGAGCCGCACCGGCGCCCGCAACGGCGTGCGCGCGCTGCTCAACCCCGACAGCACGCCAGCGCAGCGCACCAGCGCGTTGATGCAGACGCTCAGCTCGCTCGGTCAGGCGCTGCCGCCCGAGCGGCTCAAGGCGACGCTCGAGAAGATCGGCGGCTCGCACGACCTCGCCAACAAGCTGAACACCAACCTCGGGAACCTGAAGAGCCTCACCGACGCGTACACCGTGTTCACCAACCCCAACGCGTCGGACGCGGCGAAGGCCAAGGCCGCGTTGAACGTGGCCACGTCGCTCAAGAACGTGGTGGGTAACGAGGTGTTCAAGGATCTCGGCCCGGCGCTCAAGCGCCTCGACGGGCCCGCGCGCCTCGTGTCGGCCGGCCTCACCCTGCTCGACCCCAACGCGAAGCCTGAAGATCGCGCGGCCGCGGCGCTGTCGATCGCGGGTGAAGCGCGCGGCGCGTGGCGCGATCTCAAGGGCCTCACCCAGGCCTTGCGCGACGCCAAGGTGCCCAACCCGGAAGCCATCGTGAAGGACGCGCAGGACTTCGCCGATCGCACGCTGCGCGACCTGCCCGAGAGCGTGCGCAGCCGCGTCACCGGCCCGCAGGTCGCCGAGCTCGCCCGCGCGGCCGACAAGGTCGAGCTGAGCGATCTCAAGCCGCTGCTCGAGAAGCTCGACGTCACCCAGCCCGGCGCGCTCGACGAGGTGCTCAAGCAGGTCAACCACGCAGCGTCTCCGGAAGAGGCGAAGCGCTTCATCGGCGCGGTGAACGGCCTCGACCCGAAGGTCGCCGCCGACGTGTTGAAGGACCCCGCTTCGGCGCAGCGCATCGCCGACCTCGCCAAGAAGATGCCGGTGGATCAGACGACCGATCACCTCGCCGAGGCGCTCAAGAACGCCAAGAGCACCGACGACGTGAACAAGCTGATCGGCGCGCTCGACTCGGCCGAGCCGGCGGAAGCCAACAAGCTCGCCAAGGCGCTCAAGGGCATGGACCCCGCCGAGATGAGCAAGCTGCTCGGCGACACCGAGGGGCTCCAGAACTTCACCAAGGCGGTGAAGTCGCTCGACGGCGAAGCGCTCGACAGCTTCGTGAAGATCACCCGCGGCATGGACGCCGCTGGCGTCGCCAACCTCTCGAAGTACGCGTCGCTCGCTGACGGCGACGTGTTCCAGAAGCTCATGCGCGGCGCGGCGCCGCTGCTCGAGAAGATGGACGGCCGCGCCATCGGCGAGCTGGCGAACGGCCTGGCGAAGGGCTTCGACGCCATCGGCAAGCTGCTCGGCAAGATGGGCATCACCCGCATCACGGGTGAGATCGCCGCGAAAGTGCTCAAGAACGTCGCGAAGATGGTGCCGGTGCTGGGCGCCATTCCTGGCTTCGTCGACGCGGCGTTGCTCACCAAGCAGGCCGCTGATCTCTACGGCAAGAACAAGGACCTCTCGATGCTGGCGCTCAACGGCGCCAAGCTGAACGCGCTCGACGCGGTGGGCGGCCTCATCCTCGACGCGACGGGCGTGGGCGCTGGCGTCGACCTCGCGGTCGGCATCGGCCTCGGCGTCGCTGAGCTCGCGCTCGACATCGGCCTCTCGACCGAGCGCGCCAAGATGGAAGCCGCCGAGCAGAACGGCACCGAGTACGAGACGCCGGGCTGGGTGAAGGGCGTGAACATCGCCGCCGCAGCGCTCCAGGGCCCGCAGGGCGTCGCCGAGTACGTCGCGTTCATGGGGCCCAAGAAGGCCTTCGAAGACGCGAAGTGGGCGCTGAGCGAAGGCGGCGAGCTCGCCGAGAAGGCCTGGGAGGTCATCAAGGAAGCGGGCGGGAAGTTCGTCGAGTTCGCCGCGGAAGCTGTCGAGGCGCTCAAGGACCTCGGCGAATGGGGCGTCGACAAGCTCGAAGACCTCGCGGGCGGCGCGGGTGAGCTCGCGGAGGCCGCTGCCGAGAAGGCTCAGGAAGCGCTCAAGTCGCTGGCCAGCGAGACCGGCGAAGCGGCGAAGAAGGCGGCCGAAGCCATCGGGCGGGCCGTCGACGCTGGCGCCGACTGGGCGAAGGACGCTGCGGTCGACCTGCTCAAGAACGGCGCTGACGCGATGAAGGACGTCGCTGAGGCCTGGGCCGACAACATGACCGACGGCGCGCGCGCGGTGGTGAACGGGCTCGAGGATCTCGGCGAGGCTGGCGTCGAGGCGCTGAAGGACCTCTCGGAGTTCGGCGGCGATCTGGCCGAGTACACCGTCGACAAGCTGAAGAACCTGGCTGAAGACGGCATCGACGCCGCGAAGGACGCACTGGGCACGTTGTCAGAGCTGCCCGGCGCCGTGGGCGGCCTCGCGAAGGACGTGCTCGGCGGTCTCGGCGGGCTCGCCAAGAAGATCATCCCGGGCATCTGAGGTCGGCGCGGCGGGCTCTCGTTCGAGGGTGCGCCGCGCACCAACCAGGATGAAGCGTCACAGCAGCTCGGACACGAGCGCGTCCGGGCTGACAGCCTTCACCACCCAAGGCCGCTCGCGCAGCGTCACCAGCGTGACGTCGAAGGGAAGTCGACGTGCGAGCGAACCAGTCACGCGCAGCTCCGGCGCAGCGCGCGATCGCAGGCGCTGCACCAGGGCCAGCACCTCGTGCCCCGCCTCGCGCGCCCCGATGGCGACGTCTTCGCGCGCGCCGTGGATCTCCGTCAGCCGCGACTGCGCCGCCTCGAGGAACGCGCTCTCTTCCGCCGCCGCCCACGTACGTCGCGCCGCGTAGCCCGCGGTCAGCGGCACGGCGCTCTCTTCGAGATCGAACAGCAGCGCCCCGGCGAGCGGCACACCGCCTCCGCGCGGCGTGAGATCGAACGAGAACGCCGCAAAGCCAGCAGGCACCTCAAGCCGTCGCACGAAGCGCTTCTTCACTGCCGCCGCGGTCCAGCCCTCGGGCAACGTCCGCGCGAGCGCGTCGCGTTCGATCAGCTCCAGCAGCGCGTGCTCGACGGCCGCGGCCTTCGACGTGGGGTGCGCGCCGAGCCCGTTCGACCGCCAGACCGTCACGGACGGCCCGAGCCACGCGACACCCGCCGGTGGGCAGTACACGGCTTCAGCCGGCACCCAGACCTTGCGACGCGTACCGAGGTCCACGCCGTCCACCCAGGCGACGTTCAGCTCGCCGACGTCCCACGTCGTGGGGCCCGGCGCCGCGCCAAAACGCAGCCGCTTGGGGTCCGGCGTCTCTGCGGCGGCCAGCTCGATGGCCTCGCCGAGCGCGCTCCACTGCGCGTGCGAGAGCGTACGCCCCTTCCCTTGCGACACCTGCAGCACGTGCCCGCGCGGCCGCACAGCGCCCACGACCTCCACGCCGAGGCGATCGAGGCCCGTCAGCCGCGCCAACCGGGTGACGCCGAAGCGCCGCGAGAGTGCCGCCAGCGACGTCATCAGCGCATCGCGCTCGAGCCCAACGCGGCCCCCTGCACCGGCTCGTCACGCGGCGGCGGCGGCGGGTCGGCCTTGCGGAACTCGTAGCCGACCTCGAGATCGAGCACGAAGCCGAACTGGTTGTCGTAGCGCTGTAGCTCCTGGTTCACGCGGAACGTCTTGTAGAGGCGCCCGTTGATGAAGAGGAACGGCAGCAACCGCAGCCGCGCGCCCGCGAACGCGATGGCCTTGCTTCCGAAGAGGCCCAGGTTGCCCTGCTTGTCGAGGCGACCCAGCTCGTCGAACGTCTCGACGCCGCGCAGGTAGTAGCTGCCGAAGACCTGCAGAAAACTCAGCACCGGCACCTCGAGGTGCGCCACGAAGTTCTTCGCCGGCGAGTTGCTCACGCCTTCGAGCGCCAGCGTCACGCCGACCGCGTTGCGAATGCCCCAGCTCGCTTCGAAGTAGTAGCCGGCGCGCGTGCCGAGGCCGTGCTCCAGCGCGTAGCGGTGCTTGGGCACGAAGTTCGCGACGCCGGGGTCGAGGCGCACGTCGCGGTAGATGAAGCGGTCCACCTCGTAGAACGTGTCGAAGTAGCTGGGGATGTAGCGATCGCCCAGGAAGCGCGCTTCGGCCACCACGCGAAACGCGTTCACGACTTTCGTCCCGACGTTGAAGCGGCCCAGCACGCCCGCCGTGAGGCCGCCGTCACCGCCGACGAGGAACGAGTAGTCAACGTACGGTTTGATGTCGACGTTGTCGGTCTTCACCACCTTGGCCTCGACGTCGAAGCCGATGAGGCCGGCCGCGCGCGGGTTCGCCACCAGCCGGCCGTCGCGCAGCTGGCGTTCGCCGCCCATCGACACGAGCTCCCACGGCGCCTGCCAGTCGAGGCCGCCGCTGACGCCCACCGACAGCGTGCGCGCGATGAGGTTGTGCGGCTTGAAGAACGAGAGCGGCTTGATGAACGCGAGACCGGCGAGCTGGTTCCACGCCAGCAGGTCGTTCGTCATCAACTCGAAGCCACCGTAGTCGTTGTACGCGTCGACCTGCGCCGACGCGCGCGGGTAGTCGACGTCGATGTTCGGCGAGTAGCGCCGCGTGATGGCGCCGTGGCCGATCGACGACGCGTAGCGCTGACCGGCGCTGATGTAGAGGTTGTCTTCCTTCCGCCCGTACGTGACGTATTTGAGGATGCGCCCGAAGTCGTGGAACGTGTCCCAGTCTTCGACGCGCAGCCGCCCGGCGCGCGCGAAGAGGTACGGCGCGCCCGACATCGGGTTGGTCTCGAAGTTCACCAACTCGAGCCGCAGCGGCACGCCGACGCCGATGCCGAGCTTCGCGTCGAGGAATCGCAGGTCGACCAGCGGCTCGATGAGCACGAAGTGCGACTGCAGGAACCGATCGAGGCCCACCGACACGCCGATGCGCGTGTTCTTCACCGTGAGGCGATCGCTGCCGAGGTACACCGACAGCTCGCCCTTCACGAACTCCGGCTTGCCCGACTGGCTCTCGACGTCTGTCGCCACAGCCGGGGTGATGCCCGCGCCAGCGTCGGCGGCCAACGGCGCGTCGGCCTGCGGCGCGCCCGCGTCTTCCAGCACCACCTCACCGGCGGCGGGGAACTCAGCCGCGTCGACGGCGTCGACCCCGCCGTCCCCCGCGGCGAGGCACATCACCACCAGCGCTGTCAGCATGAAGGAAAGCCTACCGCCCGCAGGGGTTCATCGGCTTGAGGAACCGCGCCAGCTCGGCTTCGTCAGCGACAGTGCCCGCCAGCTCGAGCTCTTCCTTCGTCTTGTCGGGCGCCGGGTCGGCCTGACTCCACACGCCGACGTAGAGCACGTCGCCAGGGCAATCGAAGAGCACCGCGTTGTTCAGCAGCCGCTCGAGCTGCACCTGCTGCGGCGGCTGCGAGGGGTCCTGCGGCACGCCGCGGAACTCGCCCACCGCGCGCGACGCGACGTAGTGGAACTTGCGGCCATCGATGGTCAACGAGCCGCGCTTGACGATCTGCTCGCGGTCGATCTGCAGGTTCACGTTGCGTGCGGCGGTGCTGTCAGTGTCTTTCCCCGAGAGGAAGTCGCGCACCGGCTTGTTGTTGTCGTTGGAAGGCACGCGCTGGAACATGAAGTTGCGCGTGGTGGCGTCCATCGAGAACCCGCCGTCTTCCAGCGCGCCCGCGTTGGTCAGCATCGTCACCGAGATGAACATGCTGGCGCTCATCGCCACGTTGTAGCCATCGGGGAGCGCCCCCAGCTGCTTGAGCGCGTTCTCCTGACGCACGGCCGGGTCGGTGACGCCCTTGCCGAGATCGTTGACCGACTTCGCGCAGTACCCCGCCGCCAACGCGCCGACGAGGCACACGAGCCCGGCGGCGCTGCCACAGCCGATCAACACGTACAGCCAGGCGGGCCGCTGCTTCTGAGCCGTTTCCATGGCCGCGCGGTATAGCGGCTAGATGGCTCCGCTGGTGAGCACGAAGAAGATGCTCTCGTAGAACTTGGTCAGCGCGTCGAAGAGCCCCGACGTGCGACCCAGCAGGCCGAGCGTCACCATGCCTCCCACGAGAATGAAGTGGGAGATGACGCTGTATTCGATCATCGCCTGGCCGCGCGGCGCGCGACGCAGGCGACGTTCACTTGCCGTCAGACTTGCAGTCTTTTTTGCATTCACCTTCGAACTCCTTGCACTTGTCCTGACAGAAGCCGACCTTGTCCGGCGCTTCCTTCTTGAGCGTCTTCTTGCAGACGTCCTGACACTGCTTGACGGTGTCGGAGCACGCGGCCTCACACGAGTCGCCGGCGAACGCGGCCAGCGGCGCGAGGCACAACGCGATCAACACCGACTTCACGAACTTCATGGCGAAACCTCCTGCGGCGCGCGCCGCTCGTACGTCAAGACCACTGAAGAATGACTGCCTTCGAGGCGGGCCGCCACCACCACCGTGGTGCCTTCGCGCACCGCCGTCACCGACGCCTGCGCCGCCGAGCTGGTGGTCTCGGTGACGTCGAAGCCCCGCTCCTTGAACTGCTTCTCGTAGAAGCTGACGACCTCACCGGGCGAAGTGTTCAACGTGCGCGAGTAGACGACCTCGCTGGCGAAGCCCGTCTCGCCCATGTTCACCACCTGCGGGTCCGTCGACGCCGGCGGCTGCACCAGCCCGTCGGGCATCATCGGCCGGGTGTTCATCGCAATGTCGGGCCGCGACGCAGAGACGAGCACGATGGTCTGGCTGAACTGCTTCATCGCCGACACCATGTGCAGCACGCCCGCCGCGGTGCCGCCGTCGTTGTGCTCGTCGAGCCACGCCACGTAGCCCATGTCTTCCGAGTAGCGATGCGCGACAGGCTTGCGGCCCTCTGCATTGAAGGCGCGCTCGTAGAAGTCCAACACCGTGCTGGCGGGCTCCTGCGTCGAGAACCATGAGATCGCCATCGGTCCTCCTTGCGCGGTCGCCTGCCGCATCAGCCGCCGGGGAAAGACACCCGGGTACGGCGGAATGCCCGACAACGACGCCGGGTCAGCCGCCATCGGGTCGTCGCCCGAGAGCGGCTCGCCACGCGGCATCAGCCGCTTCACCTCGGCCTCCGCGATCTCTTCAGCGGTCTCGGTGGGCGCCGTCGCGATGCCC
>CAYWON010000073.1:0-13454 GCA_964459885.1 uncultured Archangium sp.
TCGCGCACTTCCTCGTCGGCATCTTTGACGGCAGCGGCTCGCTCCAGTCCGACGGCGGGGCTCGGGCGACGCTGGTCTCGCATGACGGCGAGCGCTGCATCGTGCGGCTGAAGTGGTGACGAATAGTCAGTAACAACAATTGGTTACAAGGCACGCCCTTGTGCCCGACCGCTCCGATGTGTACGTTTTTTCCCGGAGAATACGTACGGTCATGAGCACTGCCGCCGACCCAGCGCTGGAAGCAGGCCGCGTCTATCGAACGCGCGAACTTGAAGCGTGGAGCGCCAACGCCCCACGGCTCGCGAAGCGTTTGGTGAGTGAAGGGAAGCTCGTGCCGCTCGCGCATGGACTCTTCGCCGCGCCGCGGGTGAGCCGCTTCGGCGCAGTGCCGCCAAGCGACGACGCGCTGATGCGCGC
The DNA here is from genome assembly GCA_964459885.1 of uncultured Archangium sp. Taxonomy (GTDB): domain Bacteria; phylum Myxococcota; class Myxococcia; order Myxococcales; family Myxococcaceae; genus Archangium_A. The sequence continues at coordinate 418 of CAYWON010000073.1, forward strand.
GTTCCTGGACGGCGGTCCCTACGTGTTCACGGGGCCCGAGAAGTGGAACGCGTTGGGCCTGGGCTCAACGGCCGCGTTCGCGAGCCCGCTCGTCTACAACACCAAGCGGTCGGGCGAGTTCGTGCTCGGTGGGCGGCGATTCGTGCTCCGACGCGTCGCCTTCCCAACGAAGCCAACGCCCGAGTGGTTCGCGGTGGATCTGTTGGAGAACGCGGCGCACGTCGGCGCGTCACGACAGGAACTGGGTCACGCGCTCGGTCGTGCGCTGCAACGAAGGGCGCTCGACCGCGATCAGCTCGAGGCCATGACGCAGCGGTTCGCGTCAAAAGCGACAGCCGCCGTGGTGCGGGAAGCCCTCGACGCGAGCGCGCCGTGAAGTTCGTTCACGACGACCCCGACTTCGACGCGCTGTTGCGCATCGTCGCCGACAAGCGCGGCATCGCGTTGGCGCTCGTCGAGAAGGACTACTGGGTGACGCACGTGTTGTGGTCGCTCCAGGATCGTGGCTTCGAGGTCTGGTTCAAGGGCGGCACGTCGCTCTCGAAAGGCTTCGGCCTCATCGAGCGCTTCTCCGAAGACCTCGACCTCAAACTCGAAGCGGGTCGCGTCGAAGGAGTGCCGCCTGCGGACGACTGGAAGCGCGACAGCACGAGCGCCATCACCGCACGTCGTGCCCATCTCGAAGCCCTGTCGCGGGCGCTCTCGTTGCCAGGCATGGTGACCGCCGTCGACGACGGCACCACCGACGAGCGATGGAGAAGCATCAACGTTCGAGCCACCTATCCCGCGAAACATCTCGGCCCGATGCGCGGGGTCTTGAAGCCCTTCGTCTTGCTGGAGCTCGGCAGCGCGCGGGTGACTCCGTCGCTGCCTCGCGACATGTCGTCATTCGTGCATGAAGAGCTGGTGGCGGAAGGCCAACTGACGAGCTGGACCGACAACAGGCCGCGGGCGCTCCGCTGCGTGCACCCGCTGGTGACGCTGCTCGAGAAGCTCGACGCGCTCGTTCGCCGCGCGCCCGACCCTGACCGCGACGCAGCGACCTTCGTGCGCCACTACGAAGACGCGGCCCGCATCGTGCGAGGCGTCAGCGCCTTGCCTCCGCTCGACGGCTACGCAGGCGTGTCGGCGCTCGCGGACGACATGGTTCGTCACAAGCAGATCAAGTCGTTGCCCGACGCTGATCACACCGCCCTCACGCTCGCCGAAGCCGACCGTGCGGGCGCGATTCGCCGGGCCTACGAAGCCATCGCCCCGATGTACTGGGCACCGCGGCTGACGCTCGACGAATGCCTCGAGACGCTGCGCACCTGGCTCACGAGCTTCCGGGCCAGGTCATGAGCCGCGCGCTGCCCTGGCCCGTCGGCACAGTGCCGCTGATGCTCGCGCCGATGCAGGGCGTGACCAACCGCGCCGTGCGTCAGGTCTTCGTCGACCAGGTGCGCCCTGACGTCGTGTTCAGCGAGTTCATGCGCGTGAAGCACGCCGAGGGCGCACAGCGGCTCTCGCACGGCGACCTGCTCGATGCCAGACCGCACGGCAAGGGCGTGCCGCTCATCGTGCAGCTCATCGGCCGCGACCTCGAGCCGCTCGTCGAAGGCGCTCACGAAGCGCAGGCCGCGGGCGCCGTGCACCTCAACCTGAACCTCGGCTGCCCGTACGGTCGCATGAACGTCGGCTGCGGCGGCGGCATGTTGGAAAGACCTCACGAGCTGCCCGGCATCTTGCGCGCGCTGCGTGACGCCGTGGCCGGCACGTTCTCGGTGAAGGTGCGGCTCGGCTACGCAGACCCCGCGCAGATCTTCTCGCTGCTGCCTGTCTTCGAAGACGCCGGCGTCGACTTCATGGCGCTGCACGCGCGCACGGTGGTGCAGCGCTACGACGGCGAGGCTGATCATTCCCTCACGGCGCGCGTCGTCGCGGCGACCCGGCTGCCCGTCATCGCCAACGGCGACCTGAACTCGGTCGAGGTCTGCGAGCGCGTGCTGAAAGACACCGGCGCTGCGGGCCTGATGCTCGGTCGCGGCGCGATGAAAGACCCGCTGCTGTTCGAGCGGCTGCGCGGCCGTCACGTCGCGCTGCCGTCGCGCGAGAGCCACCAGGCGTTCCTGCGCGCGCTCACCCGCGAATACGGAGCGCTCTTCGGCGCCGACGGCAACGTGCTGACGAAGCTGAAGAGCTCGCTGGCGTTGATGGGCGTGCCCGACGACGACCGCGCGTACCGGCCGCTCAAGAAAGCGAAGACCGTCGAAGACTTCTGCGAAGGCGTGGAGCTGCTGAACGTGGGGGCCGGATTCGAACCGGCGTCCTCCAGCCTGCAAAGCTGGCGCGAGGGCCGCTGCGCTACCCCACGCGCGCGAGGGTACTGAAGAAAACGCGGGGGCCGGATTCGAACCGGCGTTCTCCGGATGCGAAGTCCGGCGCGACGGCCTCTGCGCTACCCCGCGGCGAAACTACGGCTGACGCGGCACCGGCACCAGCAGCCGACGAAGCTCCGGAGCGTAGCGGTCTCGCGAGGTCCACAGCACGTCGGCTTCGTCGACCTCGATGCGCGCGAGCGTGCGCGGCAGCAGCGGCACCAACGTCGCCGAGTCGAAGTTGCCGTCAGCCCAGCGTGCGTACTGACGGAGCCCGAGGCTCCGCAGCACGAGCGCCGACGGGTGTCGCAGCAACCGACGCGCGTTCGTCCACGACGCGCCCCAGAAGTCAGCCTCGCGGACGAAGCCGAGCTCCCAGTGGAGGTCCACCTTCGCGCGGATGGGTGGAATGAACTGCGTCGCGTTCGCCGCCAGGAGCGCGTCGTGCGGTTTTCCGGCGGCCATGGTGGCGATGAGCTCGCCGCGTGGGTCGTTCTGTTCTTGCAGCCAGTCGGCGTACACGAGGTACGCGTTCACGTCGTCGGGCCGCTCCACCATGACGGCCTCGAGCGCGGGGTTTCGCCGGCCCGCGCGGTACCCGCGATGCTCGAAGCGACGGAGCTGACGTCGCAACGCCAGCGCCGCCTCGGCTTCATTCGCGTAGGTGTCATCGCGCGCGAGGTCGACGCGCCCGGTGACGCCCCACCGCCGATGCAGCGTCGCGCCCTCGAGCGAGAGTTCGACGAAACGGTCTCCCAGCTCGAAGCGCGTCACCACGGCACCTCCTTGAAGTCCTTCAGCAGCACGCCGTGCACCGGCGCACCGGCGAGCCCGGCGGCGATGGGGTGCAGCACGCGCGCGGCGCAGTCATCAGCGTCCAGCGGCACCTCGGCGTCGGGCGGCACGAAGGCGCCTTCGCGCGACATCCACCCCGGGTCGACACTCACCATGAAGATGCCGTCACGCGAGAGGTCTTCGGCGCTCGTTCTCGTCAGCATGTTGAGGCCGGCCTTCGCGATGTTGGTGTGCGGGTGCTGCGGCGCCTTCACGCCGCGGCCGAACTGCCCTTCGAGCGCGCTGACGTTGATGACGTAGCGGTCTTCGAAAGCTGAACGCTTCAGGTTCTCTCGCAGCCCGTTGACGATGAGCGCCGGCGCGATGGCGTTGACGACCTGCACTTCGACCACGTCGACGGCAGAGAGTTGGCCCAGCGTCTGCGGCCAGCTGTCGACGCGCTCGAGGTCGAGCCGCGCGAGGTCGGTCGGGAAGAACGGCGCCAGCGCGTGCTCGGCGCGCGGCGCTTCACCTGCGTAGAGCGCTTCGAACATCGCGCGCGGCTGCCACACCGACTGGGCAGCATTGTTCACCACGATGTCGAACGGCGGCCCCACCTTCCACGTGTCGATGGCGGAGAGCAGCTGACCCAGCGCGCGAAAATCGAGCCCGATGACGTGCAGCCGCGCGCTGAACGACGCGAAGTCCGGCTCTGTCGCGAAGCTGCGCGCTGCGTCGCGCGGAAAGCGCGTGGTGACGTGGACCTCGGCGCCGGCACGCAACAGTCGCAGCGCCGTGGCGCGGCCAATCTTCACGCGACCGCCGGTCACCAACGCGCGGCGACCACGCAGGTCCATCGGCAGCGCGCGGAAGGTCGACGAGTCGTTACCACACGCGACGCACATCCATGAATACGAGTCGTGCGCTTCGGTGCGCGGCGCGCGACACACGTAACAGTCGCGGAGCACTTCGCGTTCCGCGCGGGCGTGCTTGCGCGCGAGGCGGCGCTTCTTCTTGGCGGACTTCTCAAGGTGCGCGGCGGCCTGCTCGATGGAGAGGAACTCCGGCGACGATGGGTCGAGCGCGTGGGAGCGCTTCAACAACGTCAGCAGCGTCGACACCTCATCGGCGGTCATCGGGGGCGCACGCTAACTGGTCGGCTCGCACTTCTGTCTCCGTCGTATTGCGGGCGTTGGTCTGCTCTTCTTGCAATGCAATTTGCGAGACCGCGCAGTTGCACGGCGAGGTGCAAGTTCTCTTGCAACAACAAGAGAAGCACCAGCAACTACACGAGATGCCGTGTCATTTGCTCGTGCATGACCAATGCACCAGGCGAGGCGAAGATGACGTTTTCTGAGCTGTTGAAGAGCCAATTCCCTGCGGACAAGAGCCAGAAGACGGTCGCTATGGAATGGCTCGAGAGGCTGGCGGCTGACTACTCCGACTCCTACGTCGAGACGCGTCTCTCTCGCTGCCTCAAGGGCGACGTTGAGGCTGTAAAGTTCTTCTTCGCCGACCGGCAACGCGCCGCCTTGTTGCTCGATGGCCTGAACATCGCGGCCGACGGGCGCGCGCCCATCTTGGAGGCAGCGGATCAGTTAATTTGAGACGAACGGAAAGACGTCGCCACGGCTCGTCATCGACATCACGCAGTGGTCGGCAGTGACAAACCCGAAGCAGTTGTTCGACGCTCTCGGGAGACGGTTGCTCGAGGCGCACCCGCTCCGACCGGCGGTGCTGTTGGTGACGGACACGCTCTACGACAGCCTGCCCCGCAGCTTCGATCGCATGGACGGTCTTCGTGTCGAGGCTGTCGATGACAAGACAGCGGAAACACGCGCGAATGAACTCGCGAACGAGGGTGCACTCATCGCCTCACCGAGCCGATTTCCGGTCGAGCGGTGGTTGGCGCTTCACTACGACGAGCAGCAAGGCGCCCTGACGCTCGAGCCTGTTGACGCCCTCGCGGTCTTCGCGCGTGACGGCATCCTCACTGTGCCGAAACCGGAGCACGACTTGAGCGCGTTCGTCGACGAGCGCGAGCTTCCATCGCCAACGCCGTCGCCTCGAACACCTGTTGAGACGCGCCAGTTGATCACTCAGCTGAGCGACGAAGTTGCCGCCGAAAAGATGGGCGCGGAACCACGTCTTCGTCTCGCACTCGCACGTGAGCTGGGGATCGTCGCCGCCGCCACGCCCCGAGATCGCGTCGAGGCTGAACTTCGCCGCGCGGTAGCGAAGTTCGGCCTCGCGACCCCTCGCGCCGTCACCAGAGAGGCGCTCGATGAGGCGCTCCAGCGAGCCGGCCGCCGACCTGTGCCGTCGAGCGTGCTGCGAGTCGGCGATGAGCTCCATTGCATCAACCCGGAGAGCGAGTTCCCCGAGCAGCCGCGCGTTCGGGTGTACCGGGTACAAGCCCCCCCGACAGCACTCTCCAGACTCCGCGAGGCGATCGCTGGCTGGACCGCCGGAGACTTCGAGGCCGACCCTTTTCTCAACGAGCTCCTCGTGCGGCTCGACCCCGAGCAGAAGGACATCGCCGCGCTGCTGCACGCACGTGCCTGGGTGTTGGCGGGAAACGAGTTCCGACCTAAGCAAGCAGAACGTGTCGAGGGGTGGAGAGAAGAACTCCGCGTGCTGCTCGAGCAGCCTGTTCCGGCTGCGCGCGTCATCCTCTCGTCGACAGGCCGCTACTCGGACAACTTCGTGGCGTCTCCCGCGAAGTTGCGGGTTCCAAGCGACGCACTCGGCCCGCTTCTGTACCGGTACACTCCATGGCCCACCGTCGTTGACGACCGCCTGCATCGAGCGGTCGAGGTGGGTTCAACGAGCTACAAGGAGCAGGGCGATTGCCTCGTCGTCTCGCCACAGAGCGACGACGAGTGGCTCGATGCCTACGAGGCGTTTCTTTCGGGCAGATTCGAGAGAAGAGGCAGCGTTGGCAAAGGGAACAGCCGCGACTGGACAGTTGCTGACAGCCATCTGGAGCGAGTGTGGCTGTCGCTGTGGAGCGTGGTTGATCACGCACCCGCCGTCGTTTGCGCTGACGGTGCCGTCTTGCTGCGCCTCGGTGGCGGATTCGCTGCGCGAATCGCCGTGACGCGCACGACAGAAACCCGCTCCGGAGTGCGCGGAATGATCGACTTCTCCCACGAGTACGGAGAGACCGAAGACCTCTCCACAGCGAGCTACGTTGCACACAAGGTCCCCCGACGAACGGTGATTCTCGGCGGCACGACGCGCGCTGAGATTCGTTTCGTGTCGTCACCGCTCCTCCTCGGCAGTACCGCGCGGGGCCTGACGGAGTTGGCGGCTGACCCCGACTAACCGCTGTCCCGGTCACGACGCGACGCGCGCCAACTGAGGTTGCAACCTCTCGCCGCGCGCCGGGTTGAGTTGCGCGCCCCACGGGACGTCGAGGCGCTGAACGTAGCCGTCCTGAACACCCTCACGCCGGCGCGCGCAGGCCCGGCCCCTCCGCCGATAGGCGCTCCGTCAACACGGCCAACCGCCGGCCCACGGTCTTGCGCGAGAGCCGCAGCACGTCGGCCACTTCCTCCTGCGTCAGCCCGTCGCGGTAGTGCAGCGTCACCAACTCCAGGTCTTCGAGTGAGAGCGAGCGCAGCAGCGCGTCCAACTCCACGCGCGCGTCGAGGGCCGCGTCGAACGTCTCGTCATCGCGCAGCAGAATCGACTTGAGCGCGTGCGCTTTGTCGTTGCGCAGCCGCTGCAGACAATGGCGCGTGGCGACTGCGTAGAGCCACGTCAGCGGTGACGCGCGCAGCCGGAAGCGACCAAAGCCGGTGATGGCAGCGACGAAGACCTCCTGCACCGCGTCTTGCGCGGCGACGTCATCGCGCAGCAGCGACACACAACGCCGGTAGACGACGCCCTGGTACCGCTCGAACAGCTGTCCGATGTCGAGCGCCATGTTCAGAACTTGAACGGGAAGGTGATGGGGTCGTGCGGCGTGGTGTGCTTCGGGAATTTCCAGGTGGCCACGAGCGCTGTGATGCACTTCGCGTACGGAGTGTTAACGAACTCCGGGCTGGCCACACCGAGGTCGTAGACCGAGCCGTCGAGCCGCACGCGCCACCGCACCAACAGGCGACCGGTGATCTCCGGCGCGATGGCCCGGTGCTGATTCATGCACGCGATGATCTCCGGCTTGTGGTTCAGCACCACCTCCATGATGTCGCCCTGGCCGAGCGTCGTGACCACGCCGTGGGGGCCGCTGCCCGGCGGCGGAGGCGGCGGTGCAGGTGGCATGTAACCCTGCTGCTTCCCACCACCACCGAACGCCGCGTCGAAGTCATCGTCACCGCCCGTCGCCGGCGCCGACGTGCCGCGGATGACCTGAATCGTGTTGAAGCGCTTCTGCTGCAGCGGCGCCGCCGTGAGGTCGGGCACCTCGTTGGGCTCGACGACGGTGCGCTCGCCCGCCGGGCGCTTCGGCCCCTCTTCCACCGCGACGAGCGACGTGAACTTCGTGACCAGGTGGTACTCGAGCGCGAGCGCGGTGATGTTCTTCTCGGCGTCGGGCGAGTTCGGCTTGTTGAGCTGGTCGACGCGCTTCCGCGCCCACGCCATCTGCAGCGCGCGGCCCTCGCTCTTCACGTCAGGCAGCGTCACCGGCACTTCAAACACCACCGGCACGCCGCCGCGCTCACCACGCAGCGTCACCGTGCCCTTGCCTGCCGCGCGGTAGCGGCCCACGACGATGAGCGGCTGCGCGTCGAACAGGTCCGGCACCGGCGACGGCATCACGTCGACCACGTCGAGCCCGCCCCAGTCGATGCTGACGTCACGCAGCAACGGCCGCTCGATGCGCTTCACGAAGCGCGCGACCGCTTCGGTCGAGTCTTCGTCGGTGCGCACGTACTGGTAGAAGCCGCGGCCCTCTTCCGACAGCCCCGACAGCAGGAAGTGATTCACCGAGCTGCCGATGCCGAAGCCGAACACGCGCGCGTCACCACGCAGCCGCCGCGTCTCTTCGAAGATCTCCTCTTCATTCCCGATGAAGCCGTCGGTCATGAACAGCACCAGGCGAAGGCGCCCTGCTTCTTCAGGCCGCGCCAGCGCCGCTCGAATGCCCGCGAGCTGATTGGTGCCGCCGCTCGACGGCAACGCGCGCAAGTAGCCCACCGCGCGCTGCACGTTGTCATCGGTGCCCGGCAGCGGCGTCGGCGAGAAGCTGCTCGCGCTGTCCGCGAAGTCGATGAGCATGAACGTGTCGTTGGGCTGCAGCGCCGCCATCGCCTTCTCCATCGCGCGCTTCGCCGCGCCCAGCGGTTCACCCGTCATCGAGCATGAGGTGTCGATGACGAAGACCAGCTCGCGCGGCATCGGCGGCGCGGCCGTGGTGCGCGCTTCAGGGTTCAACATCAACGCGAAGGCGCCGCCGCCCGCCAGCACCGCCGCGCGTGACTGCGCGCCCGACACCCGCCACCGGAGAATGAGGTCCTTGTTGGGCACCGTGTCGCCGGGGTCCAGGTCGACGGTGACGCGCGTGGAAGACGGCCGGTCGACCTGCAGGCGGTGCGAGACGCTCCAGAGGTCTTCGATGACGGTGCCCGCGTCGAGCGCGACGTGCACTTCGATGTCGCGACCGCTGCGCGTCGTGAACGAGGTGCCGAGTTGATCAGCGTCCACCACGCTCGACGGCGAGTAGCGCGGCCCCACCGTCATCGGGAAGTTCAGCGTGTACACACCGTCGTCGAACTTCAGCGGCGCGACGTACGAGAGCGTTACCTCCACTTTCTCGCCGGGCTGCAGGTTGGCGACAGACTGCGTGAAGATGTTGGGGCGTTGCTGATCAAGCAGCGCCGCGCGACGGCCTTCGGCTTTCGCGGCTTCGTACATCGCGCGCGCGTCGGCGCGTTTCTGGATGCTGGCGCGAATGACGCGCTCGCCGGCCTTCAACACCAGGTCGTGCACCGCCGAGTCTTCCGGCAGCGGGAACACGTAGACGGCCTCGACTACTTCGTTGAACGGGTTGGTGAAGGTCTGCGTCACGTTCACCTGCTGCATGAAGCCGGCGACGCTGACGTCGACCTTGGTGTGCGTCAGCGTGAAGGGCTTCGTCGGGCCTTCCTTCGTGGCGCCTTCCAGCGAGCCCTGCCCGAAGTCGATGTTGTGGCCTCGCAGCGGCAACGTGCGCAGGCGCGCGGTGGTGGCGCCTCCGCGGGGCTCGAGGAACTCACGCGCCTGTCGCGGCAGCGGCGTGTCGCGCGTCGGCGGTGTCGAAGCCGGCCACACGAGGAACGCCACCAGCGCCGCGAGCGGCACCACCGTCAACGCCGCCGCGCGCTGCTTCCACCGACGGTCGGCGCGCTGCGCGTGGGACTTCGCGTTGCGGCTCGCGGGCGACGCCACGTAGCGAGCGGCGTCCTTCTCCATCGCCGCCACCTTCGCCGTGCAGCGCTCGCAGCGCGCGACGTGAAGCGAGGGGCGCTCACCGGTGAGGTGTCGCTCGAGGTCCAGCGTCGAGAGGTGCGCGTCGTTCATGACCGTTGGTTCCCCGACGCGCATTTCGTGGGAACCGGTGACGCAAGGGTCCGACTTCGCTGAAGGTTCAGCTCGCCTCGTGCGACATCGGGGCGATGCCCAGCACGCGTTCAACGAGCGCGTGGCCCGCGTAGATGAGCGGCGTCAGCAGCACGGCGATGAGCAGCTTGCCCAGCCACGACGCGACGATGAGGCCGACGAGCTTCGGCACGTCGAGGTTGTCGCTCCAGACCAGCGACTGAATGACGACGGTGTCGAGCAGCTGCGACACGACGGTGCTGCCCGTCGCGCGCAGCCACAACATGCGACCCGAGGTCAGCCGCTTGAGCCGGTGGAAGATGGCGATGTCGAGCAGCTGCGCAAAGAGGTACGCCACCATCGACGCGATGAGGATGCGCGTGCCGCTGGCGAAGACGGCGTCGAACGCGGCCGGCGTCACGCCCTTCCACTCGGGCGCCAGCGCGACGGGGTGAAACGGCACGGCCACGGCGATGGTGATGACGACCAGCGTGAAGACCGCCATGCCGAGGCCCACCAACGTCACCGTGCGCGCGGCCTGCTTGCCGTAGAACTCGTTGAGCAGGTCCGTCAGCAGGAACGTGATGGGGAACGGAATGAAGCCCACCGACAGCAGCTGCGTGGTGCCGAAGAAGGGCACCGCCATCAGCTTGCCGCCGATGAGGTCGCCCACCACCAGCGACGTCACGAAGAGCGCCGCCAGGGTGAGGAACAGTCTGCCGCGCGTGTCGAGCTGCATCGCGCGCGACTCTTAGCTGCGTTTCAGCTGACGTTCAGGTTCAGGTTCTCGAAGAGGTTGAAGCCCTCGGCCAGCAGCTCGGCCGGCGTGCCCTGGAAGTCGAACACGTCGGTCTCGTCGCGCAGCGTGTTCTCGGCCTGCACGCCAATCTTGAAGCCGGGCACTGAAATCTCTTCGTCGATGCTGAGACCCGTCTCGGTGTACGTGTTCACCTCGACGTCGAGCTCGGTCTTGGTGCCCAGCGTCTCGAGCGCGCCCGCGATGTCGCCGGTGATGGCCTGACCGAGCGCGCCAGCGAGGTCCTTCAGCTTGGCCTCGGCCGAGAGGGAGATCTCGATGCCGCCGTCGGCGCCGAGGTTGATGGGCAGGCCTTCCGTCGCCGCGCCGCCCGAGATGTCGATGTCGAGGCCCAGCTTGGTGGTGGCGTTGTCGATGACGTGCTGACCGACGTTCTTGGCGACGCCGACAGGGTCCTGCAGCAGGTCGCCGAGGTCGAGGTCGTCGGGCAGCGGCACCGTGGTCTCGGCCGAAATGCTGGCGCTGCCGTCGAGGCTGCCGCCGTTGAGCTGACCGCCCAGCGAGGGGATGTCGACCGGCGCGCCGAGCGACAGCGAGCCCGACGCGGTGACGCTCTGGGCCAGCACGAGGGCCGGCGGCTGACCGGGCGTAATCTGCAGCGTCACGCCGTTGGTGACCGAGCCGCTCACCTCAGCGCCGATGCCGAGCTCGCCGCCGATTTCAGCCTTCGCTTCGGCCGAGAGCTCGAGGCCGATGGTGGCGCCCGAGAACGCGTTGCCGATGTCACGAATCTCGTCGGCCGCGCTCGCGCCCGTCAGCAGCGCGCCCGCAGGCCCGCCGACGAGCGAACCAACGCCGATGCCGCCGACCGTCTCAGCGGCCTCGGTGACGTCCGAGAGGTTGTCGAAGCTGAACGTCGCGGTCGCGGTGCCGGTGGCGTTGGCTTCACCTTCAGCGCCCGCGGGGAAACCGGGCAGCGAGAGACCGCCGAAGACGCCGCCAGACGCGGAGCCCGAGAGCGTCATCTCGTAGCCATCTTCGGTCTTCGTAATCTGCATCTGCACCTCGGCGCCGCCCTGCACCACGGTGCCGCCGATGGTGCCGCCCACGCCGATGGTGACGGTGTCGCCCACCGAGTCGAGCTGCGCGAGCTGCCCGTCGATGTTGAGCGCCTCCGCCGCGAGCTCGCGCGCGTGGTCGCCGACGAAGTTGAGCGCGTCACCCGCGAGCTCAAGGCCGTTCTCGATGGCGTACTCGGCGGCGGCGGTGACCTGCTCTGTCGTCCACTCGGCGGCGTTGCCAGCGAGCTCGACGGTGCCCTGCGCGACGTCGACGGCCATCTCGAGGCCGTCCTGCGCGACGTTGACGACGCCGTTGACCGCGTCGGCGCCGAAGCTGACGACCGCGCCCGCCGCGTCGGTGATGGCGTCCCAGCCGTCGCTGATCACCCCGCCCACCTTCTCGAGGAAGCTCGGGCTGCCGCGCCGCATGAGCTCTTCGACGGCGTCGGGCTTGCCCTGCGCTTCGAGCGCGCCGGCGAGCGAGGCCATCAAGACCGGCGAGCCACCAGCGTCGACGTGCTCGTAGAAGCCGTCGTCGACGTGCATCAGCTCGTCGCCCTCGGTGATTTTTTCAGCGAGCGGCTGCGCGATGAGCTGCGCGCCGATGGGGCCGGCCTTCTCGGCGACGTCGGAGATGGCGCGAATGGCGTCCTTCACCGCGGCCTTGTCGGTGTCGCCGGTGAAGCCCTTGTCGTTGGCGTTGTCGGCGAGGACGTCGGTGATGTCGTCGACGACGTCCTCCGATTCACGCAGCAGGTGGTTCGCGTACGCCTGGCTCTGGCCCGCGGTGAGCGAACGGAGCTCCTGCGCCGCGGCGTCGGCGGCCTGCGCCTCGCTGCCACCGTCGGAGATGGTGTCGTCCCACGCTTCCCGCACCTTCTCGGCGTCGTCGGCGGCGCGCTGCGCGTCGGTGCGGGGCGCGGTGGTGGGGGCCGTGGCGCTGGCGCCGGTCGCGCGACGTTCTGCGGCGTCGGCCGAGATGGGACCACGCGGCGTGGTGGCGCCGGTGGACGACGCGGCCGCCAACGCGCGGCGCTCGGCGGCGTCGGCCGAGATGGGACCACGGACGGTGGCGGGCGCGGCGGCCTTCGCGGTGGGGATGACCGGCGTCGGCGCAGACGCGACAGGGAGCGGCGAGCCCAGCTTGGCGGCGGCGCGGTCACGCAGCGCGCGGCCGAAGCCTTGCGAGACCTCGTCTTTGCCGAAGGCCTGGCGCACGGCCGACGCCGACGGCTTGTTGCCAGCCTTGGTGGCGAGGGCGTTCTTCTGCACCGTGGTCAGCGGCTTGGCCTTCGGCTTCGCGGCGGCGGCAGCAGCGGCCTGCTTCGCAGCGGCGGCGGCCTGGCGGCGGGCTTCCGCGGCGCGGCGAGCAGCTTCGGCGGCACGGCGGGCGGCTTCAGCAGCACGGGCAGCAGCGGCGGCGCGGGCGGCGGCATTGTCGATGGCCATGAACGGTCCTCGTTGAGTGGGTGAGTGCGCGCAGTGTGACAGGCCGCGAATCACCGGCGCGCGTCAGTGGCGAGGTGTCACGCGCGCGCGTCTGGGCACATGTGGGTGCGCGTG
>CAYWON010000073.1:13554-31212 GCA_964459885.1 uncultured Archangium sp.
TGCACGGCGCGGCCACTGCACCGGGCGCCCCTCATGCGCCCACTTATCGCCACGCTCTGCTGCCTCGCCACCGCCACCTTCGCCGACGACGACGACTACTACTCGCGCCAGATCGAGCAGCGTCGCGTCGAGAACACGCTCTACGAGAACCAGTACCAACAGCGCGTCTTCGAGAACAAACAGTATGAGATCAACCGCGTGCGCCAGGAACAGCAGGACGAAGCGCTCAAGGACCAACAGGAACGCGCCGCGAAGCTGCGTGGCCTGACCTGGCAACCGAGCGCCGTCGTCCGCACCACGACGCCCACGAAGCCGCGCTGCAGCCCGCTCAAGCTCAACGTGCAGCAGCGCATCGACCACCAGTTCAGCGGCTACAACGACGTGAACCCCGACTGGCCCTACGTCTTCTCGGCGCTGCAGCTGGGCCCCAACAGCGCGAAGACGCGCATGACGTTCGAGACGCAGCTCATGCGCGACCGCGCGACGAAGCAGCTCACCGTCTTCGAGAACATCGTCACGCTCTACATCGGCGACGGGACCTTCAAGTCGAAGCGCGGCGAGGTCGAGCTCACCCGCGCCGACTTGAACAAACAGCTCGGCCGTCACGAAGCGCGCGCCCGACAGCTCACGCTCTACGAGGTCGGCGGCTCGCGGTGCTTCACCACGTCAGACTTCACGTGGAGCATCGGCTGGAACCGCTGACTCACTTCATGACGCGCGCGCTGCGCGCCGGCACGCGCACCTGAGGCCCGCTGACCGACTCAAGGTTGTAGACGTCGTTCAACGTGCGCGCCGGCAGCCCTGGCGCCGAGGCTTCCGAGTCGCCGCGGTTGATGGCCACGTACACCGTCTCGGCGCCGTCGCTCATCGAGTAGACGTACACGTCATCAGACGCGAACAGCGACGTGCGCGTGCCTCGACGTAGCGCCGCCGTGTCGCGACGCAGCTGGCCCAGCACCTCGACGCGCCCGCGCAGCCACGATTGATCAGCCGACAGCCCGTTCCACTGCATGAAGCGTCGGTTGTCGGGGTCGCCCGCGCCCGGCAGGCCCACCTCATCGCCGTAATAGAGCAGCGGCACGCCCGGGCTCGTCAGCAGGAACACGAACGCGTTCGCGAGGCGCTCGAACGGCCGCCGGTAGTTCGGCACCGTCGGCGGGTTGTTGAACGCGCGGTCTTTCCCGTCCGCGTACGGGTTGCCCCACATCGGCGTGTCCTCCGCCATGTGGATGATGCGGCCCAGGTCGTGATTCCCAATCCACGGGCTCATGAGCGTGTTCGGCCCGTAGAAGCTGTCGTTGCTGTCCACGAAGTTGCGCAGCGCCGTCATCGTCGAGCGCCGCGTCACCACCGCTTCCATGAGCTCGAGCCGCAGGGGGAAGTCGAACTGGCCGTCCAGCTTCGTGGCCGGGTCGACGAAGGACTTCAGGTACGCGCGGTTGCCGAAGTCGTACGTCTCACCCACGAAGTACATGCGCGGGCGCGGTGAGCGCTTCGCCGCCAGCTTCTCGGTCTCGACGCGCAGCTGCAGCAACCACGAGTCGTCGACGTGCTTGATGGCGTCGAGGCGGAAGCCGTCGGCGTTGGTGTCTTCCAGCAACCACACGGCCTGGCGAACCGTGTAGTCGCGCGCCGCCGCCACCGTGTAGTTCCAGTGCGGCAGGTAGTCGGCGAACCAGCACCGGTGGCCCTGCTGATTCCACGGGCACACGCCGCTGTCGTCGCACGTGCACTGGCCGCCGTTGAAATCGAGCGACCAGAACCACTCGGGGTGCTGCTGCCACAGCGTCGACTGGCTGTGCACGTGCACCATCGCGAAGTCGTACAGCACCTGCATGCCCTTGCTGTGCGCCGCGGCCACCAGCGCCACCAGGTCTTCGCGCGTGCCGAAGCACGACTCGTACTTCTCGAGGTCGATGGGCCAGTAGCCGTGGAAGCCGGAGTACTGCCGCCCGTCGCCTCCGCCGCCCGCGACGGTGGGGTTCTTGAGCGGCACCGTGAGCCACAGCGTGTTGACGCCGAGCCGGTCGAAGTAGCCCTCGTTGATCTTCGCCGTGACGCCCTTCCAGTCGCCGCCCTGGTACTGCGCTTCGGGGATGGCGCCGGGCACGCTGCAGTCGTTCGACGGGTCCGCGTTGAAGAAGCGGTCGACGAAGATGAAGGCCATCACCGAGTCGCGCCAGTCGAACGCGCCCTGCTCGGGCGCGCCGTCGGGGCAGGTGAACGTGGTGCACGTCACGCCGGTGCGCACGCTGTTGCCGTTGACCGTCTGCGCGTTGGCCGGGTCGTTGACCCACAGCGAGTTGTTGATGAGGAACTTGTACTGAATCGCCGAGCCCCACTGCGCCGGCACCTGCGCGACCCACTCGTCGCCTTCGCGCTTCATCGGCACGCCCACCGTCCACCCGTCGGCGGCGAAATCGCCACGCACCTGCACCGACTGCTCGTCCAACGCGCGGAAGCGGAACTCGACCTGACAGCGCCTGTACGTTTCCTGGCAGTTGGTGGCGCCCGCGTCCGCCACGCCCGCGTCGTCGACCGAGCCATCGGGCATCGACACCACCGGGCCGCAAGCGCAGGCCAGGACACTCAACATCGACACCATCGCGCGCATGACGACGCGAAAAGCACGAAGCCGCGCGGGCTGGCAACCCGTGTGTCGGAATCGGTTTCCGCAAATTGGGGACAAGAACCTGGCGACTACGGCCCGAAGGTCTCGAGCGACGTGTCGAACGCGCCCTGCTGCACCTCGCCGAAGTCGAACACCGCGTGGAACATCGCGCAGCCGCCGTCGACGTCGTCACCACACGCCTCGTGCCGCGCGCGGAGCTCGCTCACCGGCACCTCGTCACGCGTGTGCGGCCGGTACGCCGTCGACGCGTACACGCCCGGCGATTCTTCCTGCTCGGCGGTGTGACACAGGCCACACGTGGTGCCGATGGGCCCGCGCCGCACATGCGTGTACGGCGCGTCGCTCGCCACCATCGACGTCACCGGCAACGGCAGCTCGGCCTTGATGCTGCGGGTGGCGCTCGTCCACTGGCTGAACTCCAGCACCGTGGCACCGTCGCCTTCAGGCACCACCGTGGCCACGACGCCGTCGAGAAAGAGGAACAAGCGAGGGCTCTCGCGGCTCGACGCGGGCTGCGCGCTGACGACGGAGTTCGCCGCCACCACCTTGAGCGGCCTCGGCAGCGCGGCGACGAAGCACGGCCCGTCGACGGGCGTGGGCAACGCGTTGAGGACCTCGACGGCCCGGTTGATGGACGTCACGCGCCCACCCGCGTCAGCGCACGCGCGCAACGTGGCCGACGGCTGGTGCGAAGGCGCAGGCCCGGGAGGCGCCGCGCACGCCGTCAACAACCCCAGCATCCACGTGCAGCGCCACATCGACCGAACACCCTACAGGCGGCAGCCAACCGCCCGCACCTGCAACGTTTTCGCGCCCCGCTGTAAGGAGAATTGCGGGTTTATTGAGTTCTAAGAGTGCGAAATTACAGGTGGTGGAGTTGATCCAACCGGGTTGAAGGTGGCAATGTGCCCACATGCCCAACTCGGTATCCGGTAACCGGTCCGTCGTTTCGCAGCCCACCACCAACACCACCAACACCGCCGACACGCACCGCGTGGCGTCTGGCGACACCATGTCGCGCATCGCGCAGCGCAACGGCGTGACGGTGCAGCAGCTGGTCGACGCGAACAAGGCGCGCTACCCGCAGCTCGCGACCAACGCGGGCAACATCCAGATCGGGTGGACGCTCTCGATTCCGCGCGGGGGCAACACGTCGAACACCACGCCCGCGCAGCCGCAGCAGCCGACGCCGGCCGCCGGTTGGGCGCCGCGCTCGAACAACGACGTGGTGCTGGTGGGCATGAACGAGTCGTCGGCGCACGAGGCGCAGCACCTCAAGGGCCGCGGCGTGAACGTGACGCACGTGAAGGACGGCGTGACCAACGACGCCATCACCACGCGCGACGCGCAGGGCCGCAGCCAGACCCACGACCTCACGACGGCTGAAGGCAGCCGCAGCTTCGCGCTGACGCTGGGCCTCCCCGCCGAGCAGACGCAGAAGATCGCCGACATCATCCAGGGCTCGGGCAGCGACAGCCGCGACGAGCTCGCGCAGCTGGCGCAGGTGTGGGCGCAGGCCGAGCGCGGCGGGCAGATGCCGTCGCGCCTGGTGCTGTCGGGCCACAACGTCGGCTCGGGCACGTGGGGCGACCACAATGGCATGCTGCAGTTCGACACCCTGGGCAAGCTGGCCGAAGCGATGCCCCGCGCGGCGCGCTCGGTGGAAGACCTCCACCTGTCGGCCTGCTACTCGGGCGGCGAGCCGCTGATGGACAAGTACCGCGGCATGTTCCCCAACGCGAAGACCATCTGGGCGTACACGGGCTCGGCGCCGGGCTCGTACTCGGGCGCGACGGGTCACCTCTCTCGCTGGGACACCGCGACGCGCGGCACGAAAGAGACGCTCTCGCGTGAGCTCGCAGCGGGCACGCGCAAGGGCGAGAACGTCGCCGTGTGGAGCAAGGAGCACGGCTACATGGACGGCTCGGCCCCCGCGGCGCTGTCTGAGGTGCGTGACACGGTGACGCGCGGCCAGGCGACGTTCGACAGCTTCCACTCGGGCGCCCAGAAGGTGACCGACCCGCAGACCGGCCCGCTGCGCAGCCACTACAACGACGTGCAGCGCTTGCTGCAGCACCCAGACCTGCCGGCCAGCGAGCGCGCGCCGCTCGAGGCGCGTCGTGATGCCACCATTCGCCTGCTGTACTACTCGAAGACCGTCGCCGGGAATTTCCAGAACGCGTACGGCAACCAGGTGAAGGCGGGCTTCGAGTCGCTGGGCATGACGGCGCCCGACTTCAAGTCGCTCTCGCGCGCTGACGCGATGGGTCTCATCGCGGAGTTCGAGGCCAGGCTGGCGAGCAGCTCGCCGGCGCCCGCGGCCGCGCAGCAGTTGCTGCCGCTGCTGACGGAAGGTCTGCGCGACCTCAAGGCCTCGCGCATTCCTGAGACGTGGGTCTGAGCTGCTGACGTCGTGAAGTTCTTGAGGTGCTGATCAGCGATGGTCAGCACCTCTTTTCTTTTCGGGCGCGTGCGTCACTGCCCGCAGCTGACGACGACCTGCATCATCTGCGGCAACGCGATGACGCGCGCGCAGATGTCTCCGCGCAGCACGAGCTCACCGTTGCGACGGTCGGTCCACGACCAGCCAGAGGCGCCGGTCGGGTCGTAAGGCACCACCTCGCTGCCGTAGAGCAACGACATGCCACCGTCGGCGTCAGGCACCGACTCGGTGAGGAACGAGCACGCCGCGACTTGATCTCGAATGTCGCGGAAGGCCTCGACCAGCCCTTCGGGTGTCGTCGCTGAGTAGTAGCCGGTGCCCGCGTCGGCGCGCGCGCGGCCGCCCGCGACCGCCATGCGCTCGAGCACCAGGGCGAAGCCGGGCGCGAAGGCTGACTCGATGCCAATGACGTACGTGGGGACACCCGCGTCGACGGCGCTGCGGAGGTCGGCCAACGGCACGTCGGGGTCGGTGCACGTCGGCTGGCCGTCGGTGGCCAACACCATCGCGCGCGCGGCGGTGGCGGTGCGGCGGTCCTTGAGCAGGTCGAACGCGACGCGCAGCGCTGCGGACGTCGGCGTCGCGCCGCGCGGCTCGGTGAGGCTGACGGTGGTGAGGATGATGTCGGCCTGGCCGCGGCCCGGCGCCAGCGCCGTGATGGCGGGGACGTCGCAGTCGTCCGCGCCGTCGATGGGAAAGAAGACGGCGCCGAGCTGCACGGTGTCATCGACCGCAGGCAGCGTCTGGTTGAGCGCGGTGCGGAGCGCGTTCCACTTCGACGTGGTGCCGCCGGGGAAGAGGTCAATCATCGAGCCGGAGCGGTCGATGACGAGCATCACCACGGGCTCTGCGGGGCTGAGACGGAAGCGGCCGTCGAGGCACGGCTTCGGGCCTGCGTCGGGCTGACCCGCATCGACACCAGCGTCGACGCCCGCGTCACGCACGCCTGCGTCGACTCCGGCGTCGGACACCACGCCACCATCGGGTCGCGTCACGGTCGGCGTCCAGCGCACGACCTCCGTCCGGCCACAGGCCAGCAGAGAGGCCATCACCACCACCACACCCCACCAGAGCGCGCGCACGACGTCGGTATATCGCGCCGCGACGGAGACACCGTGCTCGCCAGCCGGGCTTTTTGCAGCCCTCGACGACGACGCCGCCGCCTCGCGTTCGTGGAGACGAGGTCGGTGACGAAGTCGGATCACGGCACGGGCCGTCGTTGATTGAACCGCGCCTGAGGAAGGGCAGCTCGCAGCGTGTCGTTGCGTCGTGCCCCGATCGAAGCGGCCGCGCAGGCCGGACGAAGTCGCTCACCTCTTCCATCGGCCTGACTCCTTTGACGTCGCCGACAGGACGAGGACGTCCGCCGCACCTCACGAGCTCCGTCGACCGCGCATCACACGAGGGCCAGCGGACCTGGCTCCTTCGACGTACCGCACGCTGTCGTCCCGCGAGGAGGAGCACGTCCGCCGCACCTCACGGACTCCGGCAACCGCGCAGCACACGAAGTCCAGCAGACGGACTCCTTCGAAGTGCCGCAACGCCGTCGTTGCCGCGAGGACGACGACGTGCCCCGCACCCCTCGAGCTCCGACGACCTCGCATCACACGCGGTCCAGAGGACGGATTCCTGCGATGTGCCGCACGACGACGTCGCCGCGACAACGAGCGAACTCGGACCGCACCAGATCAGGTGAACGCACGCGTTCGCCGTGCCGCGACGCTCGTCCGCGGTGCACGTCCCACAGAGACAGCAACCTACGGCGCCACCTTCGTCGCCCGCACCATCGGCCCGTCAGCGCTGCCCTCACCCGTCGCCTTCAGCTGAATCAACGTGCGCAACCGCTGCTCGTACTGCCGCGGGAACCTGAACGTCTTCCGCTCGCAGTGCACCGCCAACGTCGCGAGATCGACCCACGGCGCGCCCGCTTCGAGGCTCGCGCCGCCGATGTCCACCGTCGGGTTCACCGTCACCACGAGGCCCTCCGACGGCTCGACCAACGACAGCTTGAGGTCCGTCAAGAACACGTCGCTTTCCACCTTCGACGCAGCCCAATCGACGCGCACGCGCGCCGGCTCAAAGGGCGACGCGCCGCACACCGAGGCCGTCATCGTCCACCGCGTGGTGGGCAACGCGCCCGCTGGCGGCGTCGGCCCCGCCACGCGCGCGAGCGCGAACGACGAGAGCGCGCCAATGCCCGTGGCCTTCGTCTCGTCGCAGCCCACGCACAGCAGCGACACCATCAACAACACCGCGCGGCTCATGCGCTCCCGTCTACCAAACGACGAAGGGCCGGCGAGCGTCATGCCCACCGGCCCTCCTTCACTCACGTCAGCGAACGCCGACGTGCGTCGGTCACTGAATCTGCACGTTCAGCGAGAAGGCGCCGAGCGTGTAGGTGCCCACCACGATGAAGTACGTCTTGGCGGTGGTGCCGGTGTTCTGCACCGTCACCGTCTCGGCCGCCGCGCCGTTGAGCGGGTCGTCAGCGCTGTCGACGCACACCGCGTCGTCGACGCAGTTGGTGTCCGGGCCTTCGATGAGGTTGACCGCCGGGTCAGCCATGCTGCCCATGTCGCGCTCGGCGGTGGCCGTCAGCGTCTGGCCGCCGTTGAGCGTCACCGAGAACACGCGCTCCGCGCGCGGGTAGCCCACGCACGTCATGTTGGTGGCGGGCACGGTGTACTGGCGCGTGAAGCCGTCCCACGTGAGGCCCACCTGCGTGCCCGACATGGTGATGGCCTGCGCCGTCGTGCACGTCTCACCCGCGGCGATGTTGCCGACGGTGGCCGAGAGCGAGAACGCCGTGTTGGCCGTGCCCGCGAACGCGTGGCCCAGCACCACGAAGACGTCCACCGGCGCCGCCGTGGTGTTGGCGTACACGGCCGTCGCCACCGCACCGCGCGCCGCCGCCGCGCCGTTCGCCACGCACGCGCGCGCCGCCGAGTCACACGACGCCGCCGTGCCGCCGACGATGTTGAAGTACATCAACGGGCCCGTCATCGCGTTGGTGTCGGTGGGCGTGGCCGTCAACGTCACCGTCTGCATCGCCGGCACCTGCAGCCGGTACACGCGGTCAGCGCCGTTGCTGCCCGCGAGGCAGCCCGCGCCGCCGCCGTAGTCGAGCAGGAAGCCGTTCAGGTCGCCCGTCACCGGCGCGCCCGCCGTCAGCGTGGTGGCCGCCGTGGTGCACACGTCGTCAGCGCCCGGCACGCCAGCCGTGAAGTTGATGTCGAAGGTGCCCATCGTGGCCGCCGAGTCGATGATGGCCAACAGGTCGGCCGGCTGCGCGCCACCGTTGTAATAGGTGACAGCGCGCGTCGGCGCCTGCGCGGCGTTGACCGACGCGACACAGGTGCGCGGCATGGCCTCACAGTTGGCCGCCGGGCCCTGCACCAGCGAAACGCTCGGCTGGAAGTTGGTGCCGCCATCAGCCAACAGCGCCGGCGTCACCGTCACCACGCCGCGCTGCCCGTTCGGCACCTGCACCGCGTACACGCGGTCAGCGCCGGCGTAGCCCGCAGTCGCGCAGCCCACGTCCGTCTGCTCCGACGTGTAGTCGTTGCCGTAGTTGGTCATCGACTGCGCCGTCAGCGTGCCCGTCAGCGGCGTCGCGCCCGCGCACACGTCATCGCCCGGAGGCGTGCTGACGGTGGCCGTCACGGTGAAGTCACCGCTGCCTTCCCAGGCGTCGATGATGAGCACGTACTGCTGCGTGGCGCCCGAGCGGTTGACGAAGACGAGCTCTTCGTCGTCGCCCGTGAAGCCGTCGTCGGCGATGGCGAGGCACGCCGTGCCGCACGCGCCGATGCCCTCGACGAGGTTGATGATGGGGTCGAGCGACGCGCCAGCCTCGAGCGCCACCGTCACCGTGAGGCGGTCACCGGCGGGCACCGAGATGGTGTACGCGCGGTCCGCGAAGGGCTGGAAGTTGCAGCTCGCGATGTCAGCGCTGTAGTCGTCGGAGTACGCGGCGAGCGACTGACCCGTCACCGGCGTGCCCGACGTCAGCACCGTGGGCATGTCGCAGGTGTCGTCAGCGGGCGGCGCCATCAGCGAGGCCGAGATGCTGAACGTGCCGGTGGTGACGCGGTTGCCGTCGGCCACGACGTACACAGTGACGGGCGTGGTGCCGGCGTTCTTCCAGGTCAGCGATTCGGCTTCGCCTTCAGCGCCGAGGTCCGCGCCCGCGACACAGGTGGCGCCACACTCGGCGGCGGCCAGCGAGAGCGACAGCGTGAGGTCCAGCGTCGCCGACGGCGTGCCTTCGACGCGCAGCAGCTGACCGGCAGGCACTTCGATGGAGTACGCGACGTCGTTCGAGCCGACGCCCACGCACGGCGCGTTGGTCTGGTTCGACTGGTAGTCGTTGCCGAAGTTCGCGAGGTCCTGGTTGGTCAGCGGCGTGCCGGCCGTCAGCGCGATGGCGCTCTGGCAGCGGTCGCCCGACGCGGCAGGCGTCGAGAACTCGATGGCCAGCGAGAAGCGGCCCTCGTTGGTCAGCGTCAGGCCACCGTCGTCTTCGGTCTGCGCCTCACCCCAGCCTGAGTCGACGACGACGAAGACCTCGACGGCCGCGCCGGTGTCGTTGAAGTACGAGGCCGTCTCGACCGCGTCGTAGATGGACGGGTCGTCAGAGCCCGAGAGGCACGTGATGGCCGAGCCACCGTCGGCCGACGTCGCGTCGCAGTTCGAAGCCGGCGACGGCACGAGGTACACCGACAGGTCGTACGGCACGCCCGTGGTGGACGCGCTGCTGGCGCGCACCGAGACGCGCTGACCCGCGGGCACCGTCACGCTGTAGACGGTGTCGGGGCCGGGGTTGCCGAAGCCGGTGCAGTCAGGCGTCGCCGTGTAGTTGTTGACGAGGCCGCTCGTCTCGCCGTTGACGGTGCTGCCGGTGACGACGACCGCCATCGGGCAGGTGTCGCCGCCGTTGGACGTCTGCGTGCCGGTGCCGCCACCCGAGCCGCCGCCGGAGCCACCGCCGCTGCCGCCCGCGGTGCCGCCACCCGAACCGCCTGAGCCACCTGAGCCGCCGGTGATGCCGGCCATGCACAGGCCCGACGCGGTGTCGCAGGTCTGGCCGACGGTGCAGTCGGCGTTGGAGGTGCACTTCTTCGGGCTGGGACAGCCCATGAGAGCCAGCGCAGCGCCGACCAGCACGGTCAGCGAGAGAGGACGCATCATCATTCGGTGTCTTTCCGTTCGAGGGGTGACGCACGGCCTTGCGCCACGGATGAGGTGGGCGCGTGTACCACCTCGCGACGACGCGGGGGAATCGGGTCGCGCGTGAGTGGCGTCGTTTCTCCATGCGTGAGAAACGCGTGTCGCGTGTCGTGGGCACTGCTGCTGGTGACAGCGCTGTGGGGCGGGCTGATGGCGCTCGAGCGCCGGGCCTTTCTGCAAGCGATGGTGTCGCGGCCGCTGGTGGCGGGCACGTTGATGGCGTTGCTGTTGGGTGACGCGTGGGCCGGTTTGTACGTGGGGCTGGTGTTCGAGCTGCTGCACCTGGGCGGCGCGTCGCTCGGCGGTGCGCACCCTGATCACGACACGCTGCCCGCGGTGTCAGCGGCGGCGATGGCCGCCGCGCTCGGCCACGCGTCAGGCAGCGACGCCACGCCGGCGATGTGGGCGGTGGCGATTCTCATCTGCGCGCCGTTCGGTCGCGCGGGGCGCATGCTCGAGAACCGCCTCGACGCGCGCGCGCGGAAGTACTTCGGGCGCGCGGTGACGGCGGCCGACGCGGGCAACCTCGCGAAGGCGGGGCGACAGAACTTGCGCGCGATGTGGCCGCAGTTCGTTTTCTACGGGTTGCTGTGCGCGGGCGCGGCGGCGGCGGGTTTGACGGTGGGCCCATTGCTGGCGTCGCTGCCACAGCCGGTGCTGCGCGGCCTCGCGTGGAGCTACCCGGCGATGGGCGTCGCCGCGGCGGCCATCGCGGTGCGCGGCAGCCACGCGCCGCGGCGGCTTGAGATCGCGATGGCGACGGCGGTGCTGACGGCGGTCGGGCTCTTGGCGACCGGGGCCGTGTCGTGAGCGCGCGTCGCGTCACGGCGGCTCGAGCTTGCGAGCGCGATGGCCGTGTCGTGAGCGCGCGCGGTGCCCCCTCTCCCGCGAAGTGGGAGCGGGTCGGGGTGAGGGCCACGCACCACCTCACCCAACCTCTCCGCCGCGGCGGAGAGGAGAACTGGGGGGCCGCATGACACCCGCGCTGCCGCCCTTCACGCTGCTGCGCGTCGCCGTGCGCTCGCTCTTCATCCAGGCGGGCTTCTCACCCGAAGCGATGCAGACGCTCGGCCTGCTCTACGCGCTCGCGCCAGCGTGGCCGCACCTCTACGCCGACGAAGCCTCGCGCCAGGCCGCGGTGCGCCGCCACCTCACGCCCTTCAACACGCACCCGTACGCGGCGGCAGCGTTGGTGGGCGGCATCCTCCACTACGAGCTGCGGCTCGCCCGCGGCGAAGGCAGCGCCGACGACATCACCCGCTTCAAGTCGACGTTGATGGGCCCGCTCGCCGCGCTGGGCGACGGCTTCTTCTGGCTCTCGCTGCGCCCGGCGACCGGCGCTGCAGGCGTGGCGTTGATTCCGCTGCTGGGCATCTGGGCGCCGCTGGCCTTCTTCGTGGCCTACAACCTCGTGCACCTCGCGGCGCGCGGCTGGCTCTTCGTCACCGGCTTCCGCGACGGCAGCGCGGTGGTGGCGCGGCTGCGCGAGCTGAAGGTGCCAGTGTGGAGCAACCGGTTGCGCAGCCTGGCGGCCGCCGCGGCGTCGGGCATCGGCGCGTGGCTGGCGCTGCGCTTCGGCGCGCTCGCCGGCTCGGACTCAGGTCTCTATGTGTCCGGCGCGTGCTTCGGCCTGGGCGTCATCGGCGTGTTGTTGGTCGAACGGAACGTGCCGCCGCTGGCCGTGTTGTACGGCGCCGCCGCGCTGGCGGGGCTAGCGGGAGCGCTGTGGTAGACACACACTTCAACTTCGAGGGCCGCTGAACGTGGAAAAGGTCGAAGCCGAGTTCACCATCATCAACGCGCTGGGCCTGCACGCGCGCGCCGCGGCGCAGCTGGTGAAAGCCGCCAACCGCTACACCTGCGACGTCGAGGTCGAGTGCGAAGGCCAGTCGGTCAACGGCAAGTCCATCATGGGCGTGCTGATGCTCGCGGCCGCGCAGGGCATGCAGGTGAAGGTGCGGTGCTCCGGAGACAAGGCGCAGGCGTGCCTCGATGAGATCGCCGCGCTCATCAACAACAAGTTCGGCGAGCCGCGGTGACGCTGCCCCGGTACTTCGACTTCAACGCCACCACGCCCCTGCTACCCGAGGTGGTGGAAGCGATGTTGCCGTACCTCACCACCCACTTCGGAAACCCGTCGTCGGCGCACGCGTACGGCCGCGTCGCGAAGGTGGCCGTCGAGACCGCGCGCGCGCAGGTGGCAGCGCTGGTGGGCGGCGACGCTGATGACGTCATCTTCACTTCAGGCGGCACCGAGGCCACGGCGCTCGCGCTGCGCGGCACGCTGACGAAGCCGGACGCGCGCGTGGTGACGACGCGCGTGGAACATCCGGCCACCGCGCGGGTCGTGGACGCGCTCGAGCGCGCGGGTGCGCGGGTGACGCGCCTCGGGGTCGACAGCAACGGCGTGCTGCGCGGCGATGAAGTGCGCACCGCGATGGAAGCGCGACCCGCATGGCTCTCGGTGCTGCACGCGCACAACGAGACCGGCGTGCTGCAGCCGCTGGTGGGGTTGTCTTCGCTGGCGCACGCGCGCGACATCTTGCTGCACGCCGACGCGTCTCAGTCTGCGGGCAAGGTGCCGCTGTCGATGAAGGAAGACGGCGTCGACCTCCTGACGCTCGCGGCGCACAAGCTGTACGGGCCGAAGGGCGTGGGCGCGCTGGTGGTGCGACGCGGCGTCTCGTTGACGCCGCAGCAGTTGGGCGCAGGTCACGAGCGCGGGCGGCGCGCGGGCACTGAGAACGTCGCGTCCATCGTGGGCTTTGGCGTGGCGTGCTTGGCGGCGAAGCGCGACCTCTCGGAGCTCTCGGCGAGGTTGCTCAAACTGCGCGAGCGGTTGATCAACGGCCTCAAGCAGCGCGTGCCGGGGCTGCTGGTGGCCGGTGAGCGCGCCGAGCGGCTGCCCAACACCGTGTACGCGGTGTTCCCCGGTGAGACCGGCAGCGCGGTGTTGGCGCGCGCGAGCGGCATCGCGGCGTCGACCGGCTCCGCGTGCCACGACGGGCATGAGAGCGCGCCGCAGGTGCTGCTTGAGATGGGCTTCTCGCCGGCGGCGGCGCTGGGCGCGGTGCGGCTGTCGATGGGCCGCAGCACGACGGAAGAAGACGTCGACGCCGCCATCGCCGCGCTGAGCTGAAGCGGCGACGGAGCTCCTCAGCAGTGATGGATGCCGTGCGGACGTCGCGATCTCGCCGTGCAACTGACGATGTCGCCGAGCCTTCATGGAGGCGGAGGCTCGGGTTCCCGGCGACCGCGCGTGTCGCGAGCTGGCCTCTTCGCCTCGCGACAAAATCTGCACCGCTGACGATGTTGGTGAGCGCGGCGAACGGAGCCGAGCATCACGAGTTGGCCCCAACTGTCTGTGGAGCTGGAGCGAAGGCGGTCATTCCCACAGACAGAAGCGACCTCCCCGCGAAGCGCAGAGTCAGTCGCTCGCTGACCATACGTATGACTCACGGCCGCCGCGCGTAGACGACCACCACGCCATCGTCCTGCCGCACCACGAGGTGCGACGTCGTCACCGACACGCCGTGCGGCGCGAACACCGGCGGCCACACCTCGAACTGCATCGTCTCGCCATCCAACGTCACCGGCCGCGTGCCGAACATCCACATCGGGCCGCGCGGCGACACGAGGTGCAGCTCCGCTGGCACCGTCAGCGTGCGCACACCGCTCATCGGCGACCACCGCGCGAGCAGCCTCGTCTCTTCATCGACGGGCGTGGTGAACACCAGCCCCTCACCATCAGCGATGAAGCCCTCACCACGAAACGCCTCGCACGACAGCCCGCCGTCGGCTTCCGACGCGCACAACTCGGTCCCCGTGCCGAAGCTGAACGTCTCGCCCGAGCGCACGATGGCGTTCATCGGCAGCTGGGGGCTGAAGTTGCGACTCGCGACAATCTGCAGCCCGCCGTCGCTGCCCTCGGCCACCGCGCGCAGCGTCGTGAGGTACCGCTCGGCGCACGTGGTGGCGTCGCACGTGAAGTCCTGGATGGGCGTGTTGTGAAGCCACGCCTGATGCCGTGAGCCACCATCGACAGCCTGCAGCCGGTCGAGGCTCAGCTGCGTGCGCCACCACACCACGCCGTCGTCACCATCGATGAACGACGCAAACGCGGCGGCCCCCTGCTGCGCGCCATCGCGCCAGAGCGTCAGCGACGTGCCCGACAGACACGCCAACGTCGACCCGGCCCACCAGACCGAATCGCAAGGCGTCGGAATCGTGGTGCGCGCGACGGGTTGATCAGCGCCGCGATCTGTCGCCACGAGGTGCGTCACCTGCACCGAGGCCACCGTCGGCTCGAAGCGCGCGCTCACGAAGAACAAGCCAGGCGTCGTCGGCGTGAACGTCACGCGCGTCGCGAAGCCAGACGTCGTCGTCACCGGCGCCGTGTGCGTGCTGGCCACGGCGCGGTTCTCCGCGTCGAACACCTCCACCGCCACGTCCTCTGCCTGCGGGCCGCCCGACGTGCAGATCTGCGTCGGCAGCGCGCGCACGTCGAGCGTCACCGCTTCGCCGGCGATGGACACGCTGAGTGGCCGCCGGGTCTCGACGATGGCGACCGGGTTGCACCGCGGCACCTGCGGCTGAGGGCCACACGCTGCGAACACCACTGCTCCGAGCCAGAGCGCACGCATGGCTGCCACGCTAGCCGCGCGGCAGACGACGGGTAAGCTCGGCCGACACATGCGCGCACTCAAGTCCGTGGCCAAGGTGCTGCTGGGGCTCGCCCTCGGCGTCACCATCGCGGAGTTCGTCTTCTCGCTTCGTGACGGCGGGGCCTTCCCGCACCTGAACCTCTACGAAGCCGACGCCGACCTCGGCGTGAAGCTGCAGCGCGGCGCGCAGATGAAGCTGCGCGTGGCCGACAACCCGGTCACGTCCGTGCGCACCAACAGCCTCGGCTTCCGCGGCGACGAATGGCCCGCACCGACGCCCGGTGAAGTGCTGGTGGTGGGCGACAGCCAGGTCTTCGGCCTCGGCGTCGAAGAAGGCGACACCTTCAGCGCGCAGCTCTCGAAGCTGCTCAAGGTGCCCGTCTTGAACGCCGGCGTGCCGACGTACGGGCCGCGCGAGTACACGGCCGTCGTCGAAGACGTGGTGCGCACGCGCAAGCCCGCCACCGTCATCTACGTGATGAACCTCTCGAACGACCTGTTCGAGGTCGACCGCCCCAACAAGGAACGCCACACCGTGTGGGACGGCTGGGCCGTGCGCACCGAGACCGCGCCGAAGGACGTCACCAACTTCCCGTTTCGCCAGACCCTCATGAGCCGCTCGCACCTCGTGTTCGCGCTGCGGAAGTACCTGCACACCTCGGCCGAGTCGGCGCAGAACCCCGGCTTCGCGACGGAGGGCGGCTGGAAGGACGTGGTGTCGGCGAGCGCGGGCGTGAAGCTGCCGCCGGCGCCTGAAGACGCGACGCGAGAGATGCTGGCGCACCGCGACGAGCTGGCGACGGAGCTCGAGCGCGTCGACAGCCTCATTCGCGTCGAGGTCTCGACGAAGACCGACGAAGACGACGACTTCCGCGACGGGTTGAAGCGCCTCGCGCCGCAGGGTGGCGACCCGCGCGACATCGTGCAGGTGCGCTACGCCGAGGGCGCGCGCCGCGTCGACGAGACGGCCTACCAGCTGTTCATGGCGGCGGTGGGGCTCGATCGCAACACGGCGCTGCTACAGAAGTTGGCCGACAAGGGCCGCGCGGGCGACCTCATCACGCTGCTGAAGCAGCGCAACGACCTGCGCGAGAAGGCGCGCGCGCTGAGCCCCGACGTGCCGAAGCTGGAGCCGCGCCCCATCGACGCTGTGCTGGCGAAGACGAAGGCCGCGTGTGACGCCGTGGGCGCGAAGCTGCTCGTGGTGGCGCTGCCGCTCGACGTGAGCGTCAGCCCCGACGAGTGGAAGAAATACGGTGTGCCCGCCATCGACATGTCCGCCACGCATGTGCTGGCCGAAGACCTCGTGGCGCGCGCGGAGCAGCTCGGCGCGCTGGGCGTCGACGTGACGCCGGCGCTGCAAGAGGCGGAGCCGGGCGCGTTCCTCGACGGTGACCTGCACCTGACGCCGAAAGGTCACGTGGCGATGGCGATGGCGCTGCGCGCGCGGCTCGACGCGCAAGACGAGCCGGCGGTGAACCCGCTGACCCTGCCGGTCGGCCGCAGCTGGCCTCCCACCGAAGACGAGTGGCGCGCCGTCGATGAGTGCACCGTGAAGGGCAGCTCGGCGCTCAAGTGCGAGACGAAGTGTGTGCGCGAGTGGCTGCGCGTGGTGTGTAAAGACAAGGCGCCAGATGAAGAGGCCGACGACCCGGTGCGCGAGGTGGTCGTGCAGCAGGGCGGTCACGGCGACTGGCGCGTGTTCAGGGACGGCGCGCAATTGGCGCTCATCCTTCCCGTGCTCGAAGGCGACGACACGAAGGTGCGCTACGGGTGGAACACCGAGCAACGGGTGCTGTCGCTGCGCCTGAAGAACGGCGCGCGCGAGTTCGTGTTCGGCGCGCCGACGCCGGCGAACGCGCGACGCAACGTGGTGGACGTCGAGTGGCAACAGAACCGATACCCGGGGCCGCTTGCGGCGGTCGAGTGCGCGGAAGGCGAAGTGGTGGCTGGCGCGCAGCGGCAGTGCGCGAAGGCGTGTGACGAAGAGACGCCATGTGCAGCCGGCACGTGCACGCCGTGGCCGCAGGGCAGCTACTGCGCGACGCCGTGAGGTCACACGCGATGCTTCGAACGGGTGGCGGTGAGGGCAGCGCGCGCGCTGCGGCGCACGACTCCGACGCGCCCCGCGGCCTCGCGACGAGGTGGGCGCAACTGGCAGTCAATTGTTGAGCGAAAGCGGTGATTTCCGACGGCCAGTTCACCTGAGCGGAGTTCCACTCAACGGCGCCACCTTGTCCGAAGTCGCGGGCCTGCGAGGTCGAGCACCCACGAAGTCCATGACCCCTGCCCACGGCAGAAGGCCTTGTGCAGAAACACCAGCACCGCGCAGGTCTTGCAGCCTGCACCGCCACGACGCCGAGTGATTTCGCGCAACGCCACGCGGCACGGCTGATGCTGATCAACGCGTCGAGACCGCCAGCACGTGGGTACTCAGCGTCGCATCGAGGCACCTTGAAGGCCCAGCGACATGACAGGCCGGAGTGGAAACGCTGACTCCATGTTCGCGCACCCGCAGCACGCGTGACGACCGGAGCAACGCGACCACTTCCGGCCTCGTCTTTTTTCTGTCGGTGCCGAGAGCACCCCACCAGAGGGGGTGATGCGCCTCGACGTGAGTCGGTACACCCGGGCGCCATGTGTTCGCGCTCGGTGGTGTGGCTCGCGGCGATGCTGTGCGTCTCGTGTGG
>CAYWON010000074.1:0-2224 GCA_964459885.1 uncultured Archangium sp.
GTACCGACGCGACGGAACACCTCGATGCTTCCTCCTCGCTCACTGCCGACCACGAGCAGGTCGCCGTGCGCGGCGAGACGTCGACCACCCAGCAACGCGACGGCCGTAGTGAGCGACGGCAGCTCGGTCGACAGGTCCTTTGGGAAGATGCGCACGACGTCGTCAGCAAAGACGTAGAGCCACACCTCATCGACTGCGACCGACCACGCTCTGCCGCCGAACGGTCGCGCGGCCGTCCACTGAGCGAGTCGCTGACCCGGCTCAAGCCAGCCGATGCCGTCGGGCGACGTGATGAGGTACCGACCCGAGGTCTCGAACAGTTGCGAGTCCTGGGGAAGCGCGACTACGCCTGCGTCGCGTTGCTCGACCACATGCGCGGTGCCTTCCGCCGGGTTGAAGCTGTTGCAGAGTGTGAAGCCATCCTCGAAGCGCACCGGCGCGCGACAGCGACCGTCGACCCGCGCGACCGCGCTCCCCGTGTCCACGTTGTCCGCCACGTAGATGCGCAGGTCTCGCTGCCCGCCGGGGTAGACCATCGTGAGCGTCAGCCATCCGGTCAGCAGGTCGTAGAACGAAATCTCGTAGTCCACCGAGCCGCCTGACGGCGACGGCTCAGCGGGGCCCGCGAATCCCTCGATGGTCGCACCATCCGCGTTCGTGGCATGGACCTTCGGGTGCGGAAGTTCGTCCTCTGAGCAGTGACGCAGGAACACCCGCACGTTCACGGGGCGGATCACTTGTGAGTAGGCCACTCGTCCGCGCAGGTCTGCCCGACCGGGCTCGCACGTGCTCTCACAGCCAGAGAGCAACACCACGAGCGCGGCGAGCACCCGGGTCACACGAACTGTCCACTCACTACGGTGGCGTGCTCGCCCTGATGGAACACGCGCGTGCCGCGCACATACGTCGACGTCACCACCCCGCGCAGCTCCGCGTCGGCGTACGGCGTCAGCTTGTTCTTGTGCTGCAGCTTCGACACATCGACGCGGAAGAGCTGCTCCGGCTCGAACACCGTCAGGTCTGCGTCGTAGCCGGCGGCGATGCGGCCCTTGCGGTCATCGAGGCCAGCGAGCTTCGCGGGCGCTTCACACATCCACTTCACCAGTCGGTCGAGGCCGTAGCCGCGCGACGACGCGCCGCTCCACGTGACTGACAGGCCGAGCTGCAGCCCGGAGATGCCGCCCCACGCGGCCATGAAGTCACCCAGCTCCTGCTTCTTGAGCTGCGGCGTGCACGGCGAGTGATCCGACGCGACCAGCTCGAGCAGCCCGTCGCCGAGCGCGGCCCAGAGCAGCTCGCGGTTCGTCTTCTCGCGAATCGGCGGCGCGCACTTGAACGGCGTCGCGCCATCTCGAATCTCCTCGGCGACGAAGTGCAGGTAGTGCGGGCACGTCTCGGCGGTGAAGGGCAGGCCTTCTGCGCGCGCGGCGCGGATCAACGGCAGCGCGTCGCCCGCCGAGTGGTGGACGATGTGCGTGCGCGCGCCGGTCTCGCGGCACAGCCGCGACGCGATGGCGATGGCGTCGGCTTCGGCGGCCTGCGGGCGCGACGCGAGGTACGTGAAGTACGCGCGCGGATCTTTCTTGGCGATCTCGGAAGCCACCGCGTCGATGGGGCCTTCGACCTCGGCGTGCACCAGCAGCGGCCGACCGAGGCGCTTGAGCTCGGCCATCGCGGGGCGCATGTCGGCTTCCACCACGCCGGGGAACTCGTCGACGCCCGAGTGGCACATGAAGCACTTGAAGCCGCGCGCGCCTTCACGCACCAGCCCTTCGAGCTCGTTGACGTTGCCGGGAATGACGCCGCCCCAGAAGCCGACGTCGATGAGGCACTGCCCGGCGGCTTCCTTCTTTTTCAAACGCAGCGCCTCGGCCGTCACCGTCGACGGAATCGAGTTGAGCGGCATGTCGACCAGCGTGCCGACGCCGCCGCTCGCGGCCGCGCGCGTGGCTGACTTGAAGCCTTCCCAGTCGGTGCGGCCGGGCTCGTTCACGTGCACGTGCGTGTCGACGACGGCGGGCATCAACACCGCTTCGCCGACGTCGACTCGTTCGGCAGTCGTGGGCCAGGTCTCGTAGTCGGCGACGAGCTCAATCTTGTCGTCGCGCACGTGCACGGTGGCGGGGCGGGTACCGGTGGGCGTGACGACGCGGCGGCTGCGGAAGACGGTGAGGGCCATGGAGGTCGCGTCACTGTGCCACGCGCCCCAGGTGTCGTCCTCAGC
>CAYWON010000074.1:2324-31195 GCA_964459885.1 uncultured Archangium sp.
GCTCATCGCTGACCTCGACGATCGCCTGCTCGGCCCCGACAACCGCACAGCGTTTGTGCAGCTGCTGAGCCACGACCGCGTCGGCGAGCTCGGCGTCGACGCGCGCGCGAAGCTCGTGCAGGCGCTGCAGTACCAGTCGACCGACTCGCTCGACGAGCGCGGCATCACCAACGTGTTCCTCGCCACGCGGGGCGAAGCGTTGACCGCGCTCAAGAACGCCATCGACGGCGGCGGCGACTACCGGGATCTCCAGCAGCTCGTGTTCCACGACATCGACTCGAGCGGGCTGCGAGCCCAGTTGCTCGAGCACTTCCAGCGCGAGGCCACGCCGAAGGACGGCAAGGTCAAGGTGCTCAGCGACATCGACGACACGTTCTATTTGAACTGGACCGACGACCGCTTCCCCAAGAAGACCATCTACCCGGGCGTGCGCGCGCTCTACGCGGAGCTCGACCGCGGGCCCGACGCGCAGAAGCCGGATCGCCTGGGCGACCTGATGTTCATCTCGGCGCGCCCCTACGACCGCGCGGGCGTCTCGGAGCATTTCTCTCGCGCGACGATGCACGACGCAGGCGTGACGTCGGCCACGGTGCTGTCCGGCGACTTCGCCAGCCTCATCGGGAACCAGCGCATCGCCGACAAGAAGTACGAGAACTGGGAAGCGGTGCGCGTGCTGTACCCCGAGTACGGCTCCGTGTTCCTCGGCGACTCAGGGCAGGGTGACGCGCTCTTCGGCGCGCGCGCGGCGGCGGCGCAAGGCGACATGCGCGCCGTCTTCATTCACAACGTCACCAACCTCGACGCGGCCGGCAAGGCCGAGTGGGCCGCGAAGGGCGTCGTGGTGTTCGACACCTACGTCGGCGCCGCCGTCGAAGCCTTCAAGCGCGGGCTCATCAGCAAGCCCGGGCTCGCTCGGGTGGTGAGCGAGGCCTCGCGCGAGCTCGCGGAGGTCCCGTTCACGTCGCCAGCACAGCGCGCCGCGCGCCAGGCCGAGCTGGACGCCGACGTGGCCGCCGCGCGCCAGGCCGAGCTGGACGCCGACGTGGCCGCCGCGCGCGCGCTCCTCTGAGAAGCGAGTCAGTTCAGCGGCTTGGCGTGGTGCCGAGGTAGGAGATCCACCGCACTCCACCGCTGCGCCCCTTCATCCGGACGGTGCGCGGGGGCTTCTGGACCGTGCGCGGCTGCTTCCAGACGGTGCGCGGCTGTCGCCACACACTGCGCGGTGCACGCGGGGGACTGCGCGGCTTGTCTTGAAGGGCATGCGGGCGTCGCGGAGGCGTGTGCGGCCTCGACGAGACGGTGCGCGCCACCACCGGAAGACCGTGCGGGTCTCCCGGTGGCGTGCGCGGGTGCTTCAGTTCGGTGCGCTGGGGGCTGCGGGCTTCTTGCCCGACGTCGGCACGAGGCCGCGGAAGCGGGCGGCCACCGGCGGCTGGGTGAGGAAGGCGATGCCCGACACGGCGACCAGCGTGTCCACCGCGCGCTCGATGCGCACGTGGGCGGCGTTGCGCTCGGCAGTGGGGTTCTTCCGCGTCTCCTTCTTCGTTTCCTGCGCGACGTCAGCGGCGACCAACGCGGCGCGCAGCGTGCGGGCCGTGTCGAGCTCCGACGACACCACGCCGGCGGCGCGCGCGGCCTCGGGCCACTTCGTCGCGCCGTCGACGAAGGCGTCGAGCGCGGCCACCACGCCCGTCACCTTGTTGGGGTTGACGCGCAGCTTGAGGCCGAAGGCCGCGCGCTGCGCTTCGTTCGCGCCGGTGCGCACGATGGCGGTGCGCACGGCGGCGAGGAACTCCACCGCTGTCTTCGCCGCCGCGTCTTGCGTGCGGGTGGCGGCGCGCAGGTCTTCCCGAGCCACCGGCACCTCTGCGCGCTTCCCGTCGAAGGCGTCGAGGTCGCTGGCCAGCCCGTCGAACAACCCGGCTGGCATGCGAGGCTCCAACACCGCGCGATGCTGCAGTCCCAACGCCAACGCCGCGCGACCGACGCGCGACACCACAGACGACGACCACTTCGCCGACTTCCCTGCCATGTGTGAACCCCCACTTGCTTGGTTGAACTGCGGCGGCGAAGAAAACGAAGCGGCCCCGGTGCCGTCAAGATGCGCGCTTGCGAACCGCGGCCTCGCTGAGAACCGAGGCGACGTCATCGGTCCAGCGGTCGTCCAGCCGTACCCGAGGGGCGATGCGACCTTCACACTTGCCGTGTTCGTCGAGGGCGCCGGGGAGCACGTATCTGAAGTCCCAGCGTTGAGTCTGTGC
The DNA here is from genome assembly GCA_964459885.1 of uncultured Archangium sp. GTDB lineage: Bacteria > Myxococcota > Myxococcia > Myxococcales > Myxococcaceae > Archangium_A. Next base: position 4,586 of record CAYWON010000074.1, read on the forward strand.
ATGGAGGCAGCCAGCGACGAGATCGAACTGATCGAAGCGGTAGAAGCGGGAGCATGGGTCGTTCTGCGAGGCCCTCGTCTTCATGAGGTCCATGCGCGCGATGCCGTCTTTCCCGACTGTGCGAAGCACGTTTTTGCACTCGACAAGGAGCCGCTGGTCCATGAAGCGCAGCGACACGTCGGGCGCGAAGTCTCCCGTCGGTTGGTGGCACTCCGTTACGCCTGGCAGAGCGCTGAGCACGCGGAGAAGGTGGCGTTCGGCGACGCCTCCGCGGACGGCCATCAAGAGCCGCGCGTTGGTCTGGATCAACTCGAACAACGCGTCGCTGCTCATTCCGAACGCCTCGACCAATCGCTCGTCGACCGGGGTCTCGATCGGCGTCGCTGGTACGTCGACGGTGCTCGCCGTAACGGCGTTGAGTTCGGACTCGGATCTGCCCGCGGCCTCTGCGAGCAGTTGGCGATGCCCTTGATCGAGGCCGCGCGCCCGTCGCTCGAAGAGCGCGTACCGGAGGAAGGACTGCCGGGTGCCACCCACCACCACCTGATGCGGAGCGTCGAGTCGGCGGAGGACGCGTTCCCAGACATGCCAGCCGTCGCGTTGGATCGCGTCGACGTGCTCCTGCTTGTATTCGAAGCGCACGAAGAACCGCGTCGGGCTGTTCAGGACAGGATCAATGCCGACGAAGAAGTTGTGCTCGACGTTCACGCCGAACACCAGCGTGGTGTGGAGCCCCGAGGGGTCCTGCCAGAGGTCGTGCGGCGCGTCGTCCTCCTTGCTGCCGTACTTGATCTGGAACGAGTGCTCGTCGTCCGGGCGGTTCTTTGTCGGGGTGAACGTCGCCGTGAACGCGTAGCAGAGGAACCCATGTCGTTCGCCGCTCGGGAGATCGACGACGAACCGGAACGGCGCAACGTTGGTTTCAGGGGCTACGACGATCTTGCAACCGGCCTCGGTGAGCGCCGCGCGGACGAAGGCGACCAGCGGAGCGCGGCTCTTCGATTGAACGGAGAACTGCTCCCAGTCGAGAAGGTGTCTTTTCGCGGACATGCATACGGCACGCTACCCGACAGACCGACGGCGACGCCGATGGATGTCGGTGGAGCGTGGTAGAGCGTGCGGCCCATGCGAAAGCTCATCAGCCTCTTCAGCGGCGCCGGCGGAATGGACTACGGCTTTGAGGCTGCCGGGTTCAAGACGGCCGTAGCGCTCGAGTTTGATGCCGATTGCTGCGCGACTTTGCGCCACAACCGAAGGTGGCCTGTCATTGAGCGCAGCATCTTTGAGGTGCCTACCGAGGAGATTCTGCAGGCGGGTCGTCTCGCGGTCGGCGAGGCCGACCTGTTGATTGGCGGTCCTCCGTGCCAGCCATTTTCGAAGGCTGGCTACTGGGCGCGAGGAGACTCGTCCCGGCTCGACGACCCTCGGGCGGACACGCTGAGTGCGTACATGCGCGTTGTTGAAGAGGCACAACCGCGAGCCTTCGTTCTCGAGAACGTCGGTGGGCTGGCGTTCAACGGGAAGGATGAGGGGCTTCAACTGCTGTTGAAGCGGATCAAGGCGATCAATCGGAAGACCGGGACGTCGTATGTACCGACCTTCGCGGTGCTGAACGCAGCGGAGTACGGGGTTCCGCAGGTTCGTGAGCGCTTCTTTCTGGTCGCCAGCCGCGACGGAACGGCGTTCCGCTTCCCGGCCCCCCGGTTCACGCTGGAGCCAGACCAAGGAGCGCTTGGCTCGCTGCCTGCGGTCCGAACGGCCTGGGATGCCCTTGGTGATTTGCCTGAGCCCGTTGAGGCTGACGCGCTGGCCATGCGAGGGAAGTGGGCTTCGTTGCTGCCCAGCATTCCTGAAGGGAACAACTACCTGTGGCACACCGAGCGAGGCGGTGGCCTCCCGCTCTTCGGTTGGCGGCGCCGCTATTGGACGTTCTTGCTCAAGTTGGCGAAGAACAAGCCGTCGTGGACCATTCAGGCGCAGCCGGGGCCGGCCGTCGGCCCGTTCCATTGGAACAATCGTCGGTTGAGCATGCGCGAGTTGTGTCGTCTGCAGACCTTCCCGGACGACGTGCAGATCGTCGGAAAGCACGCGTCCGTCCACAAACAGCTCGGCAACGCCGTTCCGTCACTGTTGGCTGAGCGCATCGGTCGTGAGGTGCGGAGGCAGTTCTTCGGGGACAGCGTCGCGAATGCTGATTCGCTGCTGCCGCCGCATCGCCCCATGGTGCCGCCGCCGCAGCCTGTGTCGCGGGTGCCTGCCAACTTCCGCGAGTTGATCGGCGAGCACGAGGCGCACCCCGGTACGGGTAAGGGCAACAGAGCGCGCCAGCTGTTGACGACAGCTGCTTAGGGCGTCGCTTCTCTATTCACGGAAGAACGTGTGCAGCCGCGGCAAGACCTGCTCGCGCCACTTGCTGCCGCTGAAGATGCCGTAGTGCCCCGCGCCCGGCGCCTCGAAGTGCTGCTTCTTGTCTTCCGGCAGCGCGCTGCACAGCGCCAGCGCCGCCTTCGACTGGCCGAGGCCCGCGATGTCGTCCAGCTCGCCTTCGATGGTGAAGACGCGCGGCCGCGTGATGGCCGAGGCGTCGACGCGGTGCTGCACGCCGTCCACCGTGACGCGCAGCTGACCGCGGGGCAGGGCGTGGTCCTGAAACACGAGCTTCACCGTCTCCAGGTAGAAGTCGGCCGTCATGTCCAACACCGCGTTGTACTCGTCGTAGAACTTGCGGTGCGCGTCGGCGCCGTCGGTGTCGCCCTTGAGCAGGTCAATGAAGAACTGCTGGTGCGACTGCACGTGCCGGTCCGGGTTCATCGACACGAACGCCAGGTGCTGCAGGAAGCCCGGGTACACGCGCCGCCCCGCGCCCGCGAAGCCCGCCGGCACCACGTGAATCAGGTTGTCCTCGAACCACGAGAAGTCGCGCTCGGTGGCCAGCGTGTTGACCTGCGTCGGGCTCTGGCGCGGGTCGATGGGCCCACCCATCAACGTCAACGTCGCCGGCACCGCCGGGTCGTTGAGCGCCGACATCACCGCCACCGCCGCCAACACCGGCACCGTCGGCTGACACACCGCCATGACGTGCGCGTCGGGCCCGAGCTGGCGCATGAAGTCGATGGCGTAGGCCACGTAGTCGTCGAGGCCGAACTTCCCAGCGCTCAACGGCACGTCGCGCGCGTTGGCCCAGTCGGTGACGTACACGTCGTGCTCCGCCATCAGCCCGCGCACGGTCTCGCGCAAGAGCGTCGCGTAGTGGCCCGAGAGCGGCGCGAAGAGCAGCACCTTCGGGCCCGGGCCTTCGAAGCGCAGCAGCCGACAGAAGGGCTTTTCCGCGACGACCTGCTCGACCTTCGGCAGCGCCCAGAGCGGCTTCGGGTACTCGCGGCCCACGCGGTTGAAGAGCTCCAGCGACGCCGCCATCGAGCGCCCGCCGGGCACGTCTTTGAGCAGCTGCGCCGCGAAGTGGGACGACTCGACGAACGGGGACAGCAGCGCGCGCTGCCACTGATGAAACTGGTAGAGCATCGGACCTTTTGTGCGGCGCACCATGCGCTTTCCGAGCGTTATGGCGCAGTTTTGTTGCGCTGCACAATGGCTTTCCGGCGGGTTGACGACCGACGCGCCGCGGCGCTACGTCGAACGAGGTGCCATCGTCGGCGGCCGGCCAGACGCGGGCGCGGGGTGGGCGCAGAAAAGATCGCCCCGCCTCGCCAGTAGCAGGTGTGACGGAGGAGCTGCCGATGACGGTGATGCGTGTGGTGGTGGTGTCTCTCGTGCTCGTCTTCGCGGGCTGCTTCGTCGCGCCGCAGGAAGCGTGCAGCGCGAGCAACTGCGCGGGGTGCTGCGACAGCGGCGGCGCGTGCCGCACTGGCGACTCCGTCAGCGCGTGTGGCGCGGCCGGTGAGGCTTGCACGCTGTGCGCCGGCGGCGACGTCTGCAGCGTCGGCGTGTGCACGACGCCCGCGACGGGCGGCGGCGGTGGCGGTGGCGCAGCGACGGGTGGGGGGACTGCAACCGGAGGCGGAGGCGGAGCCGGCGGTGGCTCGGCGACAGGCGGTGGCGCCGCTGATTGCGCGGTGCCCTCGGCGTTGGACTTCGGCGTCCTGGGCGTCGGCGCTCCGGCGACCCAGCGCTTCACGCTGTCCAACACGACCGCCACCTCGCAGACTGCGTCGGTCAACTTCGGCGGCGCTCCCGGGCAGTTCCGCGTCGCGCCCGAGGGCGTCTCGGTCATCGCGGCAGGTGGCACGCTGACGGTCGAAGTGACGCTCGAGGCGACGGTCGTCGGCGCGGCCCGCGACGCCCTGCTGGTGCGCCCGGCCGACGCGTGCCCGCTGTCGACGGTGCAGCTCGCCGGCGAGGTGCGCGCCAGCGTGCTGACGACCACGCCGTCGACGTTGGAGTTCGGCTACGTGCGCCCCGGCGGGTTCTCTGCGTTGGGCATCACCATCACCAACGACGGCAACACGCGGGTGCAGTTCTCGAGCGGCAGCGCGAGCCCGGGCGGGGCGTTCTCGGTCGCCCCGGCCTCGTTCTCGCTGCTGCCGGGTGCGTCGCAGGTCGTCATGGTGCGCTTCACGCCGAGAGCGCTGGGGCCGGTGACGGGCACGCTGTCGTTCCAGACCGACCTCCCCGGCCAGCCGAACCTCGACGTCGCGCTGCGCGGCATCGGCGGTGGGCCACAGGTGCAGGTGGCCTCGGCCCTCGACTTCGGGCCCACGCACTTCAGCGACGTGCGCACCGAGGCGTTGCTGGTGCGCAACACCGGCACGCGGCCCACGCCTGCTGACCCAGCCGGCAACCTGCGCTTCGGCGCGCCCGCGTTCGAGGTGGTGCCCGACGCCAACACGGGCGCCGGGGAGTTCTCGGTGTCGCTGCCAGCGTCGTACGACCCGTCGGTGGGCCTGCTGGGCGGCGACGCGGTGCCGCTCCTGGTCACCTTCAGCCCGGCGTCGATGGGCCCGAAGCGGGCGGTGCTGCGCGTGTTCACCAACGACCAGGCGACGCCCGTCGCCCTCGTGCAGCTCTCTGGCGCCGCGCACGCGCTGCCGCCGTGTTCGCTGTCCATGACGCCGTCGGGGGGCACCATCGACTTCGGTCGGGTGCGCTTCGGTCGCTCGGTGCCGTGGGTGGTGACGTTGACCAACCAGCTCAACGTCGCGTGTGAGGTGTACGGCGCCGGCATCGCGTCTGGCGGCGACCGCTTTGCGCTCGAGGGCTTCACGCCCGGCACGCTCGGGCCGAACGCGTCGATGCGCTTCACGGTGCGCTTCACGGCGCCGCACGTGGCCACCACGTCGGTGGTGACGCACCCGGGGTCGCTGCGCATCTCCCGGGCGGGGCTCCCCGACGGCTTCGTGCAGCTGTCGGCGTCGACCGGGCCGAGCTGTGTGCTGACGCCCGAGCGCATCGAGTACGGCAGCGCGCCCGTGGGGTGCCGCGGCGCGGCCATGGGCATACCGTTGGTGAACACCTGCGCGTCGAACCTCACCGTCACGTCGGGCGCCATCGCGTCGCCGGAGTTCACCGACTTCTCGAACCATCCGGTCTCGTGGGCTGGCTCGCTCATCGGCGCGAACAGCGTGCACCCGCTCGCCTTCCGCTACCGGCCCTTCGACGTCGGCCGCGACGCCGCGCAGCTGGTGCTGAACGTGACCGAGGGGGGCGCGTCGGTGCGCTACGTGGTGCCGCTGTACGGTGAAGGCCTCGCCGCGACGCAGCCCGTCGTCGAGACGTTCGCGCCGGGCAACAACCGCCTCTCGCTGCTCTTCGTCATCGACGACTCGTGCTCGATGGCGGCGCACCAGCAGGCCCTCGCCAACGCGGCCGCGGGCCTCTTCGTGCCGAGCCCCATCGGGTCCGACCTGCGCGCGGGCGTCATCGTCACCGACCTCGCCAACCCGCAGCGCGGCGTGCTCCGACGCACCTCGAGCGGCGCCTCCTTCGTCACCCGCAACACGCCGTCAGCGGGCGCGGCGGTGACGGCGCTCATGAACGTCGGCACCACCGGCGGCGGCGCCGAGTCGTGCGTCGAGCCGGCGGCCCGCGCGCTCAGCGACCGCGCCCGCTACACGGCGAGCGAGAACGCCGGCTTCGTGACCGACGAAGATCGACTCGCCGTCATCTGCGTCACCGACGCGCCGGAGCAGTCGCCGTTCGACGACGTGTTCGACCGCACGCGGCTGTGGTCGTCGCTCGACACCCGGCCGTTGCACCGTTTTACGTACAACGTCATCGGGCCGGCCTCGCCCGCTGCGCCCTCGGGCTGCAGCTACGACGGCGTCGACGACGGGCAGCACGGCGGCACCAGCGAGCGCTTCGGAGGCGTCGTCGAGGACATCTGCACGCCCGACCTCGGCGCGGCCCTCGGTCGGGTGGTGGCGCACGCCCTCAGCGACTGGTCCTTCACGCTGCAGCGCCCCGTCGACCTGGCGGCCCAGCCGGTCGTGGTCACCGTCGATGGGCTCTCCGTACCGGAGCTGTCGATGGGGCCCGGTGGCCAGCGCAACTGGACGTTCGAGCCGTCGAACCGTCGGCTGCGCTTCGAGCCGCACGCGAGGCCGAGCCCCGGGTCGACCGTCAGCGTCACCTACGCGCCGATGTGCTTCTGACGGCGCTTACAGCGCGCCCTTCTGCGAGAGCACCCACAGCGTCGCGGCCACATCGGCGTTGCAGTCGTACGTGCGCTGCGCGTCGCTCTGGCTGGCCCAGCTCGAGCCGCCCTTCTCGATCTTCCCGTTCTCGAAGGTGGCCTGCGTGCTGCCGCCGATCTCCACGTACCACTTGCTGCCGCGCTTCACGGCCTTGCCCTTCGTCGAGCCGCCCTTCTCGATGACGATCTCGCTCGAAGATTCCTTGTACGTGTACTGCGTGCTGCCCGATTTCTCGACGCGGCCGCTGCTGCACTTGTAGTCGGCGGCGAACGCAGAGACCGACGCGAGCGAGAGCAGGGCGATGGTGAAGCGCTTCATGGAATTTCCCTTTCGTGCAGCGGGTTGGCGTTACCGCCGCTTCACCCGCGAAGTGCGCGCCAGGTGCAGTGAAAAGCAGCCTCGTCACTTCGTCGTCGGTGTTATTTCGCCACCTCGCTGGAATTTTCTGCGACCCCAAAGAGGACGAACCCATGTTGCTCGCTGCTGCCGTCGCGCTGACGCTCACCGCCGCGCCGCCCAAGCCCTTCACCGCGGGGCCTTCAGTCGAAGGTGTGTCGGAATACTCGTTGCCCAACGGGCTGAAGGTCTTGTTCGTGCCTGACCAGAGCAAGCCGGTCGTCACCGTCAACCTCACCGTGTTCGTCGGCAGCCGCCACGAGAACTACGGCGAGAAGGGCATGGCGCACCTCTTCGAGCACATGCTCTTCAAGAAGACGAAGAAGTTCGCCGACGTGAAGCAGGAGCTCACGAAGCTCGGCGGCATGGCGAACGGCACCACCTGGTTCGACCGCACGAACTACTTCGAGAGCTTCCCGGCCGACGACGACAAGCTGAAGACCGCCATCACGCTGGAGGCCGAGCGGCTCCGCAACGCCATCATTTCGCGCGAGCAGCTCGCCACCGAGATGACGGTGGTGCGCAACGAGTTTGAGATGGGTGAGAACCAGCCCGAAGGCGTACTCGAGGAGCGCGTGATGGCCGCAGCGTTCCAGTGGCACAACTACGGCAACACCACCATCGGCGCGAAGAGCGACATCGAGAAGGTGCCCAACGAGCGGCTGCTGGCCTTCTACGAGACGTACTACCAGCCGGACAACGCGATGCTCGTCGTCGCCGGCAAGTTCGACGAAGCGAAGACCTTCAAGGTCATCGCCGACACGTTCGGCAAGCTGGCGAAGCCGAAGCGCGTGCTGCCGACGACGTACACCGACGAGCCCACGCACGACGGCGAGACCACGGTGACGGTGCGTCGCGTCGGCGGCACGCCGGTGGCGATGGTCGGCTACCACATCCCCGCGGCGTCAGACCCCGACGCGCCCGCCATCGACCTGCTCGACTCGCTCATCGGCGATTCGCCGTCGGGCCGCCTCTACAAGGAGCTCGTCGAGCCCAAGAAGGCCGCGCGCGTCGGCTGCACCAGCTACACGCTGCGCGAGCCGGGCTACTTCATGTGCAGCGCGCAGCTGAGCGCGAAAGACGCGATGGCGCCGGTGCGCGACGGCCTGCTCTCGGTGATGGAGGGCTTCGGCAAGAAGCCCCCGACGAAGGAAGAGGTCGACCGCGCCAAGACGGCGCTGCTCAAGGAATACGAGCTGCTGCTCAACTCGAGCGACCGCGTCGGCATCTTCCTCTCGGAGTTCGCCGCGGCGGGTGACTGGCGCCTGCTGTTCCTCTCGCGCGATCGCATCGAAGCGCTGACGGTGGAAGACGTGGTGCGCGTGTCGGGCAAGTACTTCAAGCCCGCCAACCGCACGTGGGGCGAGTACGTGCCCACCGAGAAGCCGGAGCGCGCCGAGATTCCCGCGGCCGCCGACCTCGCGCCCGTGCTCAAGGACTACAAGGGCAAGGCCGCGATGGCGCAGGGCGAGGTGTTCGACGCCAGCCCGAAGAACATCGACGCGCGCACGCAGCGCTCGGCGCTCTCGGGTGGCACCAAGGTCGCCTTCCTCGCCAAGAAGACGCGCGGCGAGACGCTGCAGGTGAACCTCAACTTCCGGTTCGGCACCGAGACGTCGCTCAACGGCAAGCGCGTGGCCGGCGACTTCGCGGCGCGCATGCTGCTGCGTGGCACCAGGACGAAGACGCGCCAGCAGGTGAAGGACGCGTTGGACGCGCTCAAGGCGTCGGTGCGCGTGTCGCCGTCACCGCAGGGCGTGACGGTCACCATCGAGGTGCGTAAGCCGCAGCTCGCCGCCACGTTGGACCTCGTGGCCGAGGCGCTGCAGTCGCCGGCCTTCGACGCCAAGGAGTTCGAGCAGCTGCGCCGCGAGGTGCTGGCCGCGTACGAGCAGCAGAAGGACGACCCCATGGCCATCGGGCAGATCGGCCTGCAGCGGTTGCTCTCGCCGTTCCAGACCAAGGGCCACCCGCTGTACGTGCCGAGCGTGCCGGAGCTCATCGCCGACGCGACCGCGCTCAAGCTGGACGAGGTGAAGGCCTTCCACTCGAAGTTCTACGGCGCGCAGAACGGCTTCATCGCGCTGGTCGGTGACTTCGACGAGGCCGAGGTGAAGGCGCAGCTGGAGAAGCGCTTCGGCGCGTGGAAGGCGCCCGAGGCGTACGCGCGCATCGCCGTGCCGTACAGCACGCTCGAGAAGAAGAACGCGGTCATCGAGACGCCGGACAAGAAGATGGCGTTCTTCGGCGCCGGCACGAACTTCAAGCTGAAGGAGAGCGACAGCGACTACCCCGCGATGCTCATCGCCGACTACATGCTGGGCGGCGGCTTCCTGAACGGCCGCGTGCCGCAGCGCCTGCGCGAGAAGGAAGGCCTGTCGTACGGCGCCGGCACGTTCATGCGCGCGGGCACGCACGACGATTTCGCGGCGGTGCTCGGCTACGCCATCTACGCGCCCGAGAACGCGAGCAAGGTCGAGAACGGCTTCAACGAAGAGGTGAGCCTCGCCGTCGACAAGGGCTTCACCGACGCGGAGCTGAAGCTGGCGCGCGAAGGGTTGCTGAAGGAACTCGAGAGCAGCCGCGCTGATGACGGCGAGCTGGCCGCCGACCTCGTGCAGCAGCTCGACCTCGGCCGCACCACGGCGTTCGACCAGCAGGTGGAAGACGCGCTCAAGAAGCTGAGCGTGAAGGACATCAACACCACGCTGAAGAAGTACGTCGACCCGAAGAAGTTCAGCTCGCTGAAGGTCGGTGACTTCAAGCAGGTCGCAGTGCCGAAGTGATTCAGCTCCGCATCAAGACGAGCCCGACGTGGTTGCCGCTGGCCCTCGAGAAGTTCGACGAGGTGCTGGTGGACCACGCGCACTGCGAGAAGAAGGCCGCGGCCAACGCGCTGTCGCTGCTGCAGGCGTACCCCGAGGTGCCGGGGTTGCCGGCGCAGATGGCGCGGCTGGCGCGCGAAGAGTCAGCGCACCTGGCGAAGGTGCTGCAGATCATGGAAACGCGCGGGTTGGTGCTGGGCAAAGACCTGGGCGACCCGTACGCGCAGGCGCTGCAGAAGACGATGCGCAACCCCAGCCGGGAGCGGCGGGTCGACCGCTTCGTCGTCGCCGGCATCATCGAGTCGCGCAGTCATGAGCGGCTCGCGCTGCTGGCTGATGGGCTCGAAGACGTGAAGCTCAAGAAGTTCTACAGCGAGCTGGCGAAGAGCGAAGACGGGCACCAGCGGCTTTTCGTCCGTCTCGCCAGCGCGGTGGAAGACGAGGGAACGGTGCAGGCGCGGCTCGACTACTTCCTCGACGTGGAGGCCGAGCTGATTCGCACCTTGCCGGTGCGGGCGGCTGTGCACTGAGCGTGATGCGTGAGGCGACGGTGGTGCTGTTGCAGGTGCTGCGCGCGCGCTTCGGCGTGACGGCGCATGCGCTCCCGGTCGTGTTTGCGCCAAAGCGGGCGGAGTTCGGGCCGCTCGTCGTCGAGCTCGACGGCGACCGCGGCTTCACCGTCTGCCTCGGCCGCTTCACGCACTCGCACGTGGAGCTCGACGCGCGTGCCCCTCGCTTCGACGAAGCCGCAGAGGCCGTGGCAGCCCTCTGTGCCGCGGTGATGGCCGACGAAATCGTCTGCTTCCGCGTGCCCAACGGGGGTGGCTCCGTGTCGCGCGACTGCGCCCACGAGCTGGCTCTCTACGAGTCCGTCGACGCGTGGACGTGGTCCGGCCCGTTCCCGCTCGCTGAGAAAACGTAAAGCGCCAAGCCTCTGTTTCGACTGAGGAAATTCACCGAAAAAGAGAGCCGAAACTCTTTCTGCGCGTGTCCGGCACTGTAGGTGCAAGCCTACCTCGCACCACCTCGGAGCCGCCCATGCCCGTCGTCTTCAACCCGTTCAACCCGATGTCGTACGTGAACGCGTGGACGAACACCGTGAACAACGCGGTGCTGGGCGCGCCGCGCGTCGCGAAGGGCACGCCCATCCCCGTGGAGGCGAAGAGCGCGAACCCGGGCATCAAGCTGAAGCAGAAGACGATGGAAGACGGCAGCGTCGAGGTGTCGTTCGCCGGCACCGCGAAGGCCGCCAAGGTCATCAAGCCGACGGGCCTCTACGCCGACCTCATGGAGCCGACGCGCACCAACAACACCGTGTCGCTGAAGGTCGCCCTCAACGAGGCCGTCACCACCGACTCGTTCGGCGAGACGAACTACACCGAGAAGAACAGGCGCGGCATGTTCGAGTACACGTCGGAAGGCGAGACGGGCCGCCAGCTCGCGCAAGACTTCGCCAGGCGCGTCAACCAGCTCGGCGCGTTCCGCGCGACCGTCAAGCCGGGCGCCACCGCCTCCGCCGCCACGTTGATCATCACCCGCAGGTGACGTGACCGCGACGTCACTTGCCGTGCCCCCGGGGCGATCGCACATTGCGGCGGTTGCCCCGTTTCACTTCGTGTTCCTGAAAGAGAGTTCACCATGTCCCGCATCGCCAAAGCTGACGTCAACCGCGCGCTCGAGCTCGCCGCTTCACGCATTCAAGACGCCGGTGGCGCCGACGGCCGCGTCAGCCGCGCCGAGATGACGAAGGCGCTCAAGGGCCTGACGGGCACCGAGAAGAAGCTGGCCGACGTCTTCTTCAAGTTCATCGACCACCGCGACTTCAAGAAGGGCGCGCAGGTCACGAAGTCGGACATCGATCGCGCGGTGACGTACGCGAAGCAGAAGCTCGTCGCGAAGTACGACCTCAACAACAACGGTCTGTCGGCCACCGAAGTGAAGAAGATGAGCCTCACCGGCAAGCTGGCGGTGGACCTCGCGCGCGAGCTCAAGGCCGCCGCGGGCCCCAGCGCGCTCGACGCCGGCTCGTTCCTCGAGTTCCGTGAAGAAGCCACCACCACGCTCTCGCGCACCGAGGTCACCGACGCGAGCCAGGTCGACGCGTTGCTCAAGGAGCAGCTCATCACCGCGTGCCACCAGTCGACGTACGAGCACGTGCGCACGCTGGCCGACGCCTTCTCGGCCGTCGACGCGGGCGAGTTCATCGTGCGCGAGGTGAAGGACAAGAAGACCGGCCAGCTCTACACGGCCATCGACTACGGCGCGGGTGACAGCACCTACGGCGCCATCTTCAAGAAGGGCAGCGCCACGCCCGCCGCGTCGATCCACGACGGCGAGATTGTGAAGCTCTAGGTCACAGCCAGACGAGCTTCTGCTGTCGGCCCTGCAGGTAGCCCACCTTCCGCGCGATGTTGGCGAAGTGCGGCGTGTCGTCATCGACGCGCACGGTGAGGCGGGGCAGCGACGACATCAAGAAGCGGCTGATCTGCCCCAGACACAGCGTCGCGTGCCCTTTGTTGCGGTGGCCGGGCGCTGTGTAGAGGCCCTCGAGCTCCGCGCCGAACTGGCTGCGGCTGCCCACGTCGAGCTTGAAGATGAGCGCACCGCTCTCTTCGAGCACGTAGGTGCGGCCCGCCTTCACGCGCTGTCGCACGCGCAGATCGAAGCCCGACGCGTCTTCCTGCATCGGGTCGCGCTGCAGCAGCTCTTTCATGCACGCCGCCGCCATCGGCACCAGCCGCGGAATGTCGGCGTCGGTGGCCAGCCGCAGCAGCGGGTTGGTGAAGGGCCCCAGGTCGTTGGGCGAGACCGAGAACAGCCGCTGCGTCTTGGCGAACTTGGGCGTGACGCCGAAGTGCCGCAGCAGCGCGTCGACCACGCTCTGCTCGCCGATGATGCCGCGCGGTTGCACGAGGCCGTGGAGCTTCTTGGCGATGTCGCCGATGTGCAGCGGGCTCGACGCCGATGGCACGAGCAGGCCGCCACCGCCGCCCACGAAGAGCGAAGCGGTCAGCTCGTCGTCGAAGAAGCGGCCGAAGAAGGTGAAGGGCGCGCGCGTGTTGTTCGACACCACGCCGAACTCTTCCATCAGCCCGAGCAGGTACATGTTGTGCGTCGTGTCGCGCGACAACATCGTGCGGAGGGCGCCGACATGGGCGGGGCCGAGTGGCTCGACGACAGCGGGCATCGTGGGGCCGCGATTGTACGTCAGTCGGCGGGCGTGCCGAAGACGAAGGTGTGCTCCGTCGACTCGTAGCGCTCACCCGGTGCGGGCACGAAGCGCAGCTCGGCGAAGACGTCTTCGAGGCAGGCCGTCAGGTACGGGCTCTGGCTGGTGTTGCTCAGCACGGTGACACCCTCGTAGCCGCCGTCGCGGTTGGGCGTGAAGCGCACGCGGATTTTTCCGGTGAGTTGGTTGTCGGTGAAGCAGCGTCGGGCCTCGGCCTGCACCGCGCGAATGGGCTCGGAGACCTGCGTCGTCTCCCTCTCCTCGGGAGGAGAGGGTGGGGGTGAGGAGCGAACAGCCTCGACCTTCAGGGTTGGCTTCGTTGGCCCCTCACCCTGACCCTCTCCCCGAGGGGGAGAGGGGATTGGCGTGGGCGCGAACCAGAACCCCAGGAACACCAACGCCGCGAACGGCACCAACACCGCCGCCGCGAGCACGAACCCGCGCCTCACGACTTCACCGCCTGCAGCGAGAACCCTTCGACCAGCTCCGCCGCGCGCACCGGAACGTCGTCCCGCAACCCGCACGACGCCGCGAGGTGACCCACCACCTTCTCCGGCGACCACCCCAGCTCACGCAGCCCCGCCACCGTCGACGCGCCGTCGCGCTTCGCCAGCCGCTTGCCGTCGGCCTGCAGCATCAGCGGCACGTGCGCATACGCCGGCCGCGCGTAGCCGAGCGCCCGCTGCAACTGAAGCTGCCGCGCCGTCGACGACAGCAGGTCATCACCGCGCAGCACGTGCGTGACGTCTGAGCGCGCGTCGTCCACCACCACCGCCAGCTGGTAGCTCGCCACGCCGTCCATGCGCTGAATCAGGAAGTCACCGACCTCGTGCGCCACGTCTTGCGTACACGCGCCGCGCACCGCGTCGTCGAACGACTCGACGCCAGCCTCTGCGAGAAAGCGCCACGCGGGCGCGCGCCCGGGCTTGGCCACGCCGCCGCTGCGACAGGTGCCCGGGTAGACGGGCCCGTCTTCACCGACGTGCGGCGCCGACGCCGCGCGCGCGACCTCGGCGCGGCTGCACCAGCACCGGTACGCGCGCCCCTGGGCTTCCAGCTTCGAGAGCGCCTCGGCATAGACCTCACCGCGCAGCGACTGCCGCCACACCGGGCCGTCCCACGTGAGGCCGAGCCACTCGAGGTCTTCGAAGATGCCGTCGATGAACGCCGGCTTGCTGCGCTCGGGGTCGAGGTCTTCGATGCGCAGCAGGAACTCGCCGCCCGACGCGCGCGCCCACAACCAACCCAGCAACGCGCTGCGCACGTTGCCGAGGTGCATGCGACCGGTGGGGCTGGGCGCAAAACGCCCGCGGTGGCTCACTGACGCTTCAGCGGCGCGCGGCGCTTCTGCTCGAGCGGCTTGCGCGGGCCGTCATTCTTCGCGGGCTCGGTGGTCGGCTCGCCGTCGTCGGCGAGGGCCGCGCCGGGCACGATGCCGAAGCGCGCTTCCGTCGTCTTGGCCGCGCTGCTCACCAGCGTCGTCGAGACCGCTTCAGGCACGCGCACCGCTTCGCCGACCTGGCTGCCCTTCTTCGAGAGCTCGCCGGCGAGGTTGTAGAACTCCATACCGGCCGACAGCAGCTCGGTGTCGAAGCTGGTGCGCGCCATGCGGCGCACGTCGCCCGTCGACGCCGTGAAGAGGAACGTGTCGAGCGCGAGGCCCTTGCCCGACTTCGAGAGCGCGCCGAACACGATGAGGTCGGCCTCCGACGCCTTGGCCTGCTCCTTCGCCGCGGCGACCAGGTCAGCGTCGAGCTTGTTCTGCGCCAGCGCCGTCAACACGCGGGCCTCGGGGTCCTTGCTGGCCGACGCGGCCTTCGCCGTCGCCTGCTTGCCACCAGCGACCTCCACCACACCGCCGATGACCTCGCCCGAGGGCAGCGTGGCCTTCCAGTAGTGCAGGCCCGGCGGCACCGCGGTCACCGACAGCGGCGTGGCGCCCAGCGACAGACCATCGAGCTGCACGGGCGCGTTCGACGGCGACGACTCGAGCAGCAGCGTGCCCTTGGTGCGCGCGTCCGTCACCACGCGCGTGAAGAGCGGCGAGCTCGACGCGAGGCCGACCTCGCGGTCGGGCGCGAGGGCCAGCGCCTGGTTGAGGCTCTTGGCGCCTTCTTCGTCGCGGCCGGTGTTGAACTGCACCGCCGACAGCAGCACCCACGCGTCGGCGACCTCGCCGATCTCCGGCAGCGCGCCGGTCGCGCTCTTGTACGACTCGAGCGCGCGCTTGAGCGCCTCCTCGGCGAGGCGGAACTTCTTCTTTTCACGCTGCGCCTTCGCTTCGGTGACGTCCTTGCGGGCGGCTTCGAGCGCGGTCTCGGCGGCGCCGCTGGCCTTGTCCTTCTTGGCGTCGACGAGGGTGAACGCGTCGGCGCTCTTGAACTCGGTCGTCAGCATGCCGACGGCCTTCGAGCCGGCGCGCGCGGGCACGTCACCCGTCAACGCGGCGAACGGCATCACCGTCAGCTTCTGCTTGGTGGCGGGGGCTTCCGCGCCCTGCGCGAAAGACGAGAGGGCGAGCAGCGCGGTCAGCGAGACGAACAGGCGAGTCATACGCCCGTCGTCTACTCAGCTGAGGCGGGAACGTCGAGAGGGAGGATCAGTACGAACGAGCAGCGCTGCTACAGCTGGCCGTCACACTCGGCGGGCTTGCTGGCGCCGCACTGCTGCTTGAGCAACGCGCGGGCGCAGGCCGCCTTGCGCTCGGCGCGCGCGCCGTCGACGGTGCTGTCTTCGCTGGTGGCCTGGCACTGCTTGCTGACCGCTTCGCAGCGGGCCTTGCCGTCCTTCTGGCACGAGGTCGCGTGGCACTGCGCGCCGGCCCAGAGGTCGCACAGCCAACGCTCGCTGTACGTGTTCGGCTTGGTGCCGGCCGAGGTCGAGAGAACGAAGGCTGCGGCGGTCGCGAGGAGCATGGCCCCATTGTAGCCGGATCGTTGGCCGACTCATGTTTCCTGCTACTTTTCCGCTTGCCCTCATGGACGCCGACATCACATTCGAAGAGCTGAAACTGCTCCGCCAGGTGTCCCGCACGGTCGATGACCTGCTGGAAGAATCGCTGAAGGTTCGCGAGAGCCTCGAGCAGAGCTTCAACCGCTTGTTCCCGCCGCTGCTGAAGCTGGTCGGCGCGAAGGGCGCGGTGGTGAACACCATCGACGAAGAGCTCGCGCAGGCGACGTACCACCACGGCGATTTCGGCGGCGTGTTCCCCGGCGCGTTGCTCGAGAGCGGCCGCTGGGGCGTGCGCAAGCTCGAGAACGGCGACACGCTGGTCGCGCAGCTGCTCGACCTCGTGGGACACCCGGTCGGCTCGTTCGGGCTGGTGTTCCCCGGCGACAAGACTGGCGACGCCGCGCGCCTCGGTCGGCTCATCGAGACCATCGCTGAGGAGCTCGACACCGTGCTGGCGTCGGTTCAGACCGCCGCCGAGAAGCACCAGCTGCTGGTCACCATCAACCACGCGCTGGCCAACCGCGTCTTCGAGACCGGTATGGACGGCGCGGTGCGGGCGCTGTGCGAGCGCGTGAAGGTGCCGGGCTTCCTCCTCATCTACCGCGACGCCGTCGAGTCAGGCTCGCTGCACTACCGCAGCTACAAGTACGGCCAGCTCGAGCACTCGAGCAACGGCGCGCGCGACCCACACCTCGACGCGGCCATCCGCGCGCACGGGCAGAGCCTCATCATGCCGCACGACCACCGGCTGAAAGAGACGCTGGGCCGCCGCGCTGTCGAGACGGTGCTCATCAGCGGCGTCGCCGAGTCGCACGCGCTCGGGAAGATCATGGTGTCCAGCGGCGGCGAGGGCTTCTCGGCCTACGCGATGGATCTGCTGCGCCTGCTGGCGTCGACGCTCTCGCAGCGCCTCATCGACTACAACCGCGAGCGCATTCACCTCGCGCAGTTCTTCTCGGGCAGCACCATCGACGAGCTGCTGCGTGACCCCGACTACGGCCGCCGCTACCTCGCGCCGCGCGCCGAAGAGGTCGGCATCCTCTTCGCCGACATCAACGGCTTCACGCGCATCTGCGAGCAGGTGCTCGAGCGTCCCGAGCGCATCGGCAAGTTCGTCGACGACTGGTCTGAAGAAGCGGTGCGCATCCTCCATCGGCATGGCGGCGTCTTCGACAAGATGGTCGGCGACTGCGTCATCGGCTTGTGGGGCCCTCCGTTCTTCAAGGACTCTGCGGCCTCGCGCGCGGGGCGGGCGTTGAAGGCGGCCATCGAGATTCAGCGCTTCACGCGCGACACGATGAGCGCGCACCCGGAGATCAGCCGGCTCTCGGAGGTGTTGCAGATGCCCGGGCTTGGTGTGGCCATCGGCGTGAACCTGACGCCCAGCTTCTGCGGCCTCTTCGGCCCCAACCGGAACTACACCTCGTTCTCGACGGGCATGAACCAGACGGCGCGCCTGCAGTCGCTGGGCAGCTTCCGCGAGACGCTGGTGATGCAGTCGGTGAAAGACGCGCTCGCCGGTGAAGCCGAGTTCTCGGGGCTCAAGTTCGGCCCGCTGCAGGAAACGGCGGTGAAGAACGTCGCGCAGCCGCTGCGGTACTACAAGCTGCTCGACTGACTACACCCAGCCGTCGGTCGCCCAACGGATGGTGAGCCCGAAGGCGACGCTGGTGGCGTTGGCCAGCAGGCTCCACAGGAACGCGCGCGTGCGCGGCAGCCCGTTGAAGTGCAGCCACGCGGCCTCGGCGATGACGGCGAACGTCTCGGCGAGCGCGATCATCACCCAGTACGGCGTGGGCAAGAGCGGGAAGACGAACCAGACAATCGGGTGCGTCATCGCCGACGCGAGGAAACCGATGCGCAGACTCCGCGTCGCGAACCAGTAGACGGGCAGCTCGAAGAGCTGCGTCACGACGAACGCCTTGAGCCACGGCACGAGCAGCGTCACCACGCGGCGGTCCGCCTTCCTTCGGTGAAGACCCACGCGGCGACGGCCAGCTCGAGGTAGCCGTGAAACGCCGCGAGCCGCAGGTAGCCGTAGCGCGCGCTCGCGAGGTCGACGAGCCCCCAGCCGGCGATGAAGACCGCCAGCACGCCGCAGAACGCGAGCGCCGGCAGCCCGAAGTCGCGCACGAGCGCTTCCCACGACTCGCGGAACGGGCGCACCGCGGGCTTGCTGCGCGCGTCTTCAGGCACGAGCCGCAGCCACACGGCGTAGTGAAGCGACTGCAGGAACGCGAAGGTCAGCACCAGTCGCAGCGCCAACGTCGGCGCGAGGCCGGGCGCGTTGGTGTCGATGAACTCCGCGAAGCTGGTGCGCGACGCGGGCGCGTTCCACGCGTGGAAGAAGGTGAGCAGCGGTTCGGCGCCGCCCAGCAAGAGGAACGCGAGCGCCGCGACCACGAGCACGGGGACGAGCCACGTCGCGCCGCGGCGGCGCTGCAGTGACCACCACCACGCGAGCGCGATGACGTTGTGGAGGTGCAGGAACGCGAGGAGGAACGGCGTTTCCCACGCGAACGCGACGGCGGTGAGCGCGGCCCAGCCAGCGAGGACGGCGAGCTTCCGTGCGGTCGACGCCTTCGCGGTGACGACGAGCGGCACCACCGAGAGCAGGCCGATGAAGGGCGGCGCGCCGAAGCCCAGCGCGACGAGCGGAATGACCGCGAGCCACACCAGCGCACCGCGACGGTGCAGCCCGGGTTGCACGACGAGGTAGCGCGCGTCGGCCATCAGGTGCGGCACGCCGAGGATGACGGGGCCGAGTGCGAGCAACCACAGCGGCGCGATGACGGTGAGCGCGAGCGACGTGGCGATGGAGACGACGGCCATCCACCGCACGCGGCGCTCGCGGTCTGAATAGAAGCGGCCCAGCCACGGCTCTGCGACGCGCAGCACGGCGGCGCGCGCGCGGTCGATGGCCCAGGGCGTGGCTTCTGCGGCGCTCACGCAGGTTGCGGAGCGCGCCGGGTGCGCAGCGCGGCCAACAGCGCGAGGAACGCGAGGCCGACGCCGACCCACGGGAGCGCCGTCACGTGTCTGGCCGACGCGGTGGTGGTGGCTTCGCAGCTCAGCATCTTCACCGGGCGGTACGTCGGCGGCACGCCCTGGCTGTAGTCGGGTCGCGAGATGGAGATCTCGATGCACTGGCCCGGGAGGCCCGCGGGCGTGGTGCACGGCGCGCCAGCGGTCTTGCCGCGGCAGGTCGCGACCTCGTCGGGCATGACGTCAGCGTGCGCGGGCAGGGCGACGAGGCAGCTCAGCAGCAGCACGACGAGAGTCACCACCTCACCCAACCCTCTCCGTCGCGGCGGAGAGCGGATCACGACGTCGCCTTGCGCTTGCGCAGCGCGAGCAACACGCCCAACACCGCGAGCGCTTCACCCGGCATCGCCGCGCACGAGCCCTTCTTCTCTTCTGGCGGCTTCGCGACGGGCGCCGCCTTCGCCTCACACTTCAGGCACTCGTACTCAACCGACTTCGGCGGCGGGCCTTCGCTGTAGTCGTTGCGGCTGCACGTGGCCTTCGCGCAGGCGCCGTCGCTGTTGTCGTCGCGCTTGCACGCGTCGCCAGCTGCTTTGCCGTTGCAGCCGCTGACATCGGAGGGAGGCACATCTGCCCAGGCCGCACCTGCCACAACGCACAGCACCACCAGGAGTTGTCTCATGGCCCGAGTCTCTACCGTCGGTACAGTCGGCGCCATGGCTCGTTGGTGGTGGCTCGTGGTGCTCGCGTCGTGTGGCTTCTCTCGACCGTCTGGCGACGCGGGCGTCGAGGCGCAGGTCTACTGCGGCACCACGCGGTGGGACCTCGCGCTGACGCTCGCGGAGGTCGGCGCTTTCAACGACACGCCGCGGCTCGGGCCTTCCTGTCTGCGCATGTTCCCGGGCAGCAGCACCTTCGAGCTGGTGGAAGACATCGCCGATCAGGGCGCGCCCGCGCGCGGGCTCTGCCGCTTCACCGGGACGCTGGCCAGCACGACCGCGACCGTGACCGGCGGCGAGTGTCGCTACGACAACGGCTCACGTGAGGGCCGGCTGTTCGACCTCAAGGGCTCCTTCACCTTCGTGCCCGGCGGCGACCTGACGCTGCGCCTCGACGGGAAGGTCGAAGAGGTCGGCTCGGTGCGGCGATTGGTGGGCGGCGTGTGGGTGGAACGCGAGGGCTTTCCGCAAGCCATCACAGGCTCCGCCACCGTGCGCTACGAGACGAAGTTCGAGGTGCGCACGTTGCCGTCGCTGGCCGATGCCGGGGTGCCGCAGCCCGCGTGCCCGTCGGAGCGCACCGGCTGTTGGCAGACCGCGTGGACCAGCACCGTCGTTGTCGGAGCGGGCGAGGCCGAGTGCGTCACCGAAGCGGCGCAGCTGCCCGCCGCGCAGGTTGAGGTGAACGACGGTGGCATCGTGGGGCTCGAGAGCGTCGCGCGCGTGACGAAGTGCAGCGTCGTCGGCGACCAGGGCAACGCCGTGCTTCCCGCCGCCTTCTCGTCGCTCGAGGTGGACTTCTCGGATGGTGGTGTGCCGGCCTTGAACGCCTGGCGCATCGTCGACGTGGCGCGTGGCCCTGGCGTGGTCCGCTGCGAGGTCGCGTTCAGCGGCACCGCAGCGCCTTGTCCGTGAATCGGCTGCTCCGCATTGGTCAAGACGTGACCAATTTGTAGAAGCCGTGCCGTGAGCGCGACGGTCCTGCTGTTGGCGTTGTCCCTCGGCGGCGTGAAAGCGCAGCCGTGTCGCCCCACCGTCGCGTGCACGGCAGAGCTGGTGCCGGCGGGTCACCTCGAGGCCGAGGTCGGCGGCATCGGCTCCACGTCGTCGCAGTCGCTCAACGTGCTGGTGAAGGTCTCGTTGCTCGACTGGCTGCAGCTGCAGGGCGGCACCGACAATTTCCTCGTGCGCAGCGGTGCCGGGCTCTCGGCCATCGACGGTGGCCTCGCGGTGCTGAAGGCGCGGTTGCTGGCGCAAGACAGCTGGTGGCCGACGATCTCGCTCTCGACGAAGCTCGTCATGCCCACGCGACCGAACGCGACGGGCGTGCAGCAGACCATCGACTTCGTCGGCACAGCGCACGTCTCGAAAGATCTGGGGCCGTTGCACGCTGACTTGAACGGCACGGTGCTGGTCTACGGCGGCGCGCAGGTGCAGGGGCAGGGCGCGCTCGCGGTGAGTGGTGGTCTCCCGGCGTCGCTCGGCGCGGCGTTGGAAGTGCACTCCACCTTTGGCAACGCGCGGCTCGCGAACGACGGTGGCGTGCGCGCGGTGGTGACGTGGTCGCCGGTCGACTGGCTGGTGTTCGACGTCGGCGGTGACGTCGGCTTCTTCCCGACGACGCGCGCGTGGAGCCTCTTCGGAGGACTCACGCTGGTGCTGACGTCGACGTGAGTCAGGCCTGCAGGCGCGGCTGCGAATAGCGGCGCGAGAAGTGGATCCACTCGCGCGCGTCGATCTCCACGAACCACTCGATGTTGGGGATGAACGTGTAGCGCGTGGCCGTGAAGCGCTCGAGCAGCTCGGCGGCCTGCATCGGTGAGAGCTTCGGCCCCTTGAAGCTGACGCGGAGGTACGTCTCGAGCGTGGGCGTCACGTCGACCGACGCGCAGACCTGAACGCTGCCGACGCGACAGATGTTGTCGACCGTGACGCGGCGGGCGTGCGTCGCCCAGTGGCTCGGGTCCACCGCGCGGTGCAACAGCGCGCGCCCTGCTTCTTCCATCGACTTGTGCTTCGGCACTGACGCTCGCTGCATGGGTCGGCCTCCCGCGAGATGGAGAGAACGAAACCGCACCGCGTGCGCGCGAAACAAGGTGGGCGGCACCTTGACGCCGTCGATTGTGGCGTTCAAAGCATCGCGAGGTCGTCGCGATGCACCGCTTCGTCCATGCCGCGGTAGCCGAGCGCCGCTTCAATCTGCGCGGTGCGCTTGCCCGCGAGCTTTCGCAGCTCGTCAGCGCCGTACGCCGCGAGGCCGCGCGCGAAGACCTCGCCGCTCTCATCAGCGAGGTCCACCGGGTCTCCGTGCGAGAAGTTGCCTTTCACTTCACGAATGCCCGATGGCAGCAGGCTCTTCTTCTTGTCGGCCAGCGCCACGCGCGCGCCCGCGTCGACCACCAGCGTGCCTCGCGCTTTCAAGGCGTGGGCGATCCACGTGGTGCGCGCGTCACGGCGGCTCGTCTGCTTGAGGAACAACGTGCCTTCTTCTTCACCGTCGAACACGCGCGTCAGCGTGCCGGGCGTCTGGCCGGCGGCGATGACGCAGGTGATGCCCGACTCGGTCGCGCGCTGAGCGGCGCGCAGCTTGGTCGCCATGCCGCCGGTGCCCACGGTCGAGCCTGAGCCGCCCGCCGATTGCAACATGGCGCGCGTGACGGCTTCGACGGTGGCGATGCGCTTCGCGTCGCGGTGCGTGCGTGGGTCGGCGTCGTAGAGCCCGTCGACGTCGCTGAGCACCACCAGCGCGTCAGCGTTGACGAGGCCGGCGACCAGGCCAGCGAGCGTGTCGTTGTCGCCGAACTTGATCTCATCGACCGACACCGTGTCGTTCTCGTTGATGACGGGCACCACGCCGTCGGTGATGAGCCGCTCGAGCGCGTGGCGCGCGTTGAGGTAGCGGCGGCGGTCCTGCATGTCGGAGTGCGTGAGGAGCACCTGCGCGACGAGCAACGGGTCGAGCGCTTCTTCCCACGCGCGCATCAGGCGGCTCTGGCCGACCGCGGCGCACGCCTGCTTGCCGGGGATGTCCTTCGGCTTCGATGGCAGCTTGAGCCGCTCGACGCCCAGCGCGATGGCGCCCGAGGACACGATGATGAGCTGCCGGTCGTGGGCGATGCGCTGCAGCTCGGCGGCGAGGCGCTCGAAGTGCGGGCGATGAAACCGGCCGGTGGTGTTGGTGAGCGCGTTGGTTCCGATTTTGACGACGACGCGACGCGCCTGGGTCAGCAGCTTCCGGTGGGACACGCGGGCCTTATGCCACGTCGGTGTCTTCGTAGATGGTCGACACCGGCACGCTGGCGCTCACGCTCTCGAGCCGCACCACGTCGTCGTTCTCGAAGACGAGGTGTGTCCAGCCGATGTCGGCGCGCCGGAAGACCTCGACGACGCGGCGGTCCTGCCAGACGAGCACGTACTCCTGCAGCGAAGGGAGCTTCCGGTAGAGCAGCATCTTCGCGCCGTGGTCGTAGGCCTCGGTGCTCTCGGACAGGACCTCGATGACGAGGCGTGCCTCCGTGGCGAACGTCGCAGTGCCTGCGCGCTCGCCCTTGCCGCACTCCACGAAGAGGTCCGGGTAGAAGAAGGCGTCGGCTTCCCTGACTCGGAGCTTCACGTCGGTGACGAAGGCCTGGCAGCCGCTGCCCTTCAGTTCAGCGCGCAAGGCCACGTAGATGTTCCCGGTGATTCGGTTGTGGCGAAGCGTGCCCCCGACCATCGCGTAGACCTCGCCCGCGACGTACTCGTGCCGCTCCTGCGAGCGCTCTTCGTCGGCGAGATACTCCTCGACGGTCTTCTTCTGCTGCGCCGCGGTCATGCGACCAGCCTACGCCAGCTCACTGACCGAAGACGATTTCGGCCAGCAACTGGTACGGCGTGTGCGTCAGCGCGTCGACGATGTGCGGCCCCAGCAAGATGACCTGGATGCCCGCGAGCCCGAGCCACGGCCCAAAGGGCAGGTTGTTCGCGCCCGGTTCCCAGTCAGGAACCTCACCCGTCGCTTCGTCAGCAGGCGGCGAGTCTGGAATGTCCTGGAGGAACACCGTGTACGGCACCAACAACACCCGCTGCCACCAGCTGTACCCGGGCTTGATGAACTCCGGCGTGAACGGCTCGCGGCCTGATTCTTCTTCGTCGGCTTCCGCTTTCTCTTGCGCCGGCTCTTCAGGCTTTTCGCTCGACGGCCCGGCGCGACCGGTCATGCGCATGCGGATGATTCCGACCACCGCGCCCTGAAGCGACGAGAGCAGCACGACGCCGAGCAGCGCCCGCCAGCCGACCTGCGCGCCGATCATCGCCAGCAGGTACTTGTCGCCGGCTCCGAGCGCCTCCCGACCCGTGGCGAGCCAACCCACGACCTCCATGACGCGGAACGCGACGAAGGCGACTCCCGCTCCGAGGACCGCTGCGATGAACGCATCGTGACCTCGTGGCAGCGCGAGCAGCAGGCCTCCAGCGATCCCCGGGAGCGTGAGCTCGAACGGGAGAATCCAGTGCTCGGCGTCGATGAAGATGAGGGGAATGAGGAACGTGAGGAACGTCAGCGCCGAGACGAGCTCCCAGTCGTAGGGGTAGCGCGTCAGCATCGCGACGAAGAGCGTGCCCGTCAGCAGCTCCACGAGGATGTACCGCGGCGAGATGGGCTGCTTGCAGCTGCTGCACTTGCCGCGCAGCGCGAGCCACGACACCACGGGGATGTTCTCGTACCAGCGAATGCGGTGCTGGCACTTGGGGCACTGCGAGTACGACGGCGTGTAGAGCCGCCGGTACGCGCGCCCAGAGAACGTGAACGCGACCTTCACGTGCTGCCAGAAACCGACAGGCTCGGGGCCATCGAGCTCGTCTTCTTCGGGCATGCGGCCGATGACGACGTTCAAGAAGCTGCCGATGCACAGCCCCAGTACGGCGATCCACACGGTGACGAGAACCTGCAACAAGCTTGCGCGACGGTACTTGAATCGCCGCGCAAGACGCACGAAGGAAGCGCCCAAGTGAGTGAACCTGTCGGAAATCTGCTCGGCCTGAAGGCCAGTGAGCTCAAGCACCTCAAGAACACGCTGCGGCGTCGCGTGATGCCTGAGGAGATCGTCAGCCCCGAGCTGGCCCGTCACCTCACCGAGTTCTCGCGCGAGACCAACCGCCAGGTGGGCGTACTGCTCAACCGCAAGGGCGAGGTCGAGACCGTCATCGTCGGCAACGCGCACCAGCTGGAGCTCCCCGACATCGGCCGCGCACGCGCGGGTCAGGCCCGTCTGCGTGGTCTGCGGCTGGTGCACACCCACCTCAAGAGCGAGCCGCTCACCCGCGACGACCTCACCGACCTCGCGCTGCTCCGCCTCGACCTGGTCGCCGCCATCGGCGTGAAAGACGACGGCTTGCCCGGCGTGCTGCATTTCGCGCACCTGCTGCCCGACAACCCCGACGGCGAGCTGTGGCGCACCGAGACGCTGCCCGACGTCTACGACGAGAAGTTCGATTTCATCTCGACCGTCGAGGCGCTCGAAGACGAGCTCGCGGCCACCACCCGCGCGCGCAAGGTGGGCAGCGCTGAGCGCGCGATTCTCGTGGCCGTGTGTCTCGACGGAGATCGCGAGGGCGCCGAGTCGTCGCTCGCGGAGCTCAAGGAACTCGCGCGCACCGCCGGCGTGGAGGTGGTCGACACGGTGCTGCAGCTGCGCCGTCACGCTGACCCGAAGTACCTCATCGGCCGCGGCAAGCTCGACGAGCTCAACCTCCGCGGCATGCAGAAGCTGGCCGAGGTGCTGGTGTTCGACAAAGAGCTCTCGCCTTCGCAGGCGCGGCACATCGGTCAGGCCACCAGCATGAAGGTGCTCGATCGCACGCAGCTCATCCTCGACATCTTCGCGCAGCGCGCGCAGTCGGGTGACGGCAAGCTCCAGGTCGAGCTGGCGCAGCTCAAGTACATGCTGCCGCGCCTCGTGCAGGCCGACCCGTCGCTCTCGCGCCTGTCTGGCGGCGGCGGCGTGGGTGGCCGCGGTCCCGGCGAGACGAAGCTGGAGATCGATCGTCGTCGCGCGAGAGATCGCATCACGTTCCTCGAGCGGAAGATCGATCAGCTCTCCGGCGACCGGAAGACGCGGCGTCGTCAGCGCGCGCGCAAGGAGCTGCCCGTCATCTCCATCGTCGGGTACACGAACGCCGGCAAGTCGACGCTGCTCAACGCGCTCACGAAGTCCGAGGTGCTTGCGGAGGACAAGCTGTTCGCCACGCTCGACCCGACCTCGCGACGGCTCCGCTTCCCGCGCGAGCATGAGGTCATCATCACCGACACGGTGGGCTTCATTCGCGACCTCCCGAAGGACCTCGTCGCTGCGTTCCGCGCCACGCTGGAAGAGCTGGAAGACGCGTCGCTGTTGCTGCACGTGGTCGACGCTGCAGACCCCGCGCGTGACGCGCAGATCGCGGCGGTTGAGCACATTCTCGAAGACCTCGAGCTGCTCGAGCGGCCGCGGTTGTTGGTGTGGAACAAGACCGATCAGCTCGCGCCCGGCGTGGTGAAGGTGCTGATTCGTCAGCGCGGCGGCGTGGCGGTGAGCGCGCTGAAGCGAGACGGCTTCGAATCGTTGCTCCGCGTCGCTGAAGACACGCTCTTCTCGGAAGGCGCTGACGCCGACGCCGCAGCGCTCGCGAGAGTGACGGCCGACGTCTGAGGGAGTCCGCGGTCTGATCCGAGCGTCTGCCCGGAAGGAAGCGGGGCTGAAGAGCTCGTGTGTGCTCGTCGCGGCGCAGGCCCTCGACTTCGAGCGAAGTGAGGCCATGGCGTTCTGACGGGTGAGACGCACCACCGGTGCTGAGAGATCCCCTCGTTTGGCTGCGTCCGCCGCGAGTGATTTCTG